>NZ_CP129212.1:6300000-6592500 GCF_030413175.1 Bradyrhizobium roseum
CGCGCGCGCCTGCGGCCAGCACGATTCCAGAAGCATCGAAACCGAACGGGCGCGGCAACCGGTAATTCGAGACGCGCTTGAGATCGCCATGCACGATCTTGAAGTCGATCGGATTGAGGCTGGCGGCATGGATGTCGATCAGGACGTCGTCAGAGCCCGGCATGGGTTCGGCAATCTCAGCCAGACGGACGTGATCGGCGATCGCACCATAGCCATCGAGAAGGAAGGCTCGCATCGGTCATCCTGCAGGCGAAGGATTCGGGCGACAACAAGGAGAGCGGGGACAGGCCGGCCGCAATCTTTTTGGCGGGCCGGGACGCCGGCCGCCCTAGACCTTAACAGGTTTTAACGATATCGGAGGGAACCATGAGCGTCCCTGTCCCTGCTTCGTGCCTGCCGGCTTCCCGCGCCCTCATCGCGGCGGCGCTTATTGCCGTCGCGGCCGCCCTGGGTGGCTGCGCCACCAACGGCGGCGCAACAGGCAGCACGTCCAATGCGATGGCTGCCGTGGGCGGCGGCCAGACCGTGACGTTCGAATCGATCGACGGCCCGCCGCCGCAAGTCTTCGACCGCATGGTCAGCGTGCTCGACAGCGAATCGAAGCTGCGCAATTTGTCGATCGTCTCCCGCGAGGGCCGCGCGTCCTATCGCGTGCGCAGTTATCTGTCGGCGCAGGTGGTGCGCGGCAAGGCCGTGATCGCCTGGGTGTGGGACGTCTACGACAACAACCAGCAGCGGACGCTGCGGCTGTCCGGCGAGGAAGCCACCGGCAAGGCCGGACGCGATGCCTGGGCCGCCGCCGACGACCTCGTGTTGCGCAAGATAGCGCAGGCCGGCCTCAGCGGCCTGTCGGGTATGATTAACGGAACGCCTGATGCACCTGTCCCGGCTCCCGAGCGCCGCGGCCCAGCGGTGGCGAGCATGGAAAATGCCGTACCCGCCCAGGATGCGTCCGCGGTCGCCGTGCTCGCCTTTAGCGCCCAGTAACCGATCCCGTAAAAGTCACGAATCGGCCGTTTTTTGACCGGGAAAACCGGGCCGACGGGTTGCCAGCCGAGCCCCCTGCCTGATATCTCCTCGCCCATCGAAACGCGCCGGTTTCCCGAGGATTTCTCGATATGCTGAACGTCGTATCCAGCAAGGCGCGAGGAGAAGCGTCCATGTCGGCCAAGAACGGCTCGATCAAGCTGGTCGCCGGCAATTCCAATCCGGTTCTGGCGCAGGCCATCGCCCAAGGGCTGGACCTGCCGCTGACCAAGGCCAGCGTCCGCCGGTTTGCCGACAACGAGATTTTCGTCGAGGTCCTCGAGAACGTGCGCGGCTCGGATGCCTTCATCATCCAGTCGACGTCGTATCCGGCCAACGACCATCTGATGGAACTCCTCATCATCACCGATGCGTTGCGCCGCTCGTCCGCGCGCCGCATCACCGCTGTGATCCCCTATTTCGGCTACGCCCGGCAGGACCGCAAGGTCGGCTCGCGTGCGCCGATATCTGCCAAGCTGGTGGCCAACCTGATCACCCATGCCGGCGTCGACCGCGTCATGACGCTCGATCTCCACGCCGGCCAGATCCAGGGCTTCTTCGACATCCCGACCGACAATCTCTACGCCTCGCCGCTGATGGTGCGCGATATCAAGGAACGCTTCGACCTCGCCAACGTGATGGTGGTGTCGCCTGACGTCGGCGGCGTGGTCCGCGCCCGCGGCCTCTCCAAGCGCATCAACGCCCCGCTGGCGATCATCGACAAGCGCCGCGAACGCGCCGGCGAATCCGAAGTCATGAACGTGATCGGCGACTGCGCCGGCTACACCTGCATCCTGATCGACGACATCGTCGATTCCGGCGGCACGCTGGTGAACGCGGCCGATGCGCTGCTCGCCAATGGCGCCAAGGACGTCTACGCCTACATCTCCCACGGCGTGCTGTCCGGTGGCGCCGCCGCGCGTATCGCAGGTTCGCGGCTGAAGGAGCTCGTCATCACGGACTCCATTCTGCCGACTGAGGCCGTCGTCAAGGCGCCCAACATCCGCACGCTCTCGATCGCGCCTTTGATCGCCGAAGCGATCAGCCGCACGGCCGCGGAAGAATCGGTATCGAGCCTGTTCGACTGAGTATCAGACCTCATCCCGAGGAGCGCCTCTTCGCGCGTCTCGAAGGATGAATGGCACCAGCCGGGCCACATGGTTCGAGACGCGCGCACGCGCGCGCTCCTCACCATGAGGATTTGACAGTCACTCAAATCCCGGCCGCGGCACCAGGTTCATCAGCATGTTCGCATAGCCGCCGTCGACCATGATCTCGTCGCCGTTGACGTAGGACGCCCGGTCGCTGGCGAGGAACAGGATGGCATCGGCCATGTCCTGCGGCATGCCGACCCGCCGCATCGGCACCACCGCCGAGCGCCGCTCGGTCACCCCGGGCGTATCGTAGAATGCCTGGCTCATCGGCGTGATCACCATGCCGGGGCTGACGACGTTGCTGCGGATGCCGTGCGGACCCCACTCGTTGGCGAGCTGCCGCGACAGCATGATCACGCCGGCCTTGCTGACGCTGTAGGCGCCGCTCTGCCCTTGCGCGTTGCTGCCGGCAATTGAGGCCACATGAACCAGGCTGCCGCGGCCGAGCCCGCGCATCTGCCGGCCGAACGCCTGCGCGCAGATGAAATAGCCGGTCAGGTTGACGGCGAGCACGCTGTTCCATTCGGCAAGCGACAAGGTGTCGAGCGCGCCGGGGCGCAGAATGGCCGCGGTGTTGACCAGCACGCCGCACGGCCCGAGCGACTTTTCGATTCTCTCGGACGCGGCGGTGACGCTCTCGGTGCTTGTCGTGTCGCAGCCGACGACGAGATGCCCGTCGCCGAGCTTGCGCAGCTCGGCCAGCGTCGCTTCAAGCCCGCCTTCGTCGCGATCGATCGCCGCTACGCGGGCGCCCGCTTTGGCAAAACTGACCGCCGTGGCGCGGCCGATGCCGCCGCCCCCGCCGGTCACGACGCAAACGCGGCCCGACAGGCCGAGCCAATCCGACGAATCCATCCCTGCCATGTTCGATCACTCTTGGTTGGTGAACTGATGAGAGCAGCATAGCCGAAAGCACGGGTGCACCAAGCAAGTTGTCAGTGACCCGGGATTGCGTCCTCATAACATGATCGTCTCAGCATGCCCGTCTGCACGGGCATGCCTCTCCCACCGCCGAGTCGATAGACGCGGCGGTGGGAGACAATCAGCCGATCGCGAGAAGCTTACCCCACGATCCCTTTAACCCACGATCCCCGCCGCGACCTGCCCGCGCAGCCTTTCCAGGCTGTGCAGCGTACTGGCGCAGGCTTGCGCGACCTCGATGCCCTTGATGACGAAATGCTTGCGGAAGAACTCGTGGTGCACGGCGCTGTCATGGAACTGCTGCGGCGTCAGCACCGCCGAGAACACCGGCACCTCGGTCTTCAGCTGCACGTCCATCAGCGCCTTGATCACGGTATCGGCGACGAATTCGTGGCGGTAGATGCCGCCATCGACCACGAGGCCGGCCGCTACAATGGCCGTGTAGCGTCGCGTCTTGGCGAGCAGTTGCGCGTGCAGCGGTATCTCGAACGAGCCCGGCACTTCGAACAGATCGACCTGCGCCCGCGAGATATGCCGCGCCTCGATCTCCTCGAGGAACGCGATGCGGCATTCTTCGACGACGTCGCGGTGCCAGGACGCCTGCACGAAGGCGATGCGCTGCGGCTTGACGAAACGCGGATGCACCGGACGCTCGGGCACATCGGGCGTGCCATTGGCCTCCGTGGTCTGCGGTGGGGATTGGACTTCAGGTTCTAGCAACATCTGATTCATGGCTTTCCTCTTTCAGGACCAGAATCAGGGCACACGGAACGACGTCAGCCCGCGCGCAAACGCACGAGGGCCGCCGCAAACCGTTCTCTTTCATCCGGACTGTAACCGTCGGCTTCGGAATCACACCGAATCTGCTGACCCTTCCTCTCGGGAGAGAAGAAGGCGCTCGCGGGCTTGGGCGACGTCACCCTTACCGCCGGTGGGGATTTTCACCCCGCCCTGAGAACATCGGCCGCCCGGAATGGACGACCTGAACAAACAATATGACCAAGGCCGGGGCGTCAGCAAGCACCTTGATATGGGCAACCGTCATGTCTCCATGCCGCCGGGACAGGACGCGCGGACGCCCTTACTTAAAGCGCGGCAATTGGAATAGGCTTGCTGCTAACAGGGGGACGCTCGACATGAATTTTTGGCTTCGCCGCAATATTCTCACGCTCGCCGGCGCACTGCTCGCCATCGCCGTCTCGCCGCAACCGGCCTCCGCGCTCGATTATCCGACGCGGCCAGCGAAAATCGTCGCGGGCTTTTCCGCCGGCGGCGGCGTCGACATCACCGCGCGCCTGATCGGGCAGTGGCTGGCCGACCGTTTCGGGCAGCCCTTCGTGGTCGAGAACCGCACCGGCGCCGCCGGCAATATCGGCACCGAGGCGGTGGTGAACGCCGCGCCGGACGGCTACACGCTGCTGCTGGCGACGGTGCCGAACGCGGTCAACGCTTCGCTCTACGAAAAGCTCAATTTCAATTTCGTCCGCGACATCGCGCCGGTCGCCGGCGTCATCCGCGTGCCGATGGTGGTGCTGGTCAACCCCGCGGTGCCGGCGCAGACGCTTGCCGAATTCATCGCCTACGCCAAGGCCAATCCCGGCAAGGTCAACATGGCCTCGGCCGGCAGCGGCAGCGCGCCGCACATGGCGGGCGAACTGTTCAAGATGATGACCGGCGTCGACATGGTGCACGTGCCCTATCGCGGCCAGGGGCCGGCGCTGACCGACCTGCTCGGCGGCCAGGTGCAGATCCTGTTTGCGGCGGCGCCGGGCACCGCCGACCACGTCAAGACCGGCAAGCTGCGTGCGCTCGCGGTGACCACGGCCACGCGCATGCCGGACCTCCCCAACGTTCCGACGGTCGCGGATACCGTGGCGGGCTATGAAGCGAGTCAGTGGTACGGTTTCGCCGCGCCGAAAAACACGCCGGCCGAGATCGTCGACAAACTCAACAAGGAGATCAACGCCGCGATCGCCGATCCCGGCATGAAGGCAAAACTCGCCGCGATCGGCGGCGATCCGATGCCGGGCCCGCCGGCCGATTTCGGCAAACTGATCGCCGACGAAACCGAGAAGTGGGGCAAGGTGGTGCGCGCCGGCGGCCTCAAGCCGGAATGAGCCTGCGTCGCCTCGACGTCTAACATTCTATTAATTGCATCGCGTTCGATCGACGGCGCGCCCCGCGGCAGCACCGGAATGGACTCGCTTGCGACTCAGAAATTGATGAACAATTAACGCGCCTGATCGATGATTGCCGGCAGAAAAGTCGAACCAAACCCATTGCCGGACGGGCTGCCATTCCAATGCAAATCCAGGACGCGATGCCGCGCCCCGCCAGAATGTTTCTGTCGATCGTTGTGCCCTGCTGCAACGAGGCGGAAGGCCTACGCGAATTCCACCGGCAGATGACGGAAGCGGCGCGCGCGCTGTGCGGGCAGCGCTACGAACTGATCATGATCGACGACGGCTCCACCGACGGCACCTGGAAGCTGATCAACGAACTCTCGGCGGAAGACCGCAACGTCGTTGCCGTCCGGCTCGCCCGTAACCACGGCCATCAGCTGGCGCTGACCGCGGGGCTCTCCACCGTCCGCGGCGACGTAGTGCTCGTCATCGATGCCGACCTGCAGGATCCGCCGGAGCTGCTGACGCCGATGTACGACATGATGGTGCGCGAGAGCGCCGATGTCGTCTACGGCCTGCGCCGCAGCCGCGCTGGTGAAACCCGCTTCAAGAAAAAATCCGCCGAGGCGTTTTATCGCCTGCTCGCGCGCATCACGCGCGTTCACATCCCCGTCGATACCGGCGACTTCCGCCTGATGAGCCGGCGCATCTCCGACCAGCTCGTGCAGATGCCCGAGCACGACCGCTTCATCCGCGGCATGGTCGCATGGCTCGGCTACAAGCAGGTCGCCTATGAATACGACCGCAACCCGCGCTACGCCGGCAGCACAAAGTATCCGCTGGCGAAGATGATCGGCTTTGCGCTCGACGCGCTGATCAGCTTCTCAATGGTGCCGCTGCGGATCGCGACCTATGTCGGCGCGCTGCTGACGACCGGGCTCACGCTGATCGGCGTCTACGCGGTGATCGTCTGGATTCTTTCCGGCGCCGTGCCGGGATGGACCAGCTTGACGCTGCTGGTCGTGATGATTTCCTCGGTCCAGCTTCTCGTGCTCGGCCTGATCGGGGAATATGTCGGCCGCATCTATATTCAATCGAAGAACCGGCCGCTGTTCGTGATCTCGCATATTCACCGGCGCGGACGGCTGCCGCACGCGGCCGCGGACGGACGGGACAATCTCGAACAGGCGCCGCTGATGACGTTGCTGGCCCAGTCGGAATCCGGCATGCGCAGCGAAATCTACGAGGCTTCCTGATGAAGGCGATGATCCTGAGCCACCCCGCGCTCTACCAGGCCTATCAAAGCGCCGGAGGATTCTTCGGCGCCCGCATCAAGGCGATCGCGGATTACCTCACCATGCGGCCGGGCATGCGGGTGATCGATATCGGATGCGGGCCGGGCCACATCGTACAATATCTGCCCGAAGGCACGATCTATGACGGCTTCGACATCGACGAGACCTACATCGCCTATGCCAGGCGTTCGTTCGGCCACCTCGGCACGTTTCATTGCCGCTATTTCGATGCCGCCGCCGCCCGTGAATTCGCCGGCGCCGACCTCGTGATGATGAATGGCGTCCTGCACCACATCGGCGACGACGACCTGAAGGCCACGCTCGCCAATATCCGCGACGTCCTGAAGGACGACGGTGTCCTGTTCACCACCGACCCCTGCTACCGCAACGGCCAGTCGCCGATCGCGAAATGGCTGCTCGACAACGACCGCGGCGAATTCATCCGCAATGAAGACGGCTACAACAGGGTGCTCGGCAGTGCGTTTGCCAAGGTGAAGCTCGCCATTCGAGAGGACCTGGCGCGGCTGCCCTACACGTTTGCGATCGGCGTGATGCAGAAATGACGCCGGCGCGGATCAATCCGCCCGTTTCAGGATGTCGACGCCTTCGACCGAACGTACCAGCGCATACGGCTTGAACAGCTCCGTCAGTTCGGCGTCGGCGCGCACCCAATCGCCCCATCCGTCGCGCAGATTATCGACCAGGATGATGTCGGGCGGCAGCTTCTTGAAATCCTCGATCAGCCATTGGCGCTCCAGCGCCAGATAGCCGTTCAGCCTTGCATCGGTCGCGGCGTCCACGACGGTCTTTTCGCGGGTCAGCCGCGTGAACACCCGGAGCCACAGATTCTCCTGCCGGGAAACCCACACCCCGCCGACGTCGCGCACCAGCGGATGCCCGAGCGCGGCCTCGCCGCTCAGCATCAGGATGCGGGGATTCGGTTTGAGGCCCGCGATGGCTTGCTTGATCGGGCCGACATGGATCTGGATGTTGAACCAGAGCATGCCGAACGCCAAGATTGCTGCCATCACGAGGCCCGATGCCGCCGCAAAAAGGCGCGAGCGCATCGCCGCGCCGTCGGCCGCCGTCAGGACGTAGCCCATCGCCAGCAACGCCACCGCGACCATCGGGTAGGAGTGATAGGCCCAGCCGCGCCGCTGCAGGAAGAACGAGACGGCAAATCCGGCGGAGGCGAGCAGCGCTATCGTCAACGCCGGATCCGGCTTTGATTTCTGCCGCGCCAGCAGCACCGTTACGAGCGCAATGGCCGCTATCAGCGTCGCGTCGTTCAGGAAGATGATCTTGGCCGGCATCGACCACGACAGATAGGTATCGCGAACCAGCGGATAGGTGATCGTAAAATACTCGGAATAGAGGACATACGTTCCGAGACTGACCGACGCCACGATGGCGCCCGCGATGATGTTTTCCGGCGCAAACAGCACGCGCCAGGATCGCGAACGGATGGCGGCAAACAGGATGCACAGCGCCACCGGCACGACGAAGAACGGTTTGAAGGCGAGCGTGATGCCGGCCCCGCCGCCGGCGATCAGGATCGCCCACAGCGGCAACGGTTCGCGGTTGCTGCGCAGCGCATAAACCGCCAGCGCGGGCAGGAGGGTGAGCAATGCGATATGTTCGCGCTGCGCGAAGACGTGCATCGGCAGGATCGTCACGACGGCCGCGGCCCAGACCGCGAACATGCCCGATAGCGACGGCGCCGTTGCCGGCGAGCGCCGCAGGATGCGCGACGCCGCGAACAGCGAACCTGCCGCCAGCAGCAGAAGCTGCGCATCGATCACATGCCGCGGGTCGACGCCGAGAAGTCGCGCCAGCGCCACGCCCGGCAGATAGGCGAACGGCGCCATCGGTGGATTGATCTCGACGATATCGCGAAACAGCCGCTGCCCGTCCAGCATGCGTTCGCCGATGACGAGCAGCCAGCTCACGTCGGTGTTGAGCGGAACGACCTGCCGGAGCCCGATGGCGATGACGAAGACGGCGCAGATCGGCAGCCACGGCATCGGCGCCAGCCCTTCCCGCCCCGCGGCACCTGCCGGCGAGCGAAGCGAAGCGGCTGAGAATTCCGTGGTCATGGGTCCATCCTGCCTGGAAGCTTTCGCGACGCTAGCCAAGGAGCGTTAACGCACGATTTGCGAACGATCCGCGACGCATCGGCGCAGGCCGAACCATTCACGAATCCTTAAAGCCGGCATCCTAGTGGTATCTATCGCGCCCCATTTCAGATCGCCCGCGCGACGCACAGGAAACATGCGTGACAGACGCCGCTGAGGTTGCCGGAGCGGATGCAGCAGGGCCCGCGCCGCGGACCTGGCGGACGCCTCTCGTTCAAACCAGCGTTTTGGCGCCGATCGCCATCGCGCTCGGTGCGCTGCTGGCAGGCGCGATCTACACCTGGTTCGTTGGCGAAGACGTCAACTGGGACTGGATGAACTACCACGAATACAATGTCTGGGCGGTCATCAACGACCGCTACGGCATCGACGCGATGCCGGCGGGCTTCCAGACCTATTTCAATCCGATCGTCTATTTCCCGATCTATTATCTGCGCCATGTGCTGCCGCTGCCCTACGGCATGATGATCATGGGCGCGGTGCACGGCCTCAATCTGCTCCTGATCTATTTTCTCGTCCGCGTCCTGTTGCGCGAAGCGGCAGCCGCGAGCGCGATCGGTGCGGCGATCCTGATCGCCGCGGTCGGGCCGATGACGCTGTCGGAGGTCGGCACCAGCTTCTCCGACATTCTCACCGCGCTGCCCATTCTCGCCGGCTGCGTTTTGATCCTGTCGGCACGTGAATCGAATCAGGGGCGCTACGTTCTCGCCGGCCTCCTGATCGGCGCGGCCGTCGGGCTGAAGCTGACCAATGCCGTCTACGCCTTCGGCGCCGCCGCGGCCGTGCTCGCCGCCGGCCGGCCGGTGCGGGCGACGATCTGCCTTGGCATCGGCGGCGCAGCCGGTGCGCTCTTAACCGGCGGCGCCTGGAGCCTGATGCTGTGGCGCGAGTTCGGCAATCCCGTCTTCCCGATGTTCAATGCCGTGTTCCGCTCGCCCGAATTGATGGCGGCCAACATCATGGACTGGCAGTTCCTGCCGCGGGGCCTGCTCGATGCGCTCGCCTATCCCTTCTACTGGCTGGTCGGCGACAACAGGAGCTCGGAATATCCGTTCCGCGACGCGCGCTTTGCGGTCGCCACCGTCCTGATCGTGCTCGGCATCGGCCGCGGCCTCGTCACGCGCACGGATATCTTCACGCGGCGCGACACCCAGTTCCTGCTGTTCTTCGGCGTCTCCTACGCGGCATGGCTCGGCGTGTTCGCGATCCAGCGCTACGCGGTGGCGCTGGAGCTGTTGTGCGCGCCGCTGATCGTGCTCTTGATCGCGCGAGTCTTGGCCGGCAGCACGGCCCGCCTGTCTCCGCTGCGCCTGAATGCGGCGTTGCTGGCGGTGGCCGTGGCCATCGCGCTGTGGTCGCAACCGGGCGACTGGTTCCGCCGCCCCTGGTCCAGTCCGTACCAGCCGGCGATTTCGAAATCGCTCGAACGGCCCGCGAACTATCTGCTGCTCGACAAGCCGCTGGCCTATATCGCCCCGCGGCTGCCGCCGCAGTCGCGGTTCTATCAGATCGCCGACATCGCCCTGCCGATCATGCAAGGCGGCAGGTTCGACCGCCGCATTCGCGCCGCGTTGCAGGACCCGCCGCCGGGCGGCACATGGGGACTGCACACGCGCGACAAGCCGATCCGCGAACCGCTGCTGGAACGCTATGGTCTGCGCGTCGACGCGTCCCGCCCCTGCGTCGAAATCGAGGGTGCGTGGCTGGGGACGGCCATGCAGGCGTGTCCGCTGGTAGCGCGCGACAAATAGCCCACATCGGGTCGGGACAGGATCCTGTAGCGTCGGGGGCGCCGGCCGGCCAAATGAGGCCGGTCCGCCATAATAGTTAAGAGATCGTTAATTTCGCCGGGATATGACCCCACGACGCTGAAAATCGATTCCGGTTTGTTCTCACAAACCTAATCATCGCCGCGATCTGCTGTGGACGACGGCGCTTTGCCCTGTGGACGGACTCCCGGGTCAGTTGCGCGGATTCCGCAAATCACATCAGTTGAGCTTCGGCAGCCCCGGGAGGATCAGCGATCGGGGGGATTGCAGCCGGCGGCGGCGCACGGTTCTACGGCGCGCCGTGCTCCGTGTGCGTATCAGAAGAATTCAAAAACAAGGTCGAGACGGCATGTCCCTCCTCGAAGGCATTATCGATTCACGGAACAACCCGCTCGCGGCAGTCGAGGACATTGCCGCCGAGAACAACTGGCCGTTCGAGCGTTCCGGCGAAGACGAGGTCACCATCGTCTCCAAAGGCGACTGGACCGACTATCAGCTCTCCTTCACCTGGATGGGCGAGATCGAGGCGCTGCATCTGGCCTCCGCCTTCGACATGAAGATTCCCCCCGCCCGCCGCGCCGAGGTGCAGCGGCTGATCGCCGCCATCAACGAGCAACTATGGGTCGGCCATTTCGACATCTGGACCCATACCGGCATGATCATGTACCGGCAGGCGCTGGTGCTGCCGGGCGGGCTGACCGCCTCGACCGCGCAATGCGAGGCCATGCTGGCCGGCGCCATCCATGCCTGCGAGCGCTATTACCCCGCCTTCCAGTTCGTGGTGTGGGCCGGCAAAACCGCGCCGGAAGCGATGAGCGCGGCGATGTTCGATACCGCGGGCGAGGCGTAGTTAGTTCGCTGCAGCGCTTCTACACCCTCGCCGTCGTTCCTGCGAACGCAGGAACCCATACGCCGCGGCCTATCGGCTTAGGCAAAATGCTTGTAGCCCCTTCCTCGCTTCACTAAAACGCCTGTGGTTATGGGTCTCTGCGTTCGCAGGGACGACAGCAGGCGTATGGTGGTAGCTGTGAGCAACAACACCCTTCAATCCCTCCACGGCACCCTCGCGCTGGCCGGCGCCGGCAAGATGGGCGGCGCGATGCTGACCGGCTGGCTGGCCGGCGGCCTCGATCCGAAGCGCGTCGTGGTGATCGAGCCGCAGCCCGCCCCCGAGATCGCCGCGCTGGCGGCGCAAGGCATCCGGCTCAATCCCACAGCAAAAGAGACCGGCGAGGTCGACACGCTGGTGGTCGCCGTCAAACCGCAGTCGTTCCGCGAGGCCGGCGCCGCCTTCAAGCCGTTCGCCGGGGCGTCGACGCTGGTGGTCTCGATCATGGCCGGTACGCCGATCGCCGTGCTCGAAGCGGTCTGCGGCGGCAGCGTGGTGCGCGCCATGCCGAACACGCCCGCCGCGATCGGCCGCGGCATCACGGTGGCGGTGGCGGCAAAAAGCGTCAGCGCCGCGCAGCGCGCGCTGGCCGACGCGCTGCTGCGCGCCACCGGTTCGGTGGAATGGGTCGACCAGGAAAGCCTGATGGACGCCGTGACCGCGGTCTCCGGCTCCGGCCCGGCCTATGTGTTCCTGCTTGCCGAAGAACTCGCGCGCGCCGGTGTCGCCGCCGGCCTGCCGGCGGAACTGGCCGGGCGGCTGGCCCGCGAAACCGTCGCCGGCTCCGGCGAGCTCTTGCATCGCTCAGAGCTCGCGCCCGCCACGCTGCGCCAGAACGTCACCTCGCCCGGCGGCACCACAGCCGCCGCGCTCGATGTGCTGATGGGCCCGAACGGCCTGCAGCCGCTTCTGACGCGCGCGGTCGCCGCGGCCACGCAGCGCTCCAAAGAGCTGGCGAAGTAGATCTCTCTCGCATGTCATTGCCGGGCTTGGCCCGGCAATCCATCGAGAGAAAATTTTCGTCGTCATGCGCGGGTCAAGCCCGCGCATGACGACCGTTCAAAATCGTCCGGTTACGTCCCCGCCAGCCGTTTCGTAAACGTCTCGGCATTGACCAGCCCGCGCGCGTGACGGCCGTCGCCGATCTTCCGCTCGCCCTCGAAAGCCTCGACCTCAAAACGGATCACGCGGCGCTCCACCGCAACAACCTTGCCGGTGACACGCACCGCAGCCCCCACCAGCGCCGCGCCGAGATGGCGGATATCGACCTCGGTCCCGACCGTGATCCAGCCTGGCTGCAGATGCGGCCGGATCGCATCGCTGGAGGCCATCTCCATTTCCAGGATCATCATCGGCGTCGCAAACACCAGCGGCATGCCGGGCACGAAATGCCCGACCGTGCGCTCCGCCGGCACCACCAGCGTGCGTTCGGCGCTCATGCCGATGGTGATAAAGTCGCGTGCGTCCATGGGACTGCTCTTTATCCTCCCCTGGAGGGGGAGGATCGGTTCGCAAGCAATGCGAACCGAGGTGGGGTGACGGTCTCTCCACGTCCAACAGTGCTCGAGTGGAGAGATCACCCCACCCCGTCACGCATCTTGCGATGCGTGCCGACCCGCCCCCTCAAGGGGCGGGTAAGCGAGAAAGAGCCCTACTTCTTCGCCGCCGCCGCGCGCTCCACGAAGGTCTTGCCGCCCTTCATCTTGTGGGCCAGCGGCGCTTCGTTGATCTGGATCACCACCGCATCGGCATCGACGCCGAGGTTCTTGACCAGCGCCTGGGTGATGTCGCGCATCATGCCGGCCTTCTGTTCGTCGGTGCGGCCGAAGGCCATGCTCACGGTAATCTCAGGCATTGTGGTCTCTCCCTTTGCTCTTGCTCACATCGTCATCGCCGGGCTTGACCCGGCGATCCATCATTTTGAAAATGGATACGCGGGTCAAGCCCGCGTATGACAACTTCAATTGCTCCACGTCACGTCATGGCGCGCCAGCACTTCGCGCACGGCATCGACGAGCCTGGCTTGATCGACCTCGTACTGGGCCTCGGCCTGCTTCTTCAAATACTCTTCGCGGTCCTTGATCTCGGTAAGGCCGGCGCCAAGGATGAGGTCCTTGATCTGGATCTTGCCGTTCGCGCGCTCATCCGAGCCCTGGACGATCGCGCACGGCGCGTTTCGCCGGTCGGCATATTTCATCTGCTGGCCAATGCTGTGTTTTGGATTTCCAAGATACAGCTCGGCGCGGATATTCGCGTTGCGAAGCGTCGCGACCATCTTCTGATAATCAGCGATTTCTCCGCCGAATACCGTGACGATCACCGGGCCGAATGCCGGCTTGGTGTCGAGCTTGCCGAGCATCGTCAGCGCCGCCTGCAACCGCGACACGCCGATGGAGAAACCGGTGGCCGGCACCGGCTCGCCGCGGAAGCGCGAGACAAGGCCGTCATAGCGGCCACCGCCGCCGACCGAGCCGAAGCGAACGGGCCGGCCCTTTTCGTCCTTGGTTTCGAGGGTGAGTTCGACCTCGTAGACCGGGCCGGTGTAATATTCGAGGCCGCGCACGACGGAGGGATCGATGACGATCCGATCCGACCCGTAGCCCGATGCGGTGACGAGCCTGCTGATCGCGTCGAGTTCGTCGCGACCCTCTTGCCCGATCTTGCTGTCGCGCAGCCGCGCGTCGATCTGGGCGCCCGGTTCGATCGCACCGACGACCAACGCGATATCGTCAGGCTTCAGGCCGGCGCCCTTGGTGAAATCACCCGAATCGTCCTTACGGCCCTCGCCCAGCAATTGCTGCACGCCGGAAATGCCGAGACGGTCGAGCTTGTCGATCGCGCGCATCACGGTCAGCCACTGCCCGTCATCGGCTATGCCGAGCGCATCGCGCACCCCATCGAGCACCTTGCGGTTATTCACCTTCACCACATAAGAGCCGCGCGGAACGCCGAGCGCCTCCATCGTGTCCGCCGCCATCATGCACATCTCGGCATCGGCCGCCGGCGACCCGGAGCCCACGGTGTCGGCATCGAACTGCATGAACTGGCGGAAGCGGCCAGGGCCCGGCTTCTCGTTGCGGAACACGTAGCCGAAACGATAGCTGCGATACGGCTTTGGCAGCGCGTCGAAATTCTCCGCCACGTAGCGCGCCAATGGCGCGGTCAGGTCGTAGCGCAGCGAGATCCACTGCTCGTCGTCGTCCTGGAACGAGAACACGCCCTCGTTCGGCCGGTCCTGGTCGGGCAAAAATTTACCGAGCGCATCGGTGAACTCCATCGCCGGCGTTTCCACCGGCTCGAAGCCGTAGCGCTCGTAGACCTCGCGGATTTTCTCGACCATCCGGCGTGTGGCGGCAATCGCTGCCGGGCCACGATCTTCCAGCCCGCGCGGCAGGCGGGCGCGGAGTTTCTGGGGTTTTTTCGGTTTCTCGGTCATTTTCGGTCCACAACGCCTGGGGCGCGTTGGTACCAGCCAAGGCCCGGACGGGCAACCGTGGCTTCTTCCCTTCCCCCTCATGTCCGCCAAGGCCTTGGCGCAGGCGGATGTCGGAGAAGGTGGCGCGAGGCCGTTTAAGGCGTTTCCATTCTCGCCCGAAGCGCGTCGGCGTCGGCCTTCGGCATTAATTTGAGCATTGGCCTGATGGTCTCGCCGCCGACGATCTTGCCGTTCCGCGTGAACATCCAGTCCGAGATATCGGCCTGCTTGAACTCGGCGACGTCCCCCGCCCGCTTGCCGGGCAGATCGCGCGGCTGATTGGCGAATTTTCCCGAATAGCGGCCGTCCGCGATCTTCATTACATCGGCGACCCAGATGTGCTCGCCGCCACTCGTCGGCTTCGGGAAACGCACCTTGAGGGAGTGGCCGGTCTCCGATGGTCTCGAAGCGTCGTAGGAGGCCCAGAACGCCGGTAGCGTACGACGCGCCTTTGCGATCGCGGCATTCATCTCCGCGTCGCCGCTGTTGACGTCGATTACCGAAGAGCGACCTTCGGCCGTGGCGGCGGCCGGGAGAGCGTTGAGACCCGCGAGAGCCGCCACGACGGCGGCCACCATGATACGTCTGGAATATATTGAGAGGGCTGAAGTCATCGTCGCCATTTCCCGCGTTGAAATTCGCAATTCGGGGAATTGGTCGCATAAAGCCATCAACCAGTTCACGACTTCATCCCGCCCTGCGGGCGCCCTCGCCGCGCGGCCCGGTACTTGAACGGAAGTCGCCTGTCGTGAAAGCGGCGAAAAATTCCGCCGTTAAAGGCCGGTCCTGATTTGATCAGAACCGGGCTTTAGCTTCTTGTTCTGACGCGTTTTATTCAGCGAACCGGTGCCCGCTTCGCTCTAAAACTCCCCTCACAGGACCTTCCTGATCCACTCGTGCGGGTCTTCGGCGCGGCCGTACTGGATGTCGACCAGCTGCTTGCGCAGACCCATCGCGACCGGGCCGGCGGCGCCGCCACTGATTTCGAAATCGCCGCTCGCCGAACGCACCTTGCCGATCGGCGAGATGACGGCCGCGGTGCCGCAGGCGAAAGCTTCCTTCAGCCTGCCGCTGGCGGCATCCTTGCGCCACTGCTCGATCGTATACGGCTCCTCGCGCACCACCTTGCCGGCATCCCTGGCCAGCGCGATGATGGAGTCGCGGGTGATGCCGGGCAAAATAGTGCCGAGCGGCGGCGTCGAGAGCGAGCCGTCGTCGAACACGAAGAACACGTTCATGCCGCCGAGCTCCTCGATGTAGCGGCGCTCGATCGCATCGAGGAACACCACCTGGTCGCAACCATGCTCGATCGCTTCCGCCTGCGCGCGCAGGCTGGCGGCATAGTTGCCGCCGCACTTGACGGCGCCGGTGCCGCCGACCGCAGCGCGCGTGTAATTCTCCGACACCCAGATCGACACCGGCGCGGGGCCGCCCTTGAAGTAGGAGCCGACCGGCGAGGCGATGACGGCAAAGATGTATTCCGCCGACGGCTTGACGCCGAGGAAGATCTCGCTCGCGATCATGAAGGGCCGCAGATAGAGGCTGCCCTCGCCGCCCGGAATCCAGGCGCTGTCGATCCGCACGAGCTGTTCGACCGCCTCGATGAACACATCCTCGGGCAGCGGCGCCATCGCCATGCGATCGGCCGAATTCCTGAACCGCCGTGCATTGGCGTCGGGCCGGAACAGGTTGACGCCGTTGTCGCGCTTGTAGGCCTTGAGGCCCTCGAAGATCTCCTGCGCGTAGTGCAGGACCGCCGTGGCCGGATCGAGCGGGAAATTGGCGCGGGATTCGACCCGCGCGTCGTGCCAGCCCTTGGCCTGGTTGTATCGGACGATCGCCATGTGATCGGTGAAGATCCGTCCGAACCCGGGGTCCGCGAGCTTGGCCGTGCGGTCCTTCTCGGGCGTCGGGTTGGCCGCCGGCTGAATGTCGAATTTCAAACTCATCGTCGTCGCTTCCTGCCCTTGGCTTTCCCTTGGCTTTCGCCCTTGATCTTTCGCCGCCGGAACCGGCGCGATGGCGTCGCCGGCCTGCCTTTTCCGGGCCGGCCTGCTCAATAGGTCTGGACTTCACAGCGCTCCGGACTTCATCATCGCCAGCCTTGCGGCCGGCTTCCGTTGCCGTCATGTCGGGTGAGGACATGCTTTTGCGGGATGCCGAAGTCCAGTATGTTTGCCGAAATGCCGCTCGACAATCGCACGGTAGTCCATTTGCGGCCGTTGCCGCCATCGCTGGCTTTTCCCGGCTGCCTGACACGTCACCATGTTCGAAACGACTTAAAGTTTCGTCGTGGCTGGCAGTTTTGTAACATTGAACCCAAGATATGTCAACATGACTGACATAAATTTCTCACGGGATCCCTCCACCCCTGATTCGCAGGCGGCATCCGGCACAACCCCTGCCCCGCGGGCCGGTGAATTGCGCTGGGATATCATCGAGCTCCTGTTCTTCGCCTACCGCGACTTCGTGGGCGATGCCGACCAGGAGCTGGAGGCATTCGGCTTCGGCCGCGCCCATCACCGGGTGATGCATTTCGTCTACCGCTATCCCGGCCTCAAGGTCGCCGATCTCCTGGACGTGTTGCGGATCACCAAGCAGTCGCTCGGCCGGGTGCTCAAGCAATTGCTCGATGAGGACTACATCATCCAGAAGACCGGCAATAACGACCGCCGGCAGCGCCTTCTTTACGCCACCCCCAAGGGCGAAGCCTTGGTGGTGAAGCTCGCAGGGCTGCAGACCGATCGCATCACCCGCGCGCTCCGGGACATCAGTCCCGAGGGCGTCGCCGCGATCAGCCAGTTCCTGCGCGCGATGATCGATCGCGATGACCCCGACAAGGTGTTGGAAGCGATCTTCGGAACCGGCGCCAGGAAGCCGCGGGAGTGACCGTGGCGCAAGGAGCAACCATGGCTACAGCCGCCGCGCGCGCCCCCCAACAACTGGCCGATGACGCCCCGCATCTGCTGCTGGTCGACGACGACCGCCGCATCCGCGACCTGTTGTCGCGGTTTCTGTCCGGCGAGGGTTATCGCGTCACCACCGCCTCGAGCGCCAGCGACGCCCGCGCAAAGCTGCTCGGCCTGCATTTCGATCTGCTGATCCTCGACGTCATGATGCCCGGAGAAACCGGTTTTGATCTCGCGCGATTCATCCGCACCTCGTCCTCGGTGCCGATCATCATGCTGACCGCGCGGCACGAGGCGGAGGCGCGGATCGAGGGCCTGCAGATCGGCGCCGACGACTACGTCGCCAAACCGTTCGAGCCGCGCGAACTGATCCTGCGCATCGGCAACATCCTCAAGCGCTCCGCGCCGCCGCCGGTGGAGGCGCTGGAGCAGATCGCGTTCGGCCCTTACCTGTTTCATCTCGAGCGCGGCGAACTGCGCCAGGGCGAGGAGATCATTCATCTGACCGATCGCGAGCGCGAAATGTTGCGCATCCTCGCGGTCGCGCCCGGCGACACCGTGCCGCGCGCGGCGCTGACCGGCGGCGGCACGGTGAACGAGCGCGCGGTCGACGTGCAGATCAACCGCCTGCGCCGCAAGATCGAGCGCGATCCCGCCAATCCGCTGTTCCTGCAGGCCGTGCGCGGCATCGGCTATCGCCTGGTCGCGTCGCCCTGAGCCGACATGAACTTCGCGCCATGAGCACGCTCGACACCGGCCTGACGATCATCCGCAACGCGTCGCAGCGCGTGTCGAAGGCCAACGGCTGGATGGGCAACGCGTTCAAGGGCTGGATGCCGACCGGCCTCTACGCCCGCGCGCTCTTGATCATGATCGTGCCGATGGTGATGCTGCAGACGGTGGTCGCCTTCGTGTTCATGGAGCGGCACTGGAACACGGTGACACGGCATCTGTCGGCCGCCGTGGTAGCGGATATCGCGGGCCTGATCGACATCTACAAGACCTTTCCGCAGGACAAGGATCGCACGCAACTCAAGCGCATCGCGCAGCAGCGGCTTGGGCTCGTGATCGATTTCCTTCCGCCGGGCGACATGCCCTCGCCGGGACCAAAGCCGTTCTTCTCACTGCTCGACCAGTCGCTCTCCGGGCAGATCAGCCGCCAGGTCAGCCGTCCGTTCTGGATCGACACCGTCGGCAAGTCCAACCTGGTCGAGATCCGCATCCAGCTCGACGATGCCGTGATGCGGGTGTTCGCGCAGCGAAGCCGGGCCTACGCGTCGCAATCGGAGATCTTCATCTTCTGGATGCTCGGCACCTCCTCGATCCTGCTGATCGTCGCGGTATTGTTCCTGCGCAACCAGATCAAGCCGATCCTGCGGCTGGCGGACGCCGCCGAAAGTTTCGGCAAGGGCCGCGAGGAGCCGAATTTTCGCCCACGCGGCGCGCGCGAGGTGCGTCGCGCGGCGCAGGCATTTCTGGAGATGAAGGCCCGCGTCGAGCGCTCGATCGAACAGCGCACCGCCATGCTGGCCGGCGTCAGCCACGATCTGCGCACCATCCTGACCCGCTTCAAGCTCGAACTCGCACTGATCGGCGACAGTCCCGAGGTCGACGGCATGCGCAAGGATGTCGACGAGATGTCCGGCATGCTGGAGGCCTATCTCGCGTTTGCGCGCGGCGACAGCGGCGAGGTCGCGCAGCCGACCGACATGGCGATGGCGCTGGAGGAATTGCGCAGCGATGCGGAACGCCATGGCCATGTCGCGACGGTGACCTTCCACGGCCTGCCTGTGGTGACGGTGAAGCCGGCCGCGTTCAAGCGCTGCATCGCCAACCTCGTCACCAACGCCGCGCGTTATGCGAAAACGGTCGCCATCACCGGCCACCGCGATCACCGCTATCTGACCGTCACGATCGACGACGACGGGCCGGGCATTCCCGCCGACATGCGCGAGGAAGTGTTCAAGCCGTTCCTGCGGCTCGACGACGCCCGCAACCAGGACGAAGGCGGCACCGGCCTGGGGCTCGCCATCGCCCGCGACATCGCCCGCTCGCACGGCGGCGACATCACGCTGAGCGACAGCCCGATGGGCGGCCTGCGGGCAGCGGTCAGGGTGCCGGTGTAGCCCCCCTCTCCCCGTTCTTCACGGGGAGAGGGTCGGGGTGAGGGGCTGCCTCAGCAAATTCGATAGACGTGAGTACGCGGAGCCTCCCCTCACCCGGCGCTATGCGCCGACCTCTCCCCGCAAGAGCGGGGCGAGGTTGAAGACACCGCGGGACCGCTACGCGCCGTTCCAATCCTACTGTGCATGGGGTTGTTTTCGATATTTTGCATTCGGGCGCCTGCAGCGCCCTACTTCGCCGCCTTCGGGATCAGCGCCTTCAGCTTGTCCATGTCCTTGATGTTTATCTTCATGCCGCCGGGCATCATGATGTCGCCGGCCTTCTGGTCACCCTTGCAGGCGCCGAGCCACTTCGCTTCAATCGTCGTCGCGTTGTCGCGCCCGGTGCCGGCCATGCCGCCTTCGCTGTGCGAGGTCGACTTCACCGTGTAGGCCGAATTGAAATCGCCGATGATCTCGGCACGCGACTTGATCGTCATCCCGGCGACGCCGCAGACGGAATCGCTGACATAGCCGGTCGCGGTCTTCTGGATGTCCTGCTTGGAGCAGATCTCCTTGGCCATCGGCGAGAACGACGTGCTCATGTCCTTGTCGGTGGTCTCGTCGGTGCATTGCTGCATCGTCATCTCGGGCTTCGACGCGCCCGCGCTCTGCACCTTCATCTCCCAGAGCCCGGCCTTGCGTACCGGCAGTTCCACCGCGCCGGCGCTGAGCGGGGCCAGCAGGCCGGCGGCAGAAAGGGACCAAACAAAAAATCGTCTCATGGGCGGGCTCCCGCTAAATCTTCAATGACATATCCTCGCGCGACGTGAACACACGCCTCGCGTGGCAAAAACATGTCAGCTCGGAAAATCAGGGCCGGCAGCGCTCAATACAGCGCGCGCAGCGGCCGCTCGGCGGCGCCATAGGGCACCCAGCGGCAGGCAAAGGAGACGTAGCCGCCATAATTTGCCTGCACGCCGAGGAACTTCACCACCTTGCCATAGCGGGCGCAGTGGTCGACGGCGATCTGGCGGGCATCGGCCTGCATCGCGAGCGGATAGGCGATGATCCCGCCGGTGTCATTGCCCTTGACCGGCGGTACGGTGTCGATATCGAGCCAGAACGCCTGCGCTGGCGCACCCGCCATCACGACCAGGGACATCGCGACCAGACACGCCGCCATAATTTTTCGCATCGCAGACTCCGTTTCGCTCAACCCTCACCATAGTGTGCGCCGATGGCCGTGAAAAGAATGGTTGAAGCACGAGGCGGAGTTGGCCGTCAGGTGTTGCCGTGCTGCACTTGACCTCATCAGGGCTTCGCGGCACCGTCTCGCGCGTTGGCTTACCGGCGGATTCCCCATGCGCAACCCATTCACATTCTTGCGATCATTCGGCCTGATGGCGGCAGCTTTCGCCGTGCTGGCCTGCAGCCCCGCCGCGCAGGCCGCCAACCCGCTGGAGCTCAATTTCGGGCTGTTCGGCCCGAAATATGACGGTCGCGTCGGCGAATGCGAGCGGGCACTGCCGACGATCGCTTCGCAGTTCCAGGAAAAGGAAGGCAAGTTCTGGAATTCGTCGCTCGTCATCACCGGCTTCGGACGGGTCCGTGAGACCGCGTTCCGACCCTGGCAGTCCGACAACATCCCGCGCCGCTATTGCAGCGGTGACGTGATGCTGAGCGACGGCAAGATGCGCGCGGTGCACTTCTCGATCGTCGAGGATGGCGGGTTCGCCGGTTTTGGACAGGGCGTCGATTGGTGCGTGGCCGGGCTCGACCGCAACTGGGCCTACGGCCCCGGCTGCCGGGCTGCGAAGCCCTGATTTCCGGCGGCCAGTCGAATTTTGTTCTTGAAATGTTCCTGTTCTCTGCTAGGCTACCGGTAGTCGGGTAGAGGGCCGTCCAATGTATCGATTCCTCGTTATTTCGCGGATTGTGATTTCCCTGGCGCTTTTTGTCGTGTTCGCCGACATGGCGCGGGCGCAGGACCGCCGGCAGAACGCGCCGGGCGAGTTCGATTTTTACGTCCTTGCCCTGTCCTGGTCGCCCTCGTTCTGCGAGGCGGCGGCCGAGCGCGGCAACAGCGGGCGCGCGCAGGTGCAGTGCGAACGGCCCTACTCGTTCGTGGTCCACGGGCTGTGGCCGCAATATGAGCGCGGCTTTCCTGAATATTGCCAGCGCCCGTCGCCGCGGCTCGACCGCAACATCATGACTTCGATGCTGGACCTGATGCCGGCGCCCGGGCTGATCTTCAACGAGTGGGACAAGCACGGCACCTGTTCCGGCCTCGGCGCGCGGGCCTATTTCGAGAGCGTCCGCAAGGCGCGCGCCGCGGTGAAGATCCCGGAGGAATTTCTGCAATTGGCGACGCAGAAGACCATCGCGCCGGACGATCTCGAAGAGGCCTTCATCAAGATCAACCCGGGACTCAGCCGTTCGGCGATTTCAGTGATGTGCCCCAGCCGCCGCCTCAGCGAGGTGCGGATCTGCATGAGCAAGGACATGCAATTCCGCGCCTGCGAGGAAACCGACCGCCGCGCCTGCCGCCGCGACGAGGTGGTGATGCCGCCGGTGCGAGGCGGCTGAATTTCCCTTCCGCCATGCCGATGCGTGGCGGCCTGTTCTACGCAGACAGCCTTCGGGCATCTGCGGTCCCGGTCATCCACGGCCTTATCGTCGTCTGCAGGGCACGTGGATGGCCGGGCCTTATCTCCGCCAAAGCCTGTCAGGCCTTGATATCCACGCTGCCGCCAGCGAAGCTGAGTCGTACCGACCCAGCACCGCCGAGATCGAACGTCAGTGAATCGCCGGAGCCTTTGAAGTTCACGACGGCCTGGCCATTCTGCTGCGTGAGGACGACGTCGTTCAGCGAATAGCCGCTGATCGCGAGATCGACATTGTGGCCATTGACGTCAATGACGTCGTTGCCGTCACCATTGGCGAAATGGACCGTGGTGCCTTCGCCCGTGACGCTGATGCTGTCGTTACCGGCGCCACCGGTCACCGTGGAAGAACTGCGGACCTGGATCGCATCGTCGCCGGCGCCGGCGTCGACAACGGAATGATCATCGGTCGCCACCCGGTCATTGCCATCGCCGGCCGACACCGTTGCATATGAGTAGGTTCTGACGACGTCATTGCCGGAGCCGGCATCGACATCGGCATGGTTGTAGGCTTCGATGAGGTCATTGCCGGCGCCGCCGGTCAGGCTGGCGTTGTCATAGGCGCTGAGGCTGTCGTCGCCGTCGCCACCGTCGAGCGTGGCATTGTCGTAGGCGCTGAGCTTGTCGTCGCCCGCACCCCCGCTCAGAAGCGAATTGGCATAGGCGCTGAGAACGTCGTCGCCTGCGCCCCCGTACAGGACGGAGTCACCATAGGTGGCGATCTTGTCGTTTCCGTTGCCGCCCGAAACGCTGGCATGGTCGTAGGTATTGATGAGATCGTTGCCATCGCCGCCTTCGACGGTCGAATGACCATAGGTGCTCACAGTATCATCACCCGCGCCGGCGGAGACAACGGCCTGGCCGTATGTGTCGATCAGATCGTTACCGGCGCCGGCTTCGATCGCGACCGGCCTAGCACCGGTCCTGATGATGTCGTCCCCGCTACCACCGATGATCTTGAAGAAGTCCAGGCTGGCGGACGCTCCGGCCTCACGGCCGCGGCGCGCGCCCGACCTGTCGGCAAGAAGGGCGTCGATCTGTGCCTGCAGCCGATCGACCACGGGCCGTTCCGCCGATGCCCGGGCGTACAGCTGCTTGGCTCGGTGAGAGATGGTGACGTTGGTGACCGACACGGACACCGATGAAGACGAGAGTGACGATGCGGTGCTTGCGGCAACGCCCTTGCTGGTACCTGCATCCGCCGCGGCGGTGCTGGTTTGGGAAATCGAAAAGGCCGTATAGGACAAATAGGCGGCTGCAATCGTACTCATAAGCAACTTCCCTCGTCTGTTCTGGACGGAACCGGAGAATACGCTCGAGACCGAAATGATCGGTTAAGGCTAGCGATCGACGGCCTCCGGCAATCTACTGACTTCCGTTACGGACACGTCGTCCCGCCGCGCGCGGCTTTAACGACACGGGTTACTTTTCGCGCCGCAATGTCGTAACTGCTTAACAATGAACTACCGACACGCCTTCCACGCCGGCGGCTTTGCCGACGTCATCAAGCACATCGTGCTGGTGCGGATGCTGACCTACCTCCAGGAGAAGCCGGCGCCGTTTCGCGTCATCGACACCCATGCCGGCGCCGGCCGCTACGATCTGACCAGCGATGAAGCGCGCCGCGGCGGCGAATGGCTCACCGGTATCGCACGGGTCATGCAGGCGCGGTTTTCGGAAAGCGCGCTGCCGCTGCTGACCCCTTATCTGGATATCGTCCGGGCGTTCAACGCACCGGGCAAGCTCGAGGCCTATCCCGGATCGCCCCTGATCGCCCGGGCGCTGCTGCGACCGCAGGACCGCCTCACGGCTTGCGAGATCGAGCCAAATGCCCGCCGGCAGCTGATCGACGCGCTGCGCCGCGACGCCCAGGCGCGGGTGGTCGATCTCGACGGCTGGACGGCGTTGCCGGCCTTCGTGCCGCCCAACGAACGGCGCGGCCTGGTGCTGATCGATCCCTCGTTCGAGCAAAAAGACGAGTTCGAAACGCTCGCCGACGGCTTCGCCGAGGCCTACGCGAAATGGCCGACCGGCAGCTATCTGATCTGGTATCCAGTGAAAAGCCGCCGCGCCACCGATACCCTCGCACGGCTCGTCGCGGCCGCAGCCGGCGCCAGCAAGCCGCCCGGCAAGTGCCTGCGGCTCGAATTCAGCGTCGCACCGCAGGCGGCCGGCGGGCCCCTCACCTCCACGGGGCTTTTGATCGTCAACCCGCCATGGACGCTGGCGGCCGAGTTGAAAACCATCCTGCCCGAACTCGAAAAGCCGCTCGGCCAGGGCGGCGCCGGCAGGTTCAGGCTGGAGACGCCCAAGCCCTGAAGACCCCGCCGGTCACGCGAAAAGTGCTATTCGCCATATAGGCAATTCGCGCAAACCCGTATTATGCTCAGACCGTTGGGACTGGCTTTACGTTCCGCTTCCGCGAATGGTTGCGGCGGAGTGATCAAGGCCGAAATAAAATCCAGGTCGGTCGGGGACGTGATTCCGGCCGGCTCAGGTGGCCACAGCTTCCGGCAGCGAATGTCCGGTCGGCGGTTACGCGAATTGCGCGTAGCGGCGGAGCAATACGGGGGAGGAGTTTCCCGATGGCCATGACTGGAACAGTCAAGTTCTTCAATGGAGAACGCGGCTACGGCTTCATCAAGCCCGATGATGGCGGCCGCGATGTGTTCGTTCACATCACCGCCGTCGAGCGGGCCGGACTGAAGGATCTGGCGGAAGGACAGCGCATTACGTTCGAGGTCGAACCGGACAAGAAGGGCAAAGGCCCCAAGGCGGTCAACCTGATGATTTCATCGTAAACGCCGCTTGCTTGGACGCGGACTGATTTGGCTTCGAATGTTTCGCTGGGCACGGCATGGCCACCCAGAGCGTTGCGCCATGCGACGCGCGCACGGCTGACCCAGCCTGCAGACAAAAAAATCCCGGCGGCTTGCGGCCGCCGGGAGTCGATAGAAGGCCGTTTCTTTGTTCTCAGAACCGATAATTCACGCCGGCGCGAACCACACCGAACCGATAGCCATTTGACGCGCCTGTAATGACGAAGTTGCTGTTGGCCAGATCGACATAGAGGTATTCGATCTTGGCGCTCCAGTTCGGGGCAAAACCCATCTCGGCGCCGGCACCGAGCGTCCAGCCCGCATTGGTGTGGGATTCCGACAGGCCGAAGGTGGTGGCGCGCAATTCGCCGAAAGCAAGACCGCCGGTGCCGAAGAACATGATGTTGTTGAAGGCATAGCCGGCGCGGCCGCGGACCGTACCGAACCAGGGGTTGGAGAATTTCCAAGGCGCAAAGGTTTCCTCGGCGCCGGTGGCCTGAATGTCGCCTTCGAGACCGAACACAAAGCCGCCGTTCTGCCAGTTGTAGCCGGCCTGGACACCGCCGACGAAGCCGGACGGCTTGGTCGGATTGTTGGCGACCGAACCCCAGGCATAGCCGAGGTTGCCGCCGAGATAGGGACCGGCCCAGCTATAGGCGTTGAGCGGCTGGTTGACGGTATAGGGTGCGCGCGATCCGTAGAAGTCGGCCGCCCCTGCGGGCATAGTCCAGCAAGCGGCGGTCAGCGCCAGTGCGCCAAATACAGACCTTTTCATCACGCAACTCCACGCAACCGCCGCGAACCAGGCCAGGCAAGACACCGGCGTGGTTACGGAACTCCATGCTTTTCGTGTAAGATTTATCGAGAGTTTTAAGTTAAAGGCTTGTTAAGCCGGGTTACCGCCCGCTCATCATTCTTAACAATGGGTTACCGACGCATTCGCAGGTTCGACGCGAGCGCTGGCGATGCCGCCCCTCAGCGCTTAATTTAGGCCCATGGATCACGATTCGACCGACCGACCGGAGCCCCCGCGCAAGGCGCGGCGGGGTTCTCAGCCGGATCTTCCGCCGCAGGAACTGACCGCCGCCGACGTCGACCCCGCGACGACAGTCGCCGAGGAGGACGACGAGGCGCGGCTGCCGGAAACGGCTGAAGATGCCGGCGATGAAGCGGCTGAGGCGATGGCCGAAGGCACGCTGGCGGTCGGACACGCCGCCATCGAGAACGCGGTGCGGCTGGCGCCGACCTCGCCCGGCGTCTACCGCATGCTCAATGCCGCCAGCGACGTGCTGTATGTCGGCAAGGCCAAAAACGTACGCAAGCGGCTCTCGTCCTACGCGCGCGTCAACGCGCCGCTGCCGGCGCGCATCCTGCGGATGATCGCCGCGACCGTGACGGTGGAGATCATCTCCACGACGACAGAGACCGAAGCGCTGCTGCTGGAAGCCAATCTGATCAAGCAGTTGCGGCCGCGCTTCAATGTGCAGCTGCGCGACGACAAGTCGTTCCCCTACATTCTGATCACGGGCGACCATTGGGCGCCGCAGATCCTCAAACATCGCGGCGCGCAATCGCGACCCGGGCGTTATTTCGGACCGTTCGCAAACGCCGGCGCCGTCAACCGCACCATCACGGCGCTGCAGCGCGCCTTCCTGATCCGCTCCTGCACCGACGGCTTTTTCGAAAGCCGCACCCGGCCCTGCCTGCTCTATCAGATCCGCCGTTGCTCCGGCCCCTGCACGCGCGAAATCGACTTCCCCGGCTACGGCGAGCTGGTGCGCGAGGCGAGCGACTTTCTGTCCGGCCGCAGCCATGCCGTGAAGCAGTTGCTCGCCGGTGAGATGGAGAAGGCGTCCACCGAGCTCGAATTCGAGACCGCGGCGCTGTATCGCGATCGCCTCGCCGCACTGTCGGCGATCCAGTCGCAGCAAGGCATCAACCCGCGCACCGTGGAAGAAGCCGACGTGTTCGCGATCCATCAGGAGGGCGGCTATTCCTGCGTGGAAGTGTTCTTCTTCCGCACCGGCCAGAACTGGGGAAACCGGGCCTATTTCCCGAAGGCCGAGAAATCGTTCACGCCGGAGGAGGTGCTGGGCGCATTCCTCGCGCAATTCTACGACGACAAGCCGCCGCCGAAGCTGATCCTGCTGTCGCACGAGATCGAGGAAAGCGCGCTGCTGGCGGACGCACTCTCGGTCAAGGCCGGCTTCAAGGTGGAAGTCTCGACACCGAAGCGCGGTGAGAAGAAGGAACTGATCGCCCACGCCCTGACCAATGCGCGCGAGGCGCTCGGCCGCAAGCTCAGCGATACCGCGACCCAAAGCCGGCTGCTGCAGGGCATGGCGACCACGCTCGGGCTGCCGCAGGTGCCGAAGCGCATAGAGGTCTATGACAACAGCCACATCCAGGGCACCAATGCCGTCGGCGCAATGATCGTGGCCGGACCGGACGGCTTCATCAAGAACCAGTACCGCAAGTTCAACATCAAGTCCGAGGGACTGACGCCCGGCGACGACTACGCGATGATGCGCGAAGTCCTGGAACGGCGCTTCAAGCGGCTGTTGAAGCCGCCGGAGGGCGACGCTGCAACGGCCAAGGCCGACGATGATTCATTTCCACAATGGCCCGATCTCGTCATCATCGACGGCGGCCGCGGCCAGCTCAATGCCGTGCGGGAGATTTTCGAGGGCCTCGGACTTGCCCGGGTCTCGCTGATGGCCGTGGCAAAAGGCCCGGAACGCGATGCCGGGCGGGAGACGCTGTTCATGCCGGACCGTGAGGCGATCAAGCTGGAGCCGCGCGACCCGGTGCTGTATTTCATCCAGCGGCTGCGCGACGAGGCGCACCGCTTCGTGATCGGCTCGCACCGCAAGCTGCGGAAAAAGGACATCCGGGAGGCGGGCCTGCAGGAAATTCCGGGCATCGGCCCGTCACGGAAACGTGCCTTGCTGCATCATTTTGGAACGCTGAAGGAGATCGAACGGGCATCGATTGCGGACCTTGGCAAGGTTCCCGGCGTCAGCGCCGAGAGTGCCCGCAAGATTTTCGAGTTTTTCCATGCACAGCCGGGTTAAATGGAGTGCGGGTTTCACATGGGCGTCTCCTGCGACAGATGAATTAGGCCCGCACGGTTGACCTTCACGCTCCAGCGGTATTGGTAAGACGGATGAACATTGCGACCACCAGGGGACAAACCAAGAGTCTGTCCCTGCCGAATATCCTGACCTACGCGCGCATCGCCGCCATTCCGGTGGTGGTCGGCTGCATCTATTGGCAATCCATCATGGATGGCCCACTGTGGCTGCGCTGGGTGGCGCTGGCAGTCTTTCTCGCCGCGGCAGTCACCGACTATCTCGATGGCTATTATGCACGAATCTGGGACCAGCAATCGGCCTTCGGCCGGATGCTCGATCCGATCGCCGACAAGCTGTTGGTAGCATCCTGCCTCCTGATGCTTGCGGCCGACGGCAGCATCAATCGCTGGACGCTGTGGGCGGCGTTCGTGATCCTGTGCCGCGAAATCCTGGTTTCGGGTCTGCGCGAGTACCTCGCCGCGTTG
This sequence comes from Bradyrhizobium roseum, assembly GCF_030413175.1. Taxonomy (NCBI): domain Bacteria; kingdom Pseudomonadati; phylum Pseudomonadota; class Alphaproteobacteria; order Hyphomicrobiales; family Nitrobacteraceae; genus Bradyrhizobium; species Bradyrhizobium roseum. The sequence continues at coordinate 6,328,843 of NZ_CP129212.1, forward strand.
CGCGTCAGCGTACCCGTGACCCAGCTTGCGAAGTGGAAGACCACGGTGCAACTGGTGGCGATCGGCTTCCTGATCGCCGGCGAGGCCGGCGAAGCGATACTGCCCTGGACCACGCTGATCGGCATCATCCTGCTGTGGATCTCGGCGCTTGTCACGATCTACACCGGCTGGGATTATTTCCGCGCCGGCATCCATCACCTCATCGAGGAGGATGAGGGATGAGGGTGAAATATTTCGCCTGGGTGCGCGAACGGGTCGGCGTGGCCGAGGAAACCGTCCAGCCCCCTGCCGACGTGCGCACGGTAACCGACTTGATTGGCTGGCTCTCCAGCCGCGGCGAAGCCTATGCCTACGCGTTTGAGAAGCCGAAGGTGATCCGCGCCGCGATCGACCATGCGCATGTCAAGCCGGACGCGGCGATCGCGGGCGCGCGCGAGATTGCGTTTTTCCCGCCGATGACCGGCGGCTGAACCCCAGCCATGTCCGTCACCGCGACCATCCGAATCCAGGAAGCCGATTTCGACGTCGCGCAGGAGATCGCGGCGCTGAGCAAGGGCCGCACCGACGTGGGCGCTATTGTTACCTTCAGCGGCGTCTGCCGCGGCAGCGAAAACGGCGAACCGATCGCCGCGCTGACGCTGGAGCACTATCCCGGAATGGCCGAGGCCGAGATCGGGCGCCACGCCGACGAGGCGCTGGCGCGCTGGCCCTTGCAGGGCCTCACCATCATACACCGCTTCGGCCGCATCGCGCCGGGCGAGAACATCGTGCTGGTCGTGACGGCGTCGTCGCATCGGCAGGCAGCGTTCGAGGCGGCGGACTTCCTGATGGACTACCTCAAGACCAACGCGCCGTTCTGGAAGCGCGAGGAAAGCGAAAAAGGCACGAGCTGGATCGAAGCGCGCGACCATGACGATGCCGCCGCCGCGCGCTGGACCAAACCCTGATGGCCAAACGCACCAAGCCCCCGGCAAAGCGCGGCCCGGCCGTTTCGAAACTCCCAAAGGTCGGTGCGGGCGAATTGCTGACGTTGCTCGATTTCGTCCGCTACGCCGCCAGCCGCTTCCTCGAAGCCAGGCTGGTGTTTGCGCATGGCACCACCGATCCGGTCGCGGAAGCCGCCTTCATCGTTTGCGAGGCGCTGCATCTGCACCCCGACCAGTTCGAGAGTTTTGCGATGGCACGGGTCACCGCGACCGAGGGCAGAAAGATCCTCGACCTGATCGCGCGCCGCGTCACGACGCGAAAACCCGCAGCCTACCTCGTCAACAAGATCTACATGCGCGGCCTGCCGTTCTATGTCGACGAGCGCACCATCGTGCCGCGCTCGTTCATCGGCGAATTGCTGGAGGATCATTTCGGCGGCAGCGACGACGAGGATGCCGGCTCGCTGATCTCGGACCCGGGGAGCGTGGAAAGCGTGCTCGACCTCTGCACCGGCTCGGGCTGCCTTGCCATTCTGGCGGCGCGGAATTTTCCCAATGCCGAAATCGACGCGGTGGATATTTCAAAGGGTGCCATGGAAGTCGCCGCACGCAATGTCCGGGATTACGGGCTGGAGCACCGGCTGACGCTGCACCGCGGCGATCTGTTCGAGCCGCTGGACGGCAAGCGCTACAATTTGATCATTTCCAATCCGCCCTATGTCGATGCGGAAGGCATGGCCGATCTGCCCCGCGAGTGCCGTGCCGAGCCAAAACTTGCCTTCGACGGCGGGGCTGACGGGCTCGACATCGTCAGGCGCATCCTCGGCCAGGCCAAAGCGCATCTGACGCCGCAGGGCGGGCTGTTATGCGAGATCGGCCGCTGCCGCCCGCAACTCGAAGACGCCTATCCGCATCTGCCGCTGCTCTGGCTCGACACCGAGGATTCCGAGGGCGAAGTGTTCTGGATCGCCGCCGCCGACCTCTGATCCGGCGGATTGCGCGGAAATATCACGGCCCGTTGGCGTTCCGGTTTGGCGGCGAAACTGGTAGCTTGGCGGCAATCCGCCCCCAAACTGAAAAGAGGCCGCCATGCTGGACAAGAGCCCCCGCCCCGCCGGTGTCAGCGTTCCGAACGACCTCGCCGCGCATTGGATGCCGTTCACCGCGAACCGCGCCTTCAAGAAGAACCCGCGGTTGCTCGCCGGCGCGAAAGGCATGCACTACATCACGGTCGACGGCCGCAAAATCATCGACGGCGCCTCGGGCATGTGGTGCACCAATGCCGGTCATGGCCGCACCGAGATTGCATCCGCCATCGCCAAGCAGGCCGAGGCGCTCGACTATGCGCCGCCGTTCCAGTTCGGCATCCCGCAGGCGTTCGAACTCGCCAGCCGCATCGCGGAGCTCGCGCCCGATGGCCTCGACCATGTCTTCTTCTGCAACTCCGGCTCGGAAGCCGCTGACACGGCGCTGAAAATCGCGCTGGCCTATCACCAGATCAACGGCCAGGGCAGCCGCATCCGCCTGATCGGCCGCGAGCGCGGCTATCATGGCGTCGGTTTCGGCGGCACGTCGGTCGGCGGCATCGTCGGCAACCGAAAGATGTTCGGCTCGCTGCTGACCGGCGTCGACCATTTGCCGGCAACCTATGACCGCGACAAGCAGGCGTTCAGCAAGGGCGAGCCCGAGTATGGCGCGCATTTCGCCGACGAGCTGGAACGCATCGTCAATTTGCACGGCGCCAACACCATTGCGGCCGTCATCGTCGAGCCGATGGCGGGATCCACCGGCGTGCTGCCGGCGCCGAAGGGCTATCTCAAGCGGCTGCGCGAGATCACCCAGAAGCACGGCATCCTGCTCATCTTCGACGAGGTCATCACCGGCTATGGCCGGCTTGGCTTCGCCTTTGCCGCCGAACGCTATGGCGTGACGCCCGACATGCTGACCTTCGCCAAGGGCATCACCAACGGCGCCGCGCCGATGGGCGGCGTGCTGGTGCGCGACACCATTCATGACGCCTTCATGAGCGGACCGGAACACGTCGCCGAACTGGCGCATGGCTACACCTATTCGGCGCATCCGCTGGCCTGCGCTGCGGGCCTGGCCACACTCGACATCTATCGCGACGAAAAGCTGTTCGAGCGCGCCAACAAGCTTGAGCCGAAATTCGCCGACGCGGTGATGTCGTTGCGCAATGAGCCCGGTGTCGTGGATATCCGCACCGTCGGCCTGACCGCCGGCATCGATCTCGCAGCCGTGGCGGACGCGCCCGGCAAGCGCGGTTTCGCCGGACTGAACAGCGCCTTTCATGACAATGATCTGATGGTGCGAGTCGCCGGCGATACACTGGTGCTGACCCCGCCCTTGATCATGACCGAAGACCAGATCGGCGAGATCGTCGAAAAGGTCACCAAGGTGATCCGCGCGACCGCGTAGGCGCGGGCGGGAACCTTCGAAACCACCCGGCGTTCATCCCGGCGGCAGAGGCGATCATGCCTCCCGCCGCTGGAGGATGACGGAAGATGCTTGCGCTCTCGGGTAACCTGCTGCGCGCCGGGATCGGACTGAAACTCAGCCAGATCAAGATAGCGACGCGATCCTATTTTCGCGACCGGACCAGCCAGGCTACCGGGACCATGACATCGTATGCGGTAGCTGCGGGACTGTTTGCTGCGGCCGGCGTTTTCCTGATCGCCGCCAGCCTCGTCGGCACCATCGCGCTATATCGCTGGATCGCTATCCATTACGGGCAATTTTGGGCTTTCGGTGCGATCGGCGGCTTGCTGGTGATACTGGCTGCCATCTGCGCCGGTGTGGCCGCGGCCCGACTGAAACGACCCCCGCCGCACTTTCCCTCCCTCACCAGCCGGCTTCGGGTGGCGATCAAGTCCAATCCACTCAAACCCGACCAGATCGAAGCCGCGCGCGACAGCGCCGCTGCGGTCGCGTTCGCGCCCTCGGCGCCACCATCCGGCACGCGCGCATCGACCAGCGCACCGCAATCAAAGCCGGCGCTCAGCAACAGGAACATTCAGGCCGGCCTCATCGTGGCGGCGACGTTGTTGGGCTGGGCGGCCACGCGAAGGCGAGCGCAGGCACGGCAAACGGGCGTTTGATGCCACGCGCGCGGCATGAGGATAATCGTCTGCTGCTGATGGCGGCGACCGCCATCCTCGTCCTGACCGCACAGCGCTATTTTCGGGCCGGATCGCGCGGCCAGTCGACGGATTTGTCGATTGTGCCTGCCGGCGCCCTGCCTCGCGAACAACTTGTGCAGGCCCGCAACCCGCCCGCGGCGGGGCGCGCGCGTTGGAAAGCGATCCTGTGGCGCCTGTACGAACGCTCCAATGATGACCGTCTGCTCGCCACCGCGGCGGGCGTGGTGTTCTACGGACTGCTGGCGGTGTTTCCGGCCGTGACGGCGCTGGTGTCCTCCTATGGCCTGTTCGCCGATCCCGCCACCATCGGGTCCAACCTGCAAACGCTGGCGCTGATGCTGCCCGAGGGCTCTTTCCAGATCGTGCAGGACCAGATTGCCCGGGTGCTTGCCAAGGGGCCGGCGGCGCTCGGCGGAACGTTCCTGTTCGGCCTCGCGCTTGCCCTCTGGAGCGCCAATGCCGGGGTCAAGGCGATCATCGACGCGCTCAACGTCGCGCATTCGGTGCGCGAAACGCGCAGCTTCATCCGGCTCAATTTGCTGTCGCTTGCGCTGACGGCCGGCGCCATCACGGCCTTGCTGCTGATGGTCGGCGCGGTGGTGGCGTTTCCGCTGGCGTTCGATCGCGTCGGCCTTGGGCCGGTCGGCGGATTCATCCTCAGCCTGGCCCGCTGGCCATTGCTATTCGCGGTGCTGCTCGTCGCGTTGAGCGTCCTCTACCGGTTTGGGCCGGACAGAGCTGCGGCGCGGTGGGAGTGGATGGAAGCCGGCACGCTCGCGGCGGCTGTGCTGTGGATCGTCGGCTCCTCAGCGTTGTCCTGGTATCTTTCGAATTTCGGCGACTACGACGCCACCTACGGCTCGCTTGGCGCCGCCATCGGCCTGATGGTGTGGATGTGGATGTCGACCACCATCGTGCTGTTCGGGGCGGAGCTCAATTCGGAGATCGAGCGTCAGTCCGCTTGATGCTGCAGCCGCCAGTTCCGGCCGTGTCAAAAGAACACTAGCTCTGCGAATCAACATTGATGCTAAGGTTGCCTGCGCTCGGGGAGCGCAGGGCGAACCATGTTCGAAACTTCCGTGTTTTCCCGGGCAACTAAAGTTCGGACCTGAGAGCGTAGCGCGCGCATGATTCGCATTTCGACGATTTTCATCGCCATCTGCATGGTGCTGGTTGCAGCTTCCCTCGGCCTGGTCCTGCACGCGGTAGCCGGCTTCAACGGCACGGAATCGGCGATCGTGGCGCTCACCGCGCTGACCTTCCTGATCCTCTACAACGCCGTGTCGATGCGGCTGCGCGACCGTTCCGACGTCGGCGGCCAGATCGCGGATCTTTCCCGCGGTACCGCCGACCTCGCCCGGCAGGTCGCCGAATTCGGCCGCCGGCTCGCCGCGATCGAGGGCCGGGTGGTATCGGCGAACTCCACCAACTCCGACCGCATCCAGGCCGTGCTCGGCGAGATCAACGAACTCGGCGGGCTGGTCAAGCAACTGGCCATCTCGGTGGCGAGCCATGAGGATCTGATTGCCAGCGCGGCGGCCGCTCCCCCCGCCCCATCTGTCAGGCCGCATCCCGAGCCGGCGGAACAACCGGCGCTTGCCGAGCGGGCATCGCTCCATGCCAGGCCCGTGCCGGTCGCCCCCGTCAAGCCGCCCGCTTCGGTGGTTGCCGTGGAAGCTGCGCCCTCGCGCAGCCAGCCGCAGCTGTTGGCCGCGGTGAAGAACGCCGTCGAGGAAAACCGGCTCGACATCTACCTGCAGCCGATGGTGACGCTGCCGCAGCGCAAGGTTCGGTTCTACGAGGCGGTGACGCGGCTGCGTGACGACAAGGAGCAGATTCTCGCCGCCGACGATTTCATCTCGGTGGCCGAGGCCGGCGGGCTGATCGGCAAGATCGATCACATGGTGATGCTGCGCTGTGTCCAGGTGTTGCGTCGCCTGATGGTGCGCAACAAGGACGTCGGCGTGTTCTGCAACGTCTCGGCGGCCACGCTCGGCAATCCCGCCAATTTCTCCCAATGCCTCGACTTCCTCGAGGCCAACCGGGCGCTGGCGCCGTCCTTCATTCTCGAATTCAGGCAGGCCACCTTCCGTCAGCTCGGCCCGATCGAAATCGAGAATCTCGCGGCCTTGTCGCAGCGCGGCTACCGCTTCTCGATCGACCACGTCACCGATTTGCGGATCGAGCCGCGCGACCTCGCCGACCGCGGCGTCCGTTTCATCAAGGTACCGGCCGCATTGTTGCTCGACCCCAAGCAAGCCTCGACCGCGGACATCCACCCGTCCGACCTTTCCGACCTGCTCGGCCGCTTTGGCATCGACCTGATCGCAGAAAAGATCGAGGGCGAGCGCGCGGTAGTGGACCTGCTGGACTACGACGTCAGGTTTGGCCAGGGCTTTCTATTTGCGCCGCCGCGGCCGTTGCGGCCCGAAGGGGCATCTGCTACCGGCGGGGCGCCCGCAACCAAGGAATCCGGCGCGTCCAATGGCTCCAGCAACACCGTTCCCATGCCCGGCCCGGCCGCCGAGCCCCCGATGCGGGCGACCGGCAATGCCGCACTGGCACGCCGCGCCGCGGGACCGGGCTAACGGGCTTTCAAACCCATGACCTCATTGCGTTTCGTGGAGCGGCTGAGCGACCTCGTGGACGGCGTGGAGGTCATCCTCTCCGACATCTGGGGCGTGGTGCATAACGGGCTGGAGTCGTTTCCCGAGGCCTGCGCGGCACTGCATACCTATCGTCAGCGCGGCGGCACCGTCATCCTGATCACCAACGCGCCGCGGCCGGCGGATTCCGTGCAGCGCCAGTTGCGCAAGCTCGGCATCGCCGACGAAACGTATGACGCCATCGTCTCTTCCGGCGACCTGACGCGGAATTTCGTTGCCGACCATCCCGGCAAGAAAATTTTCTGGATCGGTCCGGAGCGCGACTCGTCGATCCATCGCGGGCTCGACGCCGTCATGGCGCCGCTGGAGCAGGCCGACTACATCGTCTGCACCGGCCTGTTCGATGACGAGACGGAGTCGGCGGAAGACTATCGCGGCATGATGCTGCAGGCGCGCGAGCACAAGCTGCCGCTGATCTGCGCCAACCCCGACATCGTGGTCGAACGCGGCGACCGCCTGATCTATTGCGCCGGCGCGATCGCCGAGCTGTACCGCGAACTGGGCGGCGAGGCGATCTTTTACGGCAAGCCGCACCGGCCGATCTATGAACGCGCCATGGCGCTCGCCGCCGAACGGCGGGGCAAACCGACCCCGCTCGACCGGGTGCTGGCGATCGGCGATTCGGTGCGGACCGACCTCACCGGCGCGCTCGGCTTCGGGATCGATTGCCTCTTCCTCACCCGCGGCATCCATTCCGAGGAGTTCGAGGGCATCGACCAGCTCGATCCGGCCTCGGTGAAGGAGTTGTTCGGCCATCCGCCCCGGGCGCTGATGCGCGAGCTCAAATGGTAGCGAGCGGCGGCTAGCGCTGCGTCGTCATGGCCGGGCTTGTCCCGGCCATCCACGTCTTCTCAGGTTGCGGCAGCAAAAACGTTGATGCCCGGGACAAGCCCGGGCATGACGGAAATTCTTGCTGATGAAGCGGAGTGTTCGCGGCGTCTTACGCCGTCGCCATGTCCGGGAAGACCGCTTCGATCTTGGTCTTCAGCGTCGCCGCGTTGAACGGCTTGACGATGTAGTTGTTCACGCCGGCCTTCTTGGCGGCGATCACGTTCTCGGTCTTGGATTCCGCCGTGATCATGATGAAGGGCGTGGTGGCCAGGTTGGGATCGGCACGGACCTCCTTGAGCAGGTCGTAGCCGGTCATGGGCTCCATGTTCCAATCGGAGATCACGAGGCCATACTTCTTGCCGCGCATCTTGTTCAGCGCCGCCGAACCGTCGCTGGCATCGTCGATGTTGTCGAAGCCGAGCTGCTTCAGAAGATTTCGGATGATGCGGATCATGGTGCTGTAGTCATCGACCACCAGAACCGGCATGGACAAATCAACCGCCATCTTTTCCCCCACTCAACGCTAACGCCACAATCTATCGATAGCCCTGCGCGACCCGCAGTCCTCTCCCAAGCTGTAACATCAGCCGTTAAACAGCGCGTTAATCGGGGAACGGCGGATTGCATTCGTTTTAGCTCGATTTGCCCGGCTTGACTTCGAAGGGCCCCCCGCGCCACGGTCCGACCGTGCGCCCCCGAGATCCCAAATCCCCTAAAGAATCCTTGAAATGACGACTGAATTCACCGTTATCCGAGACACCACGCCTGCCGCCGCGATTCCCCGGGGGGCCGTGGTCGCCATGGGCAATTTCGACGGCGTCCATCTGGGGCACCGGGCCGTGATCGACGCGGCCCTGCGGATGGGCCGGGCCGGCGGCAAGCCGGCCTTTGCCGTGACCTTCGAGCCGCATCCGCGCAGCTTTTTCAGCCCGAACAGCCCGCAGTTCCGCCTCTCCGACGAGGCCAGCAAGCTGCGGCTGCTGGCCGGGACCGGGCTGGACGGGGCCGTGGTGATGACCTTCGACAAGACCCGCGCCGGGACCTCGGCGCAAGATTTCATTCACCATGATCTGATCCAGCGCCTCGGCGTCAGCGGCATCGCGGTCGGCTACGACTTTCATTTCGGCAAGGGCCGCGCCGGCTCGCCGAGCCTTCTGGTCAGCGAGGGGCCGCGGCTCGGTATCGAGGTCGACGTCCAGGCCCATATCGACATCGAGGAGCGGCCGGTATCGTCCAGCGCGATCCGGATGGCGCTGGCGGAGGGCCAGATCGACGAGGCCACCGCCATGCTGGGCGGGCCGTGGTTCGTCAGCGGCGAGGTGATCCATGGCGAGAAGCGTGGCCGCGATCTCGGCTACCCCACCGCCAATATCCGCCTCGACAAGAATTGCAGCCTCAAGCACGGCATCTATGCGGTGCGGGTCGGTCGCGGTTCCGAGCGCATCGACGGCGTGGCGAGCTTCGGCCGCCGCCCCACTTTTGATAATGGTGCGCCGCTGCTCGAGGTGTTCCTGTTCGACTTCAAGGGCGACCTTTACGGAACCGCGCTCGACGTCGCCTTCATCGCCTTCATCCGTGACGAGCTGAAATTCGACACCATCGAAGCGTTGATACGCCAGATGGATGACGACAGCGCGAAGGCGCGCGCGGCACTGGCCGCGGCGCCGGACGCCTTTCCCCGGCTGGGAGCGATCGGTTGACCAAAACCGAAAAGCAGAAAATGCTCGCGGGCGAACTCTATCGCACGGACGAGGAACTCGGCGCCGAACAGGCTGCGGCCAAGACATGGATGGTGCGCTACAACGCGGCGTTGGCGGCACCGGTTTCCGAGCGGCACGCCTTGCTCAGCGAGCGTCTCGGCCGCGTGGGCAAGGACGCCGTTATCCGTCCGCCCTTCCACTGCGACTACGGCTACAACATCCATCTCGGCGATGGCGTCTTCCTCAACTTCAACTGCGTCATCCTGGACGTCGTCGAAGTCACGATCGGCGACCGCACCCAGATCGGACCGGCCGTGCAGATCTATGCCGCCGACCACCCGCGCGACGCCGAAACCCGAAAGACCGGCCTCGAGTTCGGCCGCCCGGTGCGAATCGGCAGCGACGTCTGGATCGGCGGCGGCGCCATCATTCTGCCGGGCGTCACGATTGGCGATGGAGCGGTGATCGGCGCCGGCAGCGTGGTCACCCGGGATGTCGGCCCGGGCGTCACAGTTGCTGGAAACCCGGCCCGGCCGCGGCAGACCTGATACGGCGCCTGGCCGCTCGCCCTTTGCGCTTCGGCCCTCCCCCTGCTATGGAAAGCCCCCATGTTTGCGCGGCGCATCATCAGCATTAGCGGCCCGGCTTCCGCCTGAGCGTTCAGCTCGGCGCAAGACCGGGATTTTGCTGTTCACCGCTTTCCCAGCGCCTTTCGCGCCGTCTTCGAGCCAAACCAGAGCTTTCATGTCCCAGAATCCGCAAAAGTCCGACGCCGCTGACTATTCCAAGACGCTGTTCCTGCCGCAGACGGAATTCCCGATGCGGGCCGGCCTGCCGCAGCGCGAGCCTGAAATCCTCAACTACTGGAACGAGATCGACCTCTACGAAAAGCTGCGGAAGGACGCTGCCGGCCGCGCCAAATTCGTGCTGCATGACGGCCCCCCCTACGCCAACGGCAACATCCATATCGGCCACGCGCTCAACAAGATCCTCAAGGACGTCGTCACCAAGAGCCAGCAGATGCTGGGCTTCGATTCCAACTACGTGCCGGGCTGGGACTGTCACGGCCTGCCGATCGAATGGAAGATCGAGGAAGAGAACTACCGCTCCAAGGGCAAGCAGAAGCCGGATTTTCGCGACTCCACCGCGATGGTGGCGTTCCGCAAGGAGTGCCGCGCCTATGCCACGCACTGGCTCAACGTGCAGCGCGAGGAATTCAAGCGGCTCGGCATCATCGGCGACTGGGACCATCCCTACGCCACCATGAGCTATCCGGCCGAAGCGCAGATCGCGCGCGAGCTGATGAAGTTCGCCGCCAACGGCACGCTCTATCGCGGCTCCAAGCCGGTGATGTGGAGCGTGGTCGAGAAGACCGCGCTGGCCGAAGCCGAGGTCGAATACGAGGACTACACCTCCGACATGGTGTGGGTGAAATTTCCGGTGACCTCGCCGGCGCATGGCGCGCTGGCCGAAGCGTCGGTGGTGATCTGGACCACGACGCCGTGGACGCTGCCCGGCAACCGCGCCATCTCGTTCTCGCCAAAGATCGCCTACGGTCTCTACAAGGTCACCGAGGCGCCCGCTGACAACTGGGCGAAGACCGGTGATCTCCTTATCCTGGCCGATGCGCTGGCGGAAGAAGTCTTCAAGCAGGCGCGCGTCACGGCGTACGACAAGGTGCGTGACATTCCGGGCGACACGCTCGACGCGGTGGAATGCGCGCATCCGTTGAAAGGTGTCGGCGGAGGCTACGAATTCACGGTGCCGTTATTGCCCGGCGACCACGTCACCGACGACACCGGCACCGGCTTTGTCCATACCGCGCCGGGTCACGGCCGCGAAGACTTCGACGTCTGGATGGCGAACGCGCGCGAGCTCGATGCACGCGGCATCAACACCACCATCCCCTACACCGTCGACGAGAACGGCGCCTATACCGACCACGCGCCGGGCTTCGAAGGTAGGCGTGTGATCAACGACAAGGGCGAGAAGGGCGACGCCAACGAGGCCGTGATCAAGGCGCTGGTCGAGGGTGGCAAGCTTCTCGCGCGCGGCCGGCTCAAGCATCAATACCCGCATTCGTGGCGCTCCAAGAAGCCGGTGATCTTCCGCAATACGCCGCAATGGTTCATTGCGATGGACAAGGACATCGCGGTGGATGGCAGGGCGAAACCCGGCGACACGCTGCGCGCCCGCGCGCTGCATGCGATCTCGGTGACCCAATGGGTGCCGCCCGCCGGACAGAACCGCATCAACGGCATGATCGCCGGCCGGCCGGACTGGGTGATCTCGCGCCAGCGCGCCTGGGGCGTGCCGATCGCGGTGTTCGTGCGCGAGAACGGCGACGGCTCGGCGGAAATCCTGCAGGACGAAATCGTCAACCAGCGCATCGTCGAAGCCTTCATGGAGGAAGGCGCCGACGCCTGGTACACCGACGGCGCGCGCGAGCGCTTTCTCGGGGAACGCGCGGCCGAGGAGTGGAAGAAGGTCGACGACATCTGCGACGTCTGGTTCGATTCCGGTTCGACGCACGCCTTCGTGCTGGAGGACCGCCAGAACTTTCCCAATCTCGGCAATATCGTTCGCAAGATCGACGGCGGCGACGATACTGTGATGTATCTTGAAGGCTCGGACCAGCATCGCGGCTGGTTTCATTCCTCGCTGCTGGAGAGCTGCGGCACCCGCGGCCGCGCGCCGTATGACGTAGTGCTGACCCACGGCTTCACGCTCGATGAGAACGGCCGCAAGATGTCAAAATCGCTCGGCAACACCGTCGAGCCGCAGAAGGTGATGAAGGATTCGGGTGCGGATATCCTCCGCCTCTGGGTCTGCGCCACCGACTATGCCGACGACCAGCGCATCGGTCCGGAGATCCTCAAGAACACCATCGAGACCTATCGCAAGCTGCGCAACTCGATCCGCTGGATGCTCGGCACGCTGCATCATTTCAATCCGGCCGACGCGGTCGCGCATGGCGAGATGCCCGAGCTGGAACGGCTGATGCTGCACGAGCTGGCCAAGCGCGCCGTCATCGTGCGCACGGCTTATGCCGAGTTCGACTACAAGACGGTGGTCGCGACGCTGGCGGCGTTCATGAACACCGAATTGTCGGCGTTCTATTTCGACGTCCGCAAGGACGCGCTGTATTGCGATCCGCCGTCCTCGGTCACCCGCAAGGCGGCGCTGACCACGATCGACATCATCTGCGATGCGATCCTGCGCTGGCTGGCGCCGGTGCTCAGCTTCACCTGCGAAGAGGCGTGGCGGATGTACCGGCCGGACGCCGAGCCCTCGGTGCACCTGACGCTGTTCCCGGAAGGCTTTGACGACTTCCGCGACGATGCGCTTGCCATGAGATGGGAAACCATCCGCAATGTCCGCCGCGTCGTCACCGGCGCGCTTGAGCTCGAACGCGCCGCCAAGAACATCGGTTCGTCGCTGGAGGCGTCGCCGCTGGTCTATGTGTCGGATGCGAGCATCTTCAACACGCTGTTCGATCTCGATCTGGCCGAAGTCTGCATCACCTCGAACGCGATGGCGACCAACGACGAAGCGCCGGCCGGCGCGTTCACCCTGCCCGACGTTCCCGGCGTTGCCGTGGTGGTCGAAAAGGCCGTCGGCACCAAATGCGCCCGTTCCTGGAAGATCCTGCCGACCGTCGGCGAAGACGCCGAGTATCCCGACGTCTCGCCGCGCGATGCGCAGGCCCTGCGCGAATGGAAGGCGCTGGCCGGGGGCGAGAAGCCGGCTGATGCCGAGGAAGCACCCGCCGCGCCGGTCCAGTTGGTTGAGACGCAGCCCGTCGAACCGGAGCAGCCGTCAACCGAAACGCCTGAGCAAGCCGTGCCGGAAGCCGTAACGGCTGCCAAGCCGACGAAGATCCGGCCGAAGAAGGCTCCGGATAGCACGGAAGCCGTCAAGGCCGAGACACCGGCCAAGGTCACCAAGGCCGCGGCGGCCAAAAAGGTCGTCGAGGCCGAGGAGCCCAAGGCCAAAAAGACCAAAGCCAAAACGCCGAAGGCTCAAAAAGCAAAAGCCAAGAAGTCGGCCAAGAAAAACGTAGCCAAGAAAGCCAAGGCCAAGAAGGCGACTAAATCCAAAAAGGCGCCTTCGGCAACGAAGGGGGCCAAGAAGGCAGCCACAAAGAAGGCGGCTGCAAAGGGCACGGCGAAGAAGGCGAGCAAGAAAAAGGCCATCAAAAAGCCGGGCAAGAAGCCGCCGGCGCCCAAGGCAAAGAAGAAAAAGAAGGCCAGGTAAGTGTCTGGCCTCGAACAGCCGCGAACGTCTCACCTTCGCGCCGGCATCTTGGCCGCCGTCATTGCGCTGGCGCTCGACCAGGCCTCGAAGCTATGGCTGCTCTACGTGTTCGACCTCGGCAATCGCGGCGCGGTCAGGGTCACGCCGTTCTTCGACCTGGTGCTGGCCTGGAACGTCGGGATCAGCTTTGGCTGGTTCCAGACCGACAACCAGCTCGCCCAGGTCGCCCTGATGGGCATCAAGGCGGTCGCGGTGATCGTGCTGGGGGTCTGGATGGCACGCGCCGGCACCCTCGTAGCGACGCTGGCACTAGGCCTGATCATCGGGGGGGCCATTGGGAACGGCATCGACCGCTTCCTGCATGGCGCGGTGGTCGATTTCGCCCTGCTCCATATCGAAATCGGCGGAAAAACCTTTAACTGGTATGTGTTCAATCTGGCCGATGTGGCCATTGTTGCCGGGGTAGCGGGCCTGTTGTATGACTCGTTCCTGGGGGTACCCGCCGCAAAAGCGCCCTGATCCCGGCGGATACGGATCGTTGCGGTATGGAGCCACAATGCGTCCCCAAGCCGGCCCCCGCGTATTGCAGAAATGATGAATGGGAACAGCGCGATGCTCGATATCGATGCCCGCTTCCGGATGCTGCCGAACACCTCGCTGAGCCGGGTCCTGCGGCTGGCCGCCATAGCCCTCGGCGTCGGCCTCGTGATGGCCGCCGGTCCGGTGCGCGCAGCCGATGACGATGACGAGGACGACAAGACCTTCGAGGAGAAGATCATCGAAGGCATCATGCGCGGCATCGGCGGCACCAACATGGAAAACCGCGGCATCGAGTACCGCGAGCGCTCGCCTCTGGTCGTTCCCCCCAAGCTGGACCTGCCGCCGCCGGCCGCGACCGCGGCCGAAATCAAGGCGCCGAACTGGCCGAAGGATCCCGACGAGCAGCGCCGCAAGGCGGCCGTCGCCGCGCGCAAGAAAGAGAACAAGGACCCGCGCGAGCAGGCCCGCATCCTGACGCCGGCCGAACTCGCCGTGGGCAAGACCGCCGCAACGGCGCGCAAGGACAACGATCCGGTGCAGCCAGGCACCTCGAATAACAATCCGATCCTGAGCCCGTCCCAGCTCGGTTACAGTGGCGGCTTCAGCGGCCTGTTCGGCGGCAGCAAGACCGAGACGGCGACCTTCAAGGAAGAGCCGACGCGAGACTCGCTGACCCAGCCGCCGCCGGGCTACCAGACACCGTCGCCGAACTACGCCTACGGCACCGGGCCGAAGGAATCGCTCAATAAGGAATACAACCCCTCGAAGGGCAAGTATGGCGAATAAAGCGTTTTGAGGTGAAGACCGGTTCTCAGAGAAACCCGATCTTCCATCAGAACCGAAAAGGCTCCGGTTAAGTATGGCGATTAGTTAAGCTGATCTCTCGCCTTCGTGACGATTATTGGTGCCGGCTGCGGTGTACGATGCCGCGGCTTGATCCCGGGCTGTTGTGTCGGGTTACTTCTAACGTTCGCGCGAATTCCTGCCGCGGGGCCGGTCACCGGTTTTGCGGCACGCGCGCCAGATAGGTCATGATGTCCTTACAGCGATTTGCCGCCTTTCTCGTTGCGGCCTCGACATTTGCATTTTCCGCCGGCAGCGCCTTCGCCCAGACCACGGTCACCTCGGAACGGCCCGCCAGTTTCACGCTGGACAATGGCCTGCAGGTCGTCGTGATCCCGGATCGCCGCACGCCGGTCGTCACCCAGATGATCTGGTACAAGGTCGGCTCCGCTGACGAGACGCCCGGCAAATCCGGGCTGGCGCACTTCCTCGAACATCTGATGTTCAAGGGCACGGCGAAACATCCTGCCGGTGAATTCTCCCAAACCGTGCTGCGGATCGGCGGCAACGAAAACGCCTTCACCTCGCTCGACTACACCGGCTATTTCCAACGCGTGCCGCGCGAGCATCTGGCGAAGATGATGGAGTTCGAGGCCGACCGCATGACCGGCCTCATCCTCAAGGATGAGAACGTGCTTCCCGAGCGCGACGTCGTGCTGGAAGAGTTCAACATGCGCGTCGCCAACAATCCGGATGCGCGGTTGTCCGAACAGATCATGGCGGCGCTCTATCTCAACCATCCCTATGGCCGCCCCATCATTGGCTGGCGCCAGGAGATCGAGAAGCTCGATCGCGAAGACGCGCTGGCGTTCTACAAGCGCTTCTATGCGCCGAACAACGCGATCCTGGTGATCGCGGGCGACGTCGACGCCAAGGAAGTCCGCCCGATGGTGGAAAAGGCCTATGGCGGCATTCCGGCGCAGCCGGCAATCTCGGCGCATCGCGTCCGTCCGCAGGAGCCGGTGCCGGCCGCGCCGCGCACGGTGACGCTATCCGATCCGCGCGTCGAGCAGACCAGCCTGCGACGCTCTTATCTCGTCCCCTCCTCCACCACGGCGGCCGCCGGCGAAGGCCCCGCGCTCGACGTGCTCGCGCAGTTGATGGGAGGCGGCTCCAACTCCTATCTCTACCGCACACTGGTGGTCGACCGTCCGCTCGCGGTCAACGCCGGCGCAGGTTACCAGGGCACCTCGCTGGATCCCTCGCAGTTCTCGATCTCCGTTTCGCCCAAGCCCGGCGTGGAATTTTCGCAAGTCGAGCAGGCGATCGACGGCGTGATTGCCGATGTGATCCAGAATCCCGCCCGCGCCGAGGATCTCGAGCGGGTCAAGACCCAGCTGATTGCGGAGGCGATCTACGCCCAGGACAATCAGGCCACGCTGGCGCGCTGGTATGGCGGCGCGCTGACGACGGGGCTTTCGATCGACGACATCAGGAGCTGGCCGGACCGGATTCGCGCCGTCACCGCCGAACAGGTGCGCGGCGCTGCGCAGAAATGGCTCGAAAAGAACCGCTCGGTGACCGGCTATCTCATCAAGGACACCACGCCGAAACGCGAGGAGAAGCGCTCGTGATCCGTTTTTCGATTGGCGCACAGCGCCTCACGTCCGCCCTGTTTGCCGGCGCCGTGCTGTTGTCGCTGGCAGCGACGCCGTCGTACGCCGCGGCAAAAATCCAGCGGCTGGTCTCGCCCGGCGGCATCGAGGCGTGGTTCGTGCAGGACGCCACCGTGCCGCTGATCGCGATGGAATATGCCTTCGGCGGCGGCGCCGCCCAGGACCCGGCCGGCAAGTCCGGCGTCGGCAGCATGGTGGCCGGCCTGCTCGACGAGGGCTCCGGCGATCTCGATTCCAAGACCTTTCACGAGCGCCTTGAGCGACGCGCCATCGAGCTGAGCTTCTCCTCGACCCGCGACACCTTCCGCGGTTCACTCCGCATGCTCAAGGACAACAAGGACGAGGCGTTCGACCTGTTGCATCTGGCGCTGACTTCGCCGCGTTTTGAGGCTACCGATGTCGAACGCATTCGCGCGCAGGTGCTCTCCGGGTTGCGCCGCGAAACGACCAACCCGACCTCGCTGGCAAGCCGCAAATTCCTGGAACTGGCGTTCGGCGATCATCCCTATGGCCGGCAGTCGAACGGCACGCTGGACAGCGTGCCGAAGATCGACGTCGCCGACATGAAGGACTACGTCCGCCGTGTGATCGCCAAGGATACCCTGCGCATCGCCGTGGTCGGCGATGTCGACGCCGACACGCTCGGCAAGCTCCTGGACAAGACATTTGGTGCGCTGCCGGCCAAGGCCAGCCTGACGCCGGTCGCCGATGTCGAGGCTACCAGTCCGCCGCAGCGTGCCTTTGTGCCGCTCGACGTGCCGCAAACGGTGGTGACGTTCGGCGGCCCCGGCATTCGCCGCCACGATCCGAATTTCATGGCCGCCTATGTCGTCAATCACATCCTCGGCGGCGGAATGTCGTCGCGGCTCTACAAGGAAGTGCGCGAAAAGCGCGGCCTCGCCTATTCGGTCTATGAATCCCTGCTCTGGATGGACCGCTCCGCGCTGTTCATCGGCAACACCGGCACCCGCGCCGATCGGGCCGGCGAAACCGTCGATGCCGTCGAGAAGGAAATCCGCCGCATCGCCGAGGAAGGCCCGACCCAGGAGGAACTGGACCAGGCAAAATCCTACCTCAAGGGCTCGCAGATGCTGGCGCTCGATACCTCCTCGAAACTTGCCCAGGCGCTGCTGCAATATCAGCTCGACAAGCTGCCGATCGACTATATCGAAAAGCGCAACGCGATCGTCGACGCGGTGACGCTCGACGACGCGAAGAAGGCCGCCCAGCGCCTGTGGGGCAAGGGTCTGCTCACCGTGATCGTCGGCCGCGCCCCGCAGGCCGCCGCCCAGCCGGTGGCAGCGCAGCCGAAGGCGAACTGACGGCTATTCCGCCGTCATGGCCGGGCTTGTCCCGGCCATCCACGTCTTTCATGATGCTGTGCTACGAGAACGTGGATGCCCGGGACGAGCCTGGGCATGACGAATTGGTGTTCCCATGCTGCGGGTTTCCCGCGACCTTGCGATCGACGAAAATGATATCGAGATCGGCTTCGTCCGTGCCTCCGGCCCGGGCGGGCAGAACGTCAACAAGCTTTCGACCGCGGCCCAGCTCCGCTTCGACACGCGCAAGATCACGCTGCCGGAGGATGCGGCCCTGCGGCTGAACCGGATTGCCGGCCAGCGCATGACCAAGGAAGGCGTGATCGTGATCCACGCCCAACGCTTTCGCACCCAGGAGCGCAACCGCGCCGACGCCATCGACCGCCTGCTCGAAATACTGCGCGAAGCCATGGTGCGGCCGATTCCGCGGCGCGCGACCAAGCCGACCTTCGGCTCCAAGCAGCGGCGGCTAGAAGGCAAGAAGCGCCGCAGCGACGTCAAGGCAAAGCGCAACACGGCGCGGTTCGACGATTAGAGTTTCTAGTCGCGATCAAGATACTCCCGGATCATCAGCCGCGCGCGGTGAATCCGCGCCTTGACGCTTTCGCGCGTCAGACCGAGTGAACACCAGCGTTTTTCCCCGATAGAGCCGTCCCGCCGCCCTTTCGGTTCGCGGACACGTGACCAAAACGCAAAAAAACCCCGGCCGCCGATTGCGACCGGAGTTCTGTGTGGAGAGCCACCCGTTGGAGGAAAACGGGCTTCCTCCAGACGGTGCTTATCGGCCGGATACCGGCGGGGTCGTGGTCGTACCCTTCGCGCCGCTGCCGGTGCCGACGGTGGTCTTCGCGCCGGGCTTGGCGCCCGCGGCCTTGGTGCCGCCAGCCGGCGCATCGGCGTCCATGCTGCCGGCCGCGCCGCCTTGCATCTGCGTCTTGCCCATTGCACCGCCGCGGGCCGGCGCGTCGGATGAGGCGCCTTGCGCCAGCACCGGACCGGCAAGCAGCGCCAAGATTGCAACCGCGATCGCCGAGGTGTTCACTAGCTTCATCGAAATCTCCTAATTGCTGGCGACAAGCGCTCGGTTACTCCAGCCGTTCGCTCCGAGCATGCTCATCGCCGGATCACTCATTCGCGAACGGCACGCGCCATGCAAGCCGCGCCATGTGGTGATCGTGCAGGGATTTCGGGGTCATTTTGCGAATCCTTGGCCATCGACCCACCGCATATGCGGCGACGGGAACTTCGCGTCTGCGAACTGAAGTTGGAAGCTTCGATCGGAAGCGCGCTGCTTTTGTCGTGCGGTGAAACAGCCCGCTACTACCACAGCAGATTTTTCGCGACCTACAGTCTGTGCACGCCGATGGTGGAGCACATGACGAAACTGCGCGCGCTAGGGGCAATCGGACTTGGATTTTGCATCGCACAGCCTGTCGTGACGATGGCCGTCGCACAGATACCGTTACCGTCAGCCAAGCCAGCGGACGGGTCGACACTGTTCAAGCAGCAATGCGCAACGTGCCATACCACCAACCTGTCCGATCCGGGTCGCCAGGGACCATCGCTGTTCAAGATCGTCGGCAGGCCGGCAGGCAAGGCCGACGGCTTCCGCTATTCAGCCGGCTTCACCGAGGCCAGCTTCGCCTGGGACGACGCCAGGCTGGATGCCTATCTCACCAATCCGCAATCGGTAATCCCGGGCTCCAACATGGCCTACCGCCAGGCCAAGGCAGAAACCCGCGCCGCCATCATCGCTTACCTGAAGGAGCTGAACTGAATGGCAAAGCCTGTTCATTCGATGATCCGCGTATTCGACGAGGCGAAGTCGCTCGACTTCTACGCACGCGCGTTCGGGCTCGAGGTCGCCGATCATCTCAAGTTTGCGGATTTCGCGCTGATCTACCTGCGTCACCCCTCCTCGCCGTTCGAGGTCGAACTGACCGTCAATTACGATCGCAAGGAGCCCTATGCGCTCGGTGACGGCTACGGCCACCTCGCCGTCGTCGTCGACGACCTCGACGCCGAACATGCGCGGTTCGAGCGCGAACGGCTGTCGCCCGGGCCGCTGCGCGACTTCAAGCATGATGGCAGGACGCTGGCGCGCTTCTTCTTCGTCAGCGACCCCGACGGCTACAAAATCGAGGTTATCCAGCGCGGTGGACGGTTCGGTTGATCGCAATCAACAAGCCATTGAGGGAGGACATCCATGAGAGAAGTCGATCGTCGGAGCAAATACGACCGCCGCGTTTTTCTGAAGGGCGCGGCCACGGCGGTGCCCGCCACGGCCATTGCAGCCAGCGCGGGATTGAGCATCAGCGACGCCTGGGCCAATGACGCCACCGCGCTGACGCCGGCGACACTCAAGACGCTGGTCAAGGTCGCCCGCGATATCTATCCGCACGATTTCCTGGGCGACAGCTACTACATTACCGCGATCAAGCCGTGGGACGGCAAGGCGGCGAAAGACCCGGCCACCAAGGCGCTGATCTCGAACGGCGTCGCGCGCCTCGATCAGGAAGCCAATGAGCGCCACAAGGTGCCCTACGCGCAGGTGCCGTGGGAAACCGACAGGGTGGCGCTGCTGCAGCGCATCGAGCAATCCGATTTCTTCCAGAAGGTCCGCGGTGACCTCGTCGTCTCCCTTTATAACCAGAAGGAGCTCTGGCCGAAGTTCGGCTACGAGGGCTCCTCTGCCGAGCACGGCGGCTATATCAAGCGCGGTTTCGCCGACATCGACTGGCTCCCGAAGGCTTGAACAGCCGCGGTCAACGAACAGCAGGGGAGGAAATCAACATGGCAAAATTCGATCTGAACGACAGCGGCGTGGTCGTAATCATCGGCTCCGGCGCCGGCGGCGGAACGCTCGGCAACGAACTGGCGCAGAAGGGCGTCAAGGTCGTGATCCTGGAGGCCGGGTCGCGCATCGAACTGCAGGACTTCGTCAACGATGAATGGGAGAGCTTTACCCAGCTCGCCTGGTCCGACATGCGAACGACCTCGGGAAGCTGGCGCGTCGCCAAGGATTTCCCGAATCTTCCAGCCTGGATCGTCAAGGCGGTCGGCGGCTCGACCACGCATTGGGCCGGCGCTTCGCTGCGCTTTGAAGAGCACGAGTTCAAGGACAAGACCACCTACGGCAACATCCCCGGCGCTAATCTCCTGGATTGGCCGATCACGCTCGCCGAACTGGAGCCGTGGTACGCCAAGGCCGAAGACAAGATGGGCGTCACCCGCACCAACGGCATCGCGGGCCTGCCCGGCAACAACAATTTCAAGGTGCTCGAAGCCGGCGCGAAGAAGCTCGGCTACAAGACCGTGCACACCGGCAACATGGCGATCAACAGCGCGCCACGCGACGGGCGCGGGGCCTGCCAGCAGATCGGCTTCTGCTTCCAGGGCTGCAAGTCGGGCGCGAAATGGTCGACGCTCTATACGGAGATCCCCAAGGGCGAGGCGACCGGCAATCTCGAGGTGCGCCCCAACAGCATGGCGATCAAGATCGAGCATGACGCATCCGGCAAGGTCACGGGCGTGGTCTATGCCGACGAGAACGGCGCGATGCAGCG
Organism: Bradyrhizobium roseum; assembly: GCF_030413175.1. Lineage (NCBI taxonomy): Bacteria > Pseudomonadati > Pseudomonadota > Alphaproteobacteria > Hyphomicrobiales > Nitrobacteraceae > Bradyrhizobium > Bradyrhizobium roseum. Next base: position 6,350,268 of record NZ_CP129212.1, read on the forward strand.
CCAGAGGGCGCGCGTGGTGGCGGTCGCCGGCAATTCAATCGAAAGCCCGCGGCTGTTGCTCAACAGTGCCTCGAACCACTTCCCCGACGGCCTCGCCAACTCGTCCGGCCAGGTCGGCCGCAACTATATGCGACACATGACCGGCAGCGTCTATGCAGCGTTCGAGAAATCCGTGCACATGTACCGCGGCACCACCATGGCCGGCATTATCCGCGACGAGGCCAGGCACGACCCCAAGCGCGGCTTCGCCGGCGGCTACGAGATGGAGACGCTGTCGATCGGCGTGCCCTTCATGGCGGCGTTCCTCAACCCCGGCGGATGGGGACGCTCCTTCAGCTCAGCGATGGAGTCCTATCCGCGCATGGCGGGCATGTGGCTGGTCGGCGAGGACATGCCGCAGGAAACCAACCGCATCACGCTAGATCCAAAGGCCAAGGACAAGTTCGGCATGCCGGTGGCGAGCGTGCATTTCGACGATCATCCCAACGACGTCGCGATGCGCAACCACGCCTACAAGCAAGGCACTGCCGTCTACGAGGCCGTCGGCGCCACCGTGACCTATCCGACCCCGCCCTATCCGAGCACGCATAATCTCGGCACCAACCGGATGAGCGAGAAGCCGAAAGACGGCGTCGTCAACAAGTTCGGACAGGCCCATGACGTCAAGAACCTGTTCGTCTCCGACGGCAGCCAGTTCACGACCGGCGCCGCCTGCAATCCGACGCTGACGATCGTCGCCCTGGCGATGCGGCAGGCGGACCATATTGCGGGGGCGATGCAGCGGAAGGACATCTAGATCGAAAAATTGGAAGCGGCCCGGTCCGATATCGGCCGGGCCGTTTTTCGTCGATCGTGTGGAACTTATTCGGCTGCGTCGAGCATCGCGGGGCGACCGCCGCGGAATTCCGCAACAGCGGCCGCACTCTTGGCCCGATAGATCATGCAGGAACAACGCAGCAGTGACGCGAAATTCCTGACCTCGCCGTGATGGTCGAGCACTTCGTCATGCAGCGTGGTGAGGAACTTGGCGAGGCTCATCCCCTCCTTCGCCGCGATTTCCTCCAGCGTATCCCAGAATGACATTTCCAGCCGGATCGAGGTGCAATGGCCGCCTATCCGCAGCGATCGCGTCTGCGATTCATAGTCGCGTTGGGGCTGGTGCGCGAACAGACTGCACATGGCGTTCCTCCGGGCAGATTATAATTTTTCTAAACGATATACCGGCCCTCACGACCCCACAATCCCAAGTTCGATCGATGCGATCCTAACGCAGGGCGCTCCATCGGAGCCGAACCTCAGCATCTTCAATGCGATAGTCCGGTTTCATCCCCAGCCGGTCACGGCTTCGCCTTCTTCCCATGCATTTGCCGGCTCGGCCGCCTACAATACCTTTCCAGCCCTCGAATCGACGTTTCCGCCCCATGCCCGTCCGCCAGCTTCCCGAACAGGTCGTCAACCGCATCGCCGCCGGCGAAGTGGTCGAACGTCCCGCGAGCGTCGTGAAGGAGCTGGTAGAGAACGCCATCGACGCCGGCGCCAGCCGCGTCGACATTTTTACCGATGGCGGTGGAAGGCGGCGGATCGGCATCACCGACGACGGCAGCGGCATGACGCATGCCGATCTCGCGCTGGCCGTCGATCGCCACGCCACGTCCAAGCTCGACGACGAGGATCTGCTGCACATCCGCACGCTTGGATTCCGCGGCGAGGCGCTGCCCTCGATCGGCGCGGTGGCGAAGCTCGGCATCACCACGCGGCATCGCAGCGAGCCGCATGCCTGGTCACTGTCGGTCGAAGGCGGAGAGAAATCGCCGATCATGCCGGCGGCGCTCTCGCAGGGCACCCGCGTCGAGGTCAGCGATCTCTTTTACGCGACGCCGGCACGGTTGAAATTCCTCAAGACCGATCGCACCGAGGCCGAAGCGATCCGCGAAGTGGTACGGCGGCTGGCGATGGCGCGGCCCGACATCGCCTTCACATTGGCCGGCGAGGAACGCGCGCCGGTGACCTGGGCCGCCGCGCTGCCCGGCGCGGCCGGCCGGCTGACGCGGCTTGGCGATATCCTGGGCAGCGATTTTCGTTCCAGCGCCATTGAAGTGCGCGCCGAGCGCGAGGGCGTCGTGGTCGAAGGCTTTGCCGCGGCGCCATCACTGACGCGGGCGAACGCGCTCGGACAGTATCTGTTCGTCAACGGCCGCCCGGTGCGCGACAAGCTGATCCTCGGCGCGGTACGCGCGGCCTATTCGGATTACCTGCCGCGTGACCGTCATCCCGTGGTGGCGCTGTTCGTGACGCTGGAGCCGCAGGAGGTCGACGCCAATGTGCACCCGGCCAAGACCGAGGTGCGGTTTCGCAACGCGGGCCTCGTCCGCGCCCTGATCGTGCACGCGCTGAAGGAAGGCCTCGCCCGCGAGGGCAGGCGCACCGCCGCCAATACCGACGGCGCGGCGCTGTCAGCGTTTCGCCCGTCGTTTGCGCCGCGCCCAACCAATTGGGACTGGCGCAGCTCGCCTTCCTATCCGGTCAATTCAGCACCTTCGTTCGGCGGCGCGATGGCGTCGGCCCTCGCGGAAGCCGGACAGGCCGCGTTCGATGTTGGTACACCGACCGCCGACGTGCGCTTCGAGGCGCAGCCCGCACCCGATATGCTCGACCGCCCGCTCGGCGCGGCGCGCACGCAGATCCACGAGACCTATATCGTGTCGCAGACCCGCGACGGGTTAATCGTCGTGGACCAGCACGCCGCGCATGAGCGCATCGTCTATGAGCGGCTGAAGGCCTCGCTGGCGAAGAACGGCGTACAGCGGCAGATCCTGCTGATTCCCGAAATTGTCGAGCTTGACGAGGCGACCGTCGAAAAACTGCTGGATCGCGCCGAGGAGCTGGCATCGTTCGGCCTGGCGATCGATTCCTTCGGCCCCGGTGCGGTGGCCGTGCGCGAAACGCCGTCGTTGCTCGGCAAGGCCAACGCGGCGGGACTTCTCCGCGATCTCGCCGAACACATGAGCGAATGGGACGAGGCGCTGCCGCTGGAACGGCGTTTGATGCATGTCGCCGCCACCATGGCCTGCCACGGCTCGGTCCGCGCCGGCCGCCGCCTCAAGCCGGAAGAGATGAATGCGCTGCTGCGCGAGATGGAAGACACGCCGAACTCCGGCCAGTGCAACCACGGCCGGCCGACCTATGTGGAATTGAAGCTGAGCGATATCGAGAAGCTGTTCGGGAGACGATAGGCACAGCACTTCCACACATTCAACTGTCATCGCCCGGCTTGACCGGGCGATGACAAGCATAATTGTGGGGGCAGCGGTTACGGACCTCGCAAAAACACGAACTCCGTATCGTCATACGCGCGCCGCTCCAGCTCCTCGAAGCCTTGGGGCGCGACGAACGCCGCGGCCTTCGCTTCCTCCACCACCGCAAGCGCCCCCGGCGTCAGCCAGCCGCCATCGCGCAGCGAGGCCAGCGCTTTCTCCGCTAGACCCTTGCCATAGGGCGGATCGAGGAAGGCCAGCGAGAACGGCTCCATCGGATGCGCCGGGCCTAGGTTGGTGGCGTCGCGGCGATAGACCTTTGTCACGCCGCCGAGGCCGAGCGCCTCGACATTGTTGCGCAACAGCGCCCGCGCTTCGGCGCCGTTGTCGATGAACAGCGTGAACGCCGCCCCGCGCGAGACCGCCTCGATGCCGAGCGCGCCGGTGCCGGCGAACAGGTCGAGCACGCGCGCGTCTTGAATCGGATCGTCGTAGGCGTGGATCAGGATGTTGAACACGGACTCGCGCAGCCGGTCCGCCGTCGGGCGGATCGCCTGCGTGGATGGCGACGCCAGATTACGGCCCTTCAGTCTTCCGCCGACGACGCGCATAACCCAACTACTCGTCCCGCGGCGTCAGATCGCGCTTGCCGTGATAGCCGCGCTTGGGGCGACGCGGCGGGCCGTAGCCGTTGGCCTCTTCCTCGTTGCGGGCGCGGGCTTCCTCGCTGCCGGTGCGCTGCACCAGCACGCGGCGGCCCTTGCGGTCGGCGATCAGCGCGCTCTTGCCCGCCGGCTTGACCGGCTTCTTGGCGCGCGGCGCCTCCGTCCCTTCGTCGTCGGATTTTTCGCCAGATTGTTCACCCGGCATCGGCCGGTTGAAATCCGCCCCCGCGAGCGTGGCGATCTTTTCCCCGAGCTGCTCGCGCAGCACCCGCGTCTTGACTTCCTCCACCTGGCCTTCCTCCAGCTCGCCAAGCTGGAACGGCCCGTAGGAGACGCGGATCAGCCGGTTCACCTCGAGGCCGAGATGCGCCATGACGTTGCGGACCTCGCGGTTCTTGCCTTCGCGGATCGCGAACACCAGCCAGACATTGGCACCCTGGTCACGCTCCAGCGTCGCGTCGATCGAGCCGTATTTGACGCCGTCGACCTCGACACCCTTCTTGAGCTCATCGAGCTGCGCCTGCGTGACCTCGCCATGGGCGCGCACGCGATAGCGCCGCAACCAGCCCGTATCAGGTAGTTCGAGCGCGCGCGCCAAGCCGCCGTCATTGGTCAGCAGCAGCAGGCCTTCGGTGTTGAAATCGAGCCGGCCGATCGAGATCAGCCGCGGCAGGCCCTCGGGCAGATTGTCGAACACGGTCGGCCGCCCCTCGGGATCGGCATGCGTGGTCATCAGCCCGCGCGGCTTGTGATACATGAACAGCCGCGTGCGCTCGCGCGGCGGCAGCACCTTGCCGTCGACGGCGATGGAGTCGTTCGCGGTGACGTCAAGCGCCGGCGAATTGATGACGCGGCCGTTGACGGTGACGCGGCCCTGCGTGATCCATTCCTCGGCGTCGCGGCGCGAGGCCAGGCCAGCGCGGGACACCACCTTGGCGATGCGCTCCCCGGATTTCTTGGCGCGCGGCGGTTGCGGCGCGCGCTTGTCGAATTCAGGTTGGCGTTCACGATAGGCCCCCCGGCCGCCGAAAGCCGGGCGTTTTGCGAAAATCTTGCTGTCGTCCTCGTTCTCGCGGCGCGGCCGATCGTCACCCACTTCACTGCGCGGATGTTCCTGCCAATCGGTGCGGCCCGCCGGCCGCTCGCGCGGACGGTCGAATTTCGGGCGATCCTCGCGCGAACGCGAAAAGCGCGGACGCTCCTCGCCGCCGCGGTCGTCGCGGGAGCGGTCAAAGCGCGGCTTGTCGAAACTGCGCGCACCGTCGCGGGCGGGACGCGAGTCGCGTTCGCCCCGATCCTCGCGCTTCTGCCACGGTTTTGAATCGCCACGATCGGGACGATCGCCAAAATCCTTACGCGGGCCACGATCGGGCGCGCCGCGCGAGGAGAATTTGCGCTCACCGCCGAATTTTCTGTCAGGCCTGTCGCCACGAGGGCGATCGCCGTCGCGCGATGGCCGGGCACTAAACGGCCGATCGCCACGCGGACGGTCGCCGTCCTTGCGAAAGCCTTCGCCGCGCGGCGTATAGGGCCGCTTTTCGCCGCCGCCTTCGCGCGGGGTATAGGGCTTCCTGTCGCTGAACTTTCGATCGGACGAACGTCCCGCCGGACGCGCATCGTCGCGCTCCCCAGGGCCGCTCGTGCGGCCCCGCCGCGGCGGACGGTCGTCGCGGTTGAAATTCGGACGGTCGCCGCGCGGCGTGTACGGGCGTTTCTCGCCACCGCCGCGATCTTCACGCGGCTTGAACGACCGCTTTTCACCATCTTCACCGCGTGACGGCCGGGCGGCATATGGCCGATCGCCGCGCGGACGCGGGGCATCTCCAAAATCCCGGCGCGGCGGACGGTCGTCGCCGTCGCGCTTGCCGGCGTAAGGCTTTCGATCCCCGGAATAGGGCTTCTTGCCGAACGATTTCGCGCCGTCGGACTTTCCGGCATAGGGACGCCGCTCGCCGTCGCCTTCACTCTTGCCGGCAAACCCGCGCTTGGCGAACTTCTTCTCCGGCCCCCTCGCAGCCCCGGAGCGGCCCTTGCCGTCTCCGGAGCGACCCTTGCCGCCGGGCCGGTCGCGCCGGCCGCGGGAATCGTTGTTTTTGTCGCTATCGCGGGGCATGAATGGTCTCTCGGGTACGAATGAATTGGCAATCAGAAGCGGATGGGCTGTCATAGCGATAACGCGCGCGCACTTTGCTCAAGGCGCATTCTCACGCAAAACCGGTATCCGCGTTTGCTGAAGGCGGCTCTCTTAGCAGGTTTCTTGCGATGATACGAGGCATGACTGCCCCTTCTTTCATGGATTTGGCGCTCGAAATGGCCGAAAACGCCGGAAAATCCGGCGAAGTGCCGATCGGGTGTGTCATCGTCAGGGGCGATGAGGTGATCGCTAGCGCCGGCAACCGGACCCTGACCGACCGCGACCCGACCGCGCATGCCGAGATTCTGGCGATCCGGCAGGCCGCCAAGGCGATCGGGAGCGAGCGACTGGTCGATTGCGACCTCTACGTCACGCTGGAGCCCTGCACGATGTGCGCGGGTGCGATCTCGTTCGCCCGGATCCGGCGGCTCTATTACGGCGCCGCCGACCCCAAGGGCGGCGCCGTGGATTCCGGCGTGCGGTTCTTTGCCCAGCCAACCTGCCATCATGTGCCGGAGGTCTATTCCGCAGTGGGCGAGACCGAGGCCGCGACGCTGCTCAGGGATTTTTTCAAGGTGCGGCGGTAGGCCCATTGCTCCCCACCCACCGCTGTCATCATCCGCGAAAGCGGATGATCCAGTATTCCAGAGACGGCAGCGATTGAACCGAAAGGCCGCGGCGTACTGGATCCCCGCCTGCGCGGGGATGACGAGTTGGGCTCATACGGGCCACGAAGCTAGCCTTTGAGAAAAAACTCCCGCAGCAGCTTCGCCGTCACATCCGGGTTCTCCTCGGGCAGAAAATGCCCCGAATCCACCGCCGCCCCCTCCACCTTCGTCGCCCATTTCTTCCACGTGTCGAGCGGCGTGGTCGCGGCACTCGCCACACCGGCATCGCCCCACAGCGCCAGCATAGGGACCGTGATCTTCTTGCCGGCCTCGACATCCGCCTTGTCGATCTCATAGTCGGCATAGGCACCCGCGCGATAGTCCTCGCACATCGCGTGGATGCGCGCGGGATCGCGGAACGGCGCGAGATAATGCTCCAGTGCCCGCGGATCGATTTCATCCAGTGTCTGCGATTTGGTCTGGCTCGCCATCTTCTGCCGGAGAAAAAACTCGCCATTGCTTGCGACCAGGGTCTCCGGCAGCGGGTATGGCTGCGCCAGAAACGCCCAGTGATAGATCTTCAGCGCGGAGAGCCGGTTCAGCTTTTCCCAGTAATCATAGGTCGGCGCGATATCGAGCACGGCCAATTTCGACAGCCGGCCGGGATGATCGAGCGCCAGCCGGTATGACACCCGGCCGCCGCGGTCGTGCCCGGCGAGTGCGAAATGCACATGGCCAAGCTGCTCCATCGTCTCCACCATCACCTTCGCCATCGCGCGCTTGGTGTAGGGCGTGTGGTTGTCGTCGCTGTCGGGCATGTCCGACCAGCCATAGCCAGGCAGATCAGCAATGATCAGCGTGAACTTGTCCGCCAGTTGCGGCGCCACCGGGTGCCACATCACATGCGTTGACGAGAACCCATGCAGCAGCAGCAGCGGTGGGCCCTTGCCGCCGACGCGGGCGAAGATGCGGCCCGACGAGGTGTTGATCCATTCGGAAGCGTATCCGGGGAATAGATCGGCGAGATCGGGCATGGGCGCTCCTTGGTGGGCTGCGGCGCTGCCGCTTCAAACTTTGTTTGCCGTTGCCGCTGGCAGGTCGCAGGTTTAAGCCATTCCCCAAGACCGACCAACAGGAACAAGAACCGAGGAAACCACAATGTCGATCGATTTCGAAATCCCGGCCGAAGCCAAGGCGATCCGCGAAAAGGTCCGCCAGTGGGTGCATGAGGAATGCATCCCGGCGGAGAAGGAACTCGACACCAGGCCGCTCGCCGAGGTGCTCGGGCCGCTCCGTGCAAAAGCCCGCGCGCGCGGCCTGTGGTGCCCGTGGGTTCCGAAGGAATATGGCGGCATGGGGCTCGGCCCGCTAGCGAACGCGCTGGTGCAGATGGAGCTCGGCGAGAGCATGCTGGGCGCGCTGTCGATGAATACGCAGGGCCCCGACGACGCCTCGATGATGACGATCCTCGCCCACGGCACGGAATATCAGAAGGAAAAATTCCTCAAGCCGCTGCTGAATGGCGACAAGCGCATCTGCTTCTCGATGACCGAAAAGGCCGCCGGCGCCGACGCCACCGGCATGCAGACCACGGCGGTGAAGGACGGCAACGAGAATTACATCCTGAACGGCGAGAAGTGGTTTTCCTCTTCCGCCAGCGTCGCCGACATGGCGCTTGTGATGGCCAAGACCGACCCGAACGCGCCGCGCCACAAGCAGTATTCGACCTTCATCGTCGAACTGCCGAACCCCGGCTACAAGATCAAGCGCAACGTCGCCAACATGGCGATCGAAGGTCCGCATGACCACGCGATCCATGGCGGCCACTCCGAGATCGAGATCAAGGATCTGAAAGTGTCGGCCGACAACCTGGTCGGCGGCGAAGGCAACGGCTTTGCCATGGGCCAGCACCGCCTCGCCTATGGCCGGCTGCGCCACGGCATGCACAACGTCGCCAAGGCGCAGCGCGCGCTCGACATGGCGGTCGGCCACATCACCACGCGCTCGACCTTCGGCCAACTGATCTCCGACCGTCAGGCCGTCCAGTTCATGCTCGCGGACTGCGCCGAACAACTCTACATCGGCCGCCTGATGCTGCTGCATATCGCCTACAAGGCGGAAAAGGGCCTCGACATCCGGCAGGAGAACTCGATCGCAAAGATCTTCCATGCCCACATGGTGCACAAGGTGATCGACACCGCGATCCAGCTCCACGGCGCGCTCGGCTTCAGCCAGGATACGCCGCTGGCGAAGTGGTACACGCAGGTGCGCGCACAGCGGCTGGTCGATGGTCCGGACGAAGTGCACAAATGGAAGATCGGCAAGAACGTCATCAAGGCGTTCCGCGAGCATGGTACGACGGCGAGTGCCGTGGGTGGCGATTTGCTGTAACAGTTTGAAACATGTCATTGCCGGGCTCGACCCGGCAATCCATCCAAGGACTCACGCGAAGAGCGATGGATGCCCGGGTCAAGCCCGGGCATGACCAGCGAAAGGCGCGTGGGCGCTTAGCTTCGCTCCTGCTCCACGGCCTGCCAGGCGATGTCGCGGCGGCAGAAACCGTCCGGCCATTTGATGCGATCAACAGCTTGATAGGCGCGCTGCTGCGCCTCGCGCACGGTCTTGCCCATCGCGCACACGTTCAGCACGCGCCCGCCATTGGCGAGAATGGCGCCGTCCTTCGCCACCGTGCCGGCATGGAAAATCTCGACACCCTCGATGCCGGCGGCGTCATCGAGGCCGTCGATGCGCGTGCCTTTCTTGTAGTCGCCGGGATAACCCTTCGCCGCCATCACAACCGTCAGCGCCGGATCGGGAAACCAGCGCAGGCCAAAATGCTTCAGTTCGCCGTCGCAGGCCGCCAGCAACGCCGGCACGATGTCGGACATCATCCGCAGCATCAGCACCTGGCATTCGGGATCGCCGAAGCGGACGTTGTATTCGAACAGTTTTGGACCCTGTGCCGTCAGCATCACGCCGGCATAGAGCACGCCCTTGAACGGCATGCCGCGTTTCTTCATGCCGGCGACCGTCGGCAGGATGATCCGCGCCATGATCTGGTCGTGCACTTCGGGCGTGACGAACGGCGTCGGCGAATAGGCGCCCATGCCGCCGGTGTTCGGGCCCTCGTCATGGTCGAACACGCGCTTGTGGTCCTGCGCAGAGGCCAGCGGGATCGCGGTCTCGCCGTCGCATAGCGCGAAGAAGCTGATCTCGCGGCCTTCGAGAAATTCCTCTATCACGACTTCCGCGCCGGCCGACCCGAACCCGCCGTCGAACATCATGGCGATGGCCGCCTCGGCTTCGTCGAGCGTCTTGGCGACGACGACGCCCTTGCCGGCGGCCAAGCCATCGGCCTTGACCACGATCGGTGCGCCCTGTTTGCGCACATAGGCCAACGCATCGTCCGCCGTGGTGAAGCGGCCATAGGCGCCGGTCGGAATATTGAACTCGCTACAGAGGTCCTTGGTAAATCCCTTGGACCCTTCGAGCTGCGCCGCCTGCCTGCCTGGCCCGAACGCCTTGATGCCGACTTTCGCGAGGTCGTCGACGATGCCCGCTGCCAGTGGCGTCTCCGGGCCGACCACGACGAAATCCACGGCGTTCTGCTTGCAGAAATCGATCACCGCCGAATGATCAGCAACGTCAAGCGCCACGCACTCGGCTTCGCGCGCAATCCCGGCATTGCCCGGCGCGCACCACAGTTTGGTCAGCAGCGGAGAAGCGGCGATCTTCCATGCGAGAGCGTGTTCGCGGCCGCCGGAACCGAGCAGGAGGATGTTCATGACAAGAGCCAGATACGGGTGGAAATGTGGCCTCGGTCGCACAAAACGGCACCTCGCCGCAAGGGGATATCAACAGGCCTCCTTCCCGACGGCGCTCCATGCGCGCCGATCCGGAAGCTCGGGCTGTTAGGCAGAAGCACGGCTAAGCTGGAGATTCCGGGTTCGATGCTTTGCATCGCCGTAGAATGACCGGTGAGAATTATGTCTGCCTTCCCGAGGCGGCGATGATTTCCTGCAGCATCGCGACGTGGCGGGCGAACGCGCCCCGCCCGGCGGCGGTGGCGGTCACCGTGGTCTGCGGCTTCTTGCCGACAAAGGCCTTTGCGACCGCAACATAGCCTGCTTTCGAGAGCGTTTCGATATGGGCGCCGAGATTGCCGTCGGTGGCGCCGGTCAATTTCTTCAGCTTGGCGAACTCCAGCCCGGCATTTGCCGGCATGGCGTTCAATGCCGCCATGACACGCAGGCGCAACGGCTGATGGATGATGTCGTCGAGGCCCGACATCGCGCTAGCTCCGGCGCATCCACAAGCCGCCGACCACGAGGCCGCCGCCATTGACGAACGCCATCCACAGGTCGAAGGCGGCGCCGATGAAGAAATAGCCGATCAAGGTCAATGCCGACACGCAAAGGCCGATCGTAATGAATGCGTGCCCGACCCACAGTCCAGCGATGCCGTAGACCAGCATGAAGTAGATCGGCCAGAACGTGCCCATCTGCCGCGACGTGAAGTGGCCCAGCCAGCAGGTGAAGAAGCCGAAAGCCATGAAGAAGAGAAATGCCAGCAGCATCCGCGCGTCGAACGTGCGAACACCGGATTGCGAATATTGGTATGCGCTGATGGCAACGGATACCGCAGCCCCGGCGACGTAGACCGCGATCCACGCGTAACCCGCGTGACGCGGCGACAGATAGGTCACGAGATAGCCGGCAAATGTCAGCGCTCCCCACATGATCATCATCAGACTGGCGAGGCCGTAGATCAGCGATTGACGGACGCGACGGGCGACGTCGTTGATCTCGGCCAGCGATTCGGCGGCCTGCTGGCTGTCCATCATGGAGCACCCTTCATGCTCAGCGCGGTCATCGCCGTTCAACTCCCCGTCATGCCGCGCGTAGCGACGTCCTCGACAATGACGGAGATTGCCTTGGGCACGCTGACGATACCCATGTGATCGATACCGTCGATCAGCTTCACGTCGACCGGCGGCACGATCCCGCGCACGGCCTCGGCGTATTTGTCTGCGAGCATCAACTCATCGTCGGCGCCCGAAATGATGGTCAGCGGTCTCTTCGCTGCCATGAGATTGCTGCGGTAGTCCAGATGGTTCGCGAAGTTGCGCATCAGCCGGTCGCTGTAGGTCGGCACCAGGTTTTTCTCCGAGTTCGGCGGCACTGCAAAAGCCAGCGCAGGCAACGCGTCACAGCAGCTTATGCCGATCTCGCGCAGCAGCGACAAGGCGACGATGCGCGGAACATCAGCGTTGGCCCAGCCTCCGGAGTTCGGCCGGTTGGTCGGCGCCTGGTAGCCGAGATACGGCGCGAGCAACACGGTGCGTTCGAACATGGTCTGGATCGGCGAACCGGCGATCCGCAGCGCGAAGCCGCCACCGGCGGAATGGCCGATCAGGGTCAGCGGCAGCGTTGGCGCGGTCTTGCGCAAGACGGCGACGAAATCGGCGAGGTCGTCCTCGAGTTGACCGACATAACCGATATCGCCGCGCGTGCCTGAGGTGCCGTGGCCGCGGATATCGACCGCCCAGCTCTAGACGCCGCGGCTCGCCAGCGCTGCCGACAACGCATGGATGGTGCCGCCGCTGGACCCCGACGAACCGTGCACCACAATGGCGCCGCGGCCGGTGACCGGCCCGCTCGGGGGATAATGGCGGAACCCGAGAGCGCTACCGTCCCTCGCCTGGAACCGCTCGACGGGCGGTAAGGCGCTGAAGTCAACGGTGCCGCGGGCCGATGAGATCGATCGCAGCTCAGGCGGCTGCTTGAGTGGCCAGGCCACCAGGGCGGCAAGCAGCAGCGCTGCCGCGCCGACGGCGCACAGCGCCCATTTCAGGAGGTGCAGAGGGCCGAGAACAAGGGATTTCAACATGGGCAACCTCACCACATTTCATATCTAGAGTACTCTGTATTACAGAGTTATGGTGCCTGCAAGACCTGGATTGGCGGGCAGGGTTAAAAATCCCTACGTTGCGGCGACGCCTCCAACATTCGAATCAGTTGCCGATGCCTGTTGCCCAAAACCTCATCAACGCGCCCGAATTCACCGTCTCGGAACTGTCCACCGCCCTGAAACGGACGGTCGAGGACACCTTCGGCCATGTCCGCGTCCGTGGCGAAATCTCCGGCTTCCGCGGGCCGCATTCCTCCGGTCATTGCTATTTCGCGCTGAAGGACGAGAGCGCCAAGATCGAGGCGGTAGTCTGGAAGTTTGCCCATGCGCGGATGCGCTTCAAGCCGCAGGAAGGGCTGGAGGTCATCGCCACCGGCAAGCTGACGACCTATCCCAATTCCTCAAAATACCAGATCGTCATCGAGTCGCTGGAGCCCGCCGGCATCGGCGCGCTGATGGCGCTGATGGAAGAGCGCAAGAAAAAGCTTGCCGCCGAAGGGCTGTTCGACGAGGCGCGCAAGCAATTGCTGCCCTGGCTGCCGGAGGTGATCGGCGTCGTCACCTCGCCGACGGGTGCCGTTATCCGCGACATCCTGCACCGGCTGGAGGATCGCTTTCCCCGCCGCGTGCTGGTGTGGCCGGTCAAGGTGCAGGGCGACGGCTCGGCCGAACAGGTGGCTGCCGCGATCCGCGGTTTCAACGCGCTGCCGGCAGGCGGGCGCGTTCCACGGCCGGATCTGTTGATCGTTGCGCGCGGCGGCGGCTCGCTGGAGGATCTGTGGTCGTTCAACGAGGAGATCGTGGTCCGCGCCGCCGCCGAAAGCATGATCCCGCTGATCTCGGCCGTCGGGCATGAGACCGATATCACGCTGATCGATTTCGCCGCCGACAAGCGCGCCCCGACGCCGACGGCGGCGGCCGAAATGGCCGTTCCCGTCCGCAGCGAATTGTTCGTCGAGGTCGAGAGCCTGGCGCGGCGCACGATGGTGTGCTGGCAGCGCGGGCAGGAGAGCCGCCGCAACGAATTGCGCGCCGCGGCCCGTGCGCTGCCGGGTTTGAGTGAATTGCTCGCGATCCCCCGGCAGCGGCTGGATCACCTCGGTGCCGCCCTGCCCCGCGGGTTGAAGGCCAATACGCACGCCCACCACCGCCGCTTCTCGCATCTTGCCGCCGGCCTGACGCTGAAGGTGCTGCGCGGACAGGTGGCGCAGGCCAACCATCGTCTCACCGTGTCGGGGGAACGTATCCGGCTATCCGCCCGCGCCCTGCTGCGCAGCCGGCGCGATCGTTTCGCCGGGCTCGAGGTCCGGCTGAAGGCGTCACGACTCTCCAACGCCCAGGCGCAGCGCAATGCCATCGCGCGCGCCAATGAGCGCACGCAGCGGCTGGCCGAGCGTGCCCGCCGCGCGCTTCTGACCGCCATGCAGCGCCTCGATGCGCGTGTCGCCCACAGCGGCCAGTTGCTGTCGGCGCTGTCGTATCGCAGCGTACTCGCCCGCGGCTTTGCGCTGGTGCGCGACGAACAGGGACACGCGGTACATGCCGCCGCCGCGATCGGGCCGAACGCGCGCCTGTCGATCGAATTCGCAGACGGCCGCGTTGGCGCCATGGCCGATGCGGATCGGCCGCAGGCCACGGCGCCCGCCGCGAGCACGAAAGCGACGACGCACGAGGCGAAGCCGGCGACGCCGAAGCGCGCCGTCAAGCCGGCTGATCAGGGCAGCCTGTTCTAGCTTAGCGCGCCAGCCACTCGTTGACGCGGCGCTGCGCGTCCTTGCGTGCTTCCGCATCGGTGCCGATATGGCCGCGCTCGGGCAAGGCGGCGTCGGCGCCCGCGATAGCCCGCAGCGGCAGGTTGGCGCGATCGAAATCATGGGCCGCACCGGGATAGACGACTATCTGCGCCAGTGCGCTGCGGCCACGCGCGCCTTCCACGACCTGGCGGCAGGCGGATGGCGAACTGATATCGTCCTGCGCGCCGATCAGGAGCAGCGTCGGCACCCGCGTGCTCCAGCCGAGGCCGGACGAGATCCGGCAATCCGGATAGAATGCGATGGCCGAGCGGAAATCCGGCGCGATCCCGCGCGCCAGTGATTGCGGACGCACCGCCCACAGCACCGCGCTGGCGCCGTTCGCCCATCCCATCAGGCTGATCCGCGCGCGCGCGGCCCACGGCTGCTGCGTTAGCCATTGCCGCGCTGCATTGATATCGGCAACCCGCTCGCGGCGGGCGAGCACCGGGCGTTCCTTGGCGCGGCATTGCGGGCCAAGTTCGCGCGAACCGTAGCTATCCGGCAGCAGAACGGCGTGGCCGGTCTTCAACAGTTGCTCCGCCCAGTCGCGGTAGCGCGGCTGCACAGGCTCCGATTGGCCCCCTAAGCCGCCGCAGCCATGCAGCGCGATCACGGTTGGAAACGGGCCGTCGCCATCGGGCTTGTAAAGCTGGGCATGCAGGGTCAGGCCGCCCGCCGGGATATCGACCTGTAGCGGCGCGGCCCCGGCCGCGCAGGCCGTCGCGAGGAGTATAAGGGATAATGTGGCTGGCAACAGGCGCATCGGTCTCGGTCGGATCGGCATGACGCGGTGGGCACCGGCGGAGTTAACGCTATCATGCAGCCGGACCCGAAATCATCACAATCAGGTCAGTTTGCGTGGCGGACAGCACGACCTATTTATGATAGATCGAACCTGGAAAAGACATTCAAGGCCAGCCGTTGCGGGCGGGCTGATCGGAGAGTTTGACGTGCTCAATAAATTCGGCTCCTCGGGCCATGGCGAAGCGCAGGTGCAATATCTGGACGGCGATTTCCGCGTGATCTCGCCCGGAACCTATGTACGCTGCGCCATCACCGACGTGCGGATTCCGCTCGACGAATTGAAGTACTGGAGCGTCGACCTCCAGGAGGCCTATTCCGTCCCGAGCGCCGTGCTGCAGCGGCATTTTCCGGATGCACTGAAGACGCAGGGCTAACAACAATTGAGAGCCAGCAAGCGCGTGGCGCCTTGTCTGGCGCTCCGCAGACACTTTGCATCGGTCCCCATGCTGCTACGCGCCGCCCTGCTCTTTTGGATGGTCTTCATCGCGCCTGCCGCGGCACAATGGCGTGCCGATGTCGTACCGACATCGGGTCGCGTGACGGCAATCGACGTTGACGGCGCCGCCGTCCGGATCGCGGTCGGAGCCAGTTGGTATCAGCTCGCAAACGATGCTGCAAAGCTCGTTCCTGCGAGTCCTCCCGATCGACCCAGGCTTCCGCGCGACGCCCTTGCCGACGGCCGAATGATCGTCGGCACCGCGCAGGTCGCCCGCGCCTGGCTTGCGGCGCCCACCAGCCGCTACGACCACGGCGTTCTCGGCGATGCGATCGAAGCCGGCAGTCTGGTGATCGAGCGGCGTGATGGACGGCACGGCAGCGTAACGCTCGGCCGCGATGCGGTGTTCGAGGATCTCTCCCCGCGCATCGCTTCGATCGACGGACGCGACTGGATCGTGGCGGTAAAATCATATCTCGATCGCGGATCGGCGCTCGCGATCATCGACACCGACAGCATGACCATCGCCGCCGAAACCCCGCCGATCGGTCGTGCGCATGCGTGGCTGAACCCGGCGGGGATCGCAGACTATGACGGCAACGGTACCACCGATATCGCGCTGGTTCGGCAGCCGCATGTCGTCGGACGTCTCGAGCTATGGTCATGGAAGGACGGGAAGCTGACCAAGGTCAACGAGATTACCGACGTGGCGAACCATTTCATCGGCTCGCGCGCGCTCGGCTTGAGTTGGACGGCCGATTTCGATGGAGACGGCCATCCCGATCTCGCGGTGCCCAGTCTGGATCGGAGAACGCTGCGGATCGTCAGTTTTACGCCTGAAGTCCGCGACATAGCTCGCGTGCGATTGCCTGCGCGAATAGTGACAAACATCGGGGCCATTGAATTCGGCGGCAAGCTCGCGCTGATCGCCGGCGTCGACGACGGCCAGTTGATTCTTGTCCGGAATCAGTAAGGGTGAACTCACTTCTCGCGTGCCTTGAACAGGCGGGCCGACACGTATTTTCGCAGTAGCGCCGCGTCGTCGAATTCGAGCGTCACCGCGAACGGCACGATCTGCTGCGACCACCCCCTTAAGCGCGCCAGATCCTTTTCCGTCGTGACCAGCGTCAGCCCATCGCGTTTGGCCTCGGCGATCAGGCTTTCGATCTCGGTCGGTGAATACGCATGATGATCGGCGAAGGCGCGCTGCCGGGCGACGTCGATGCCGCTGGCGCACAGCGTGCTGAAAAATCGCGTGGGATCGCCGATGCCGGCAAACGCCAGCACGCGCCTGCTCCGAAGCTGCGCGACCTGCGCCTCATCCGGCTTCAGATGTGCACGCAACACCGGCTTGCCTTGCGCCGCGATCTCGGCCGCAATCGATTCAGCAGCACTGCCGTTGCCGACGATGATGAGCGCGTCGGTGCGCGCCAGTTGCGGCCGTAACGGCGCACGCAGGGGGCCGGCGGGAAACACCTGGCCGTTGCCGATGCCGCGCGCGCCGTCGATCACGATCAGCGAGGCATCCTTGACGATCGCCGGGCTCTGGAAACCGTCATCCATCAGGATCACGGTGGCGCCTTGCGCCCGCGCCAGCGGTACGCCGTCCGCGCGCCTGCGCGACACCACCACCGGCAGCGTATCCGCCATCATCAGGGGCTCGTCGCCAACCTCGGAAGCCGCGTGCCTGCCGGGATCGACCCGGACCGGTCCGCGTAATTTGCCGCCATAGCCGCGGCTCAGCACCACCGGCGTCTCGCCGAGCTCGCGCAACAGTTTCGCCAGCGCCAGCACCGTCGGCGTCTTGCCGGCACCGCCGACGTGATAATTGCCGACACAAAGCACCGGGATGCCGGCGTTCAATCCCTTGCGCCGCAGCTGCTGCGCGGCGACGGCGCCGTAGAGGGCCGCGAGCGGTTTCAGGAGATGCGCGTTGAGCGAGGCCGGGCCGTGCCAGAAACCCGGCTCACGCATTGGCCGCTCCCATCTCGATCTGCAATTGCAGCAGATATGGCTCGAGCGCGGAGAGCGTACGCTCCAGCGCGCCGCCGAGCCGGGCGACCACGTGTTCGGAGGCGACCAGCGCGGCGTCGCGCGCCTTGGGATCGGCGAGCAGCTGCCCGAACTGCTTGACGAGCGCTTCCTGCGTATCGGCCCGCCGCGCACCACCGGCAGCATCGAGGGCTTCATAGACATCGGTGAAGTTGAAAACGTGGGGCCCATGGATGACCGACGCGCCGAGCTTGATCGCCTCGATCGGATTCTGCCCGCCATGCTCGACCAGCGATCCGCCCATGAACACGATCGGCGCCAGCCGGTAGAACAGCCCGAGTTCGCCCATGGTGTCGGCCACGTAGATATCGGTGGTGGCGGTTGGCAAATCCTCGCGCGATCGGAGGGTCGGGTTGAGGCCGGACGCAAAAATCATGCGCGCGATGGCCTCACCACGGTCGGGATGCCGCGGCACGATGACGGTCAACAGGCCTGGAAAATAGCCGGCCAGCATCCGGTGTGTTTCGGTCAGGATTTCCTCTTCGCCCGGGTGCGTCGAGGCCGCGAGCACGACCGGGCGGCCGCGCGTCATCGTCATCAGCCGCTCCAGCCTGTTTGCATCGGCCGGCGGCGCGGGCACGTCGAGCTTGAGGTTTCCCGTCACGACGACGTTGCGGCTGCCGAGCGCCGAAAAGCGATCACCATCGGTCTGCGATTGCGCCAGACAGATGTCGAACTTGTCGAGCAGCGCCGAGATGGTGCCTTGCACCCGCTGCCAACGCGGAAACGAGCGCTGCGACATTCGCCCGTTGATCAGCACCATCGGAAGCCGCCGCGCGGCGCTCGACAGGATCAGGTTCGGCCACAGGTCGGATTCGATGAATAGCGCCAGCGAGGGCTGCCAGTGATCGAGAAACCGCCCAACGTAGCGCGGCGAATCATACGGCACATATTGATGGATGACGTCGCGCGGGAACCGCTTGGCGACGATCGCCGCCGAGGTCACCGTGCCCGAGGTCAGCAGGATGCGCAGGTTAAGTCCGCGCAGGCGCTCGATCAGACCCGCCGCGGCCAGCACTTCACCGACGCTTGCGCCGTGAATCCAGACCAGCGGACCTGCGGGACGGACATCGGCACTCACGCCGCGGCGCTCGCCGAAGCGCGCCGGATCTTCCTTGCCGAGCTTCAGCCGCCGGCTGATCAGCGCGGGCGACAGCGGCACCATCGCGTACGACAGTTTCCGGTAGACGCGCAGCGTCAGCGGCAGT
Source organism: Bradyrhizobium roseum (assembly GCF_030413175.1). NCBI lineage: Bacteria > Pseudomonadati > Pseudomonadota > Alphaproteobacteria > Hyphomicrobiales > Nitrobacteraceae > Bradyrhizobium > Bradyrhizobium roseum. The sequence goes on from NZ_CP129212.1 coordinate 6,369,132, forward strand.
GGGTCAGCCAAGAGCGGCCTCCGGACGCCCGACGGCCACATAGGCGCGGCGGGTCGCTTCGTTCAGGTAAGCTTCTACCTGAAGACGGAGCTTTTCCATAGTCTCGGCATCTGCATCCGGTGGGACATGCACAGCCTCGATGCCGACCACAGCACCGCGTCCGAACGGTAAATTGATGGTGGTGGAGTCCCAGTTCTTCAACCGGATGAATCTGGAGGTCACCATCGCAAACGGCATGATCGGCCGGCCCGATTCCCGTGCCAGCATGATGATGCCGAGGCCCACCACCCGCGCCCGCTTCGGCACGTCAGCGGTGGTCGCGACATTCCACTGGTCTTCAAGCGCCTGCAGCATTTCGCGGAATGCGCCGACACCGCCCTTGCGGTGAAAGGCGCCGCCATGATCGCCGGAGCCGCGGATGGTTCCAATGCCGAGCCGCTCGGCGGCGATCGCATTGAACTCGCCGTCGCGATGCCGCGAGATCAACACCTTGGCACGGTGGCTCTCCTTGGTCTTGATGAAGGGCGTCATGAAATGCTGGCCATGCCAGAACGCGAAGATCGCCGGCATTTCCGGCTCGACCTGCGCATAGACATCGGCCGGCTCGTAGCTGAAGCGGTTGGTCAGCCAGACCAGCCGCAGGTACTCGGCCGCGAGTACCCCGAGCGCGCGCTGAACCGAAGCGCTGCGCAGCAAATCGCGAAAGAAACGTTTCAAATGCAGGACTTCTTAGCCGGAGGACTTCGTGTCTTGGCCTGGATCGAGCAGGCGATGGAGGTGAACCACGAAGTAGCGCATGTGGGCGTTGTCGACGGTCTGCTGCGCCTTCGCCTTCCAGGCCGCAAGCGCCGATGCGTAGTTCGGATAGACGCCGACGATCTCGACCTGGTCGAGGTCCTTGAACGTGACGTGTTCGAGGTCGGTCAGTTCGCCGCCGATGACGAGATGCAGCAATTGCTGCGGAGGGCTATCTGGCATGATGATCTTTCCTAACGAGATGCCCGGCAAGCAAACAGCGACACGATCAACGCGATATCAACGGAACCACATGTGGCACGGATTTCGACCGATTCAGGGCAGTCGGTGATCCCGGAAGTGCGCGACAATCCGACTGTGTCTATCCTGCCCCGCCGCCACCAGCACCCCGTGCACCACCTCCCGGCGATTATACTCGATCGCATCCCCGGAAAGCGCGGTCATTCTACCATCGGCTTCCTGCACGATCAAATTCGCGGCGGCAAGGTCCCAATCGCGGCTCTGGCCGCCTGCAAAAGCGGCATCGAGGCTGCCATCCGCGACCCGGCACAGCCGCAGCGCCAGCGATCCTATGCGCGGATGCAGCGTGATCTCCTCCGCCGAAGGGCTCAGCCGCTGCACCAGTGGCTTTGGCCCGGCCATCCGGGAAAAATCCAGATCCGCGCCGGGCGCCGCACGCACCGGCCTTTCATTATGCGTGGCGCCGCGCCCACGGACAGCGAAGAAGAATTCGTCCGTGGCCGGCGCGAACACCGCCGCCAGCACCGGCGCCGAACCGGCAACCAGCGCCACGCTGACGCACCAGTCCTCGCGGTGGGCAAGATAGGCGCGGGTGCCGTCGATCGGGTCGACGATCCAGGCCAGTTCCTTGCCGAGGCGGCTGTCGTCATCGACGCTCTCTTCCGACAGCCAGCCGTAGTCCGGTGTCGCCGCGCGCAGCCGCCGCTCGATGAGGTCGTTGACGGCGATGTCGGCCTCGGAGACCGGCGACGAGGCGCCCTTGGTCCAGTTCTTCAGCTCGGTGCGAAACAGCGACAGGGCCAACGCGCCGGCCTCGCGAACCGCGTCTCTCAGCAGCGCAGCATCGCGCGCCCAAACCCTGTCGGCGATATCAGCGTCCGCCAAGCGTCAGGCCCTCGATGCGCAGCGTCGGCGCGTTGACGCCGAAGCGGAATTCCAGATCGTTGGCGGCGACCAGCGATTTGAACATCGCCAGCAAATGGCCCGCGATCGTCACCTCGCTGACCGGATAAGTGATCTCGCCGTTCTCGATCCAGAAGCCGGAGGCGCCGCGGCTGTAATCGCCGGTGACGCCATTGACGCCGGAGCCGATCAGGTCGGTGACGTAAAAGCCCTGTTTAATGTCCGAGATCAGCTCTTTCGGAGTCATCGCACCGGCTTCGAGATGCAGATTGTATGCTCCCGGCGACGGCGAGGACGAGACGCCGCGATGGGCGTGTCCGGTCGTGACCAGCCCGAGTTCGCGCGCGGTCGCGCAATCGAGCAGCCAGGTGGTCAGCACGCCTTCGTCGATCAGCGCGGTCTTCTTCACCCTGACGCCCTCGGCGTCGAACGTCTGCGAGCGCAGGCCGCGCACCCGCAAGGGATCGTCGATGATGCGGATTTCCTTCGCGAACAGCTGCTCGCCCATCCGGTCCTTCAAAAAGCTCGTCTTGCGCGCGACCGAGGCGCCGTTGATGGCGCCGACGAGATGTCCGACCAGCGATCCCGACACCCGCGGATCGTACACGACGGGCACCTTGCAGGTTTCGACCTTGCGCGGGTTGGACCGCGCCACGGTGCGCTCGCCTGCCTTGCGGCCGACGCTTTCGGGCGAAGCGAGGTCGGAGGCATGCGGCGCGGAGGTGAAATCGTAGTCGCGCTCCATGCTGGTGCCTTCGCCCGAGATCGCGGTCATCGAGATGCCGTGGCTGGAGCGCAGATAGGAGCCGTGGAAGCCGGTCGAGGTCACCAGCACCATGCCGCCGATGCCGCCCGAGGCGGACGCGCCGCCGGACTTGGAGACGCCCTTGACCGCAAGGCCTGCGGCCTCGGCCTCGCAAGCGCGGCGCTCCAGTTCGCCGGTGGTCGGGATATTGCGATCGAGCAGATCGAGATCGGCGAAGTCGCGCGCAAGCAGCGCGGGATCGGCGAGGCCGACATATTTGTCGTCGGGCGCCACGCGGGCCATCGCGACCGCGCGCTCGGCGAGCTTTGCAATGCCGTCGCCGGAGACGTCATTGGTCGAGACCACGGCCTGACGCTGCCCGACCAGCACGCGCAGACCAACATCGTCGCCTTCGGAACGCTCGGATTCCTCGACCCGGCCATCGCGCACCTCGACGCCCTGCGACACGCCGCGCACCGCAACCGCGTCGGCAGCGTCCGCGCCCGCACGTTTCGCAGCCTCGACGAGGCGCTGCGCCAGCGTCGAGAGCGCCGATTGGTCGAACAGGTCGGAAGTCGCGCCGGAAGACTTCGATTGTGGCGAAGTGCTGGATGGTGAAGAGTTCACAAACAAAATCCCTGACATTGAAGAGAGCGGGAAACGCAAGCCGGCAACGCCCTCACAGATGTGCCTGATTCACTTGGATTTCAAGCATTTTGCGCCGCCAAATGTCAGGCAATTTCGGCATCTGCGCAAGGTCTCGTCAATCATGTGCGCCAAGGTCTTGTCAATCATGCTGCCAGAAGCACGGCGGGTGACATCTCCTTAACCAGGCTTTTTAAGGCGATACGGAAATCGCTCCGCTACGGTCTCGCGTATCGACCGGGCACATAATCCCGGCGGGGAGATCAAAACTGTGGGGCGTCAAACAGCAACAAGCGGGATCAATCCCGCCGGGTCGAGCCGTGTCACGCGGCTCGACCCTCTCTCTCTTCCGCTCAGCTTCCATGCGCATGATACCCGCGCGGACGGCGGCGTGCGGCGGATCGAACTTCATCGCGAACGCGTCGTGCTGCACCGTGCCGTTCAGGGCATGCGGATGGCAATCAACGTTCGCGTCCAGGACTTTCTCGGCGTCGCGCTGCGCAGCGTCGATGACGATGCGCAGGTGCTGGTGCTGGTCCATCGCGACCCCGCGCTCAACATTCCCCTGTGCGAGAGCGCCGATCGCGAGGAGATCGTGTCGGCCTGGCTGACATGGAGCGACATCTTCGCGCTTCCGCAATTGATGGAAGACGATCATTACGAACCGGCCGCCCGTCGCCGCCGCCACAATGCCATCCGCGCCCGCCGCCCGAAATTTCTGGTGCGCCGCCGCCTCGGCAATCTGACCAATACCGAGACCATTCACCGCGACGAGCGCGAGATCATCGCGCGGGATTGAGGCTAACCCGTCATTGTGAGCGCAGCGAAGCAATCCATATCCCCGCCCAGGGATGGATGGATCGCTTCGCTGCGCTCACTATGACGAAGCCATCAGGCCGCGCGCATCACGGCATCGACTAGCAAGCCCGCGAACAGAAGCAATCCGGCGTCGCGGTTGGATTTGAAAATGCGCAGACACAAGGCGCCGTCGGCAATGTCCAGCTGCTTGATCTGCCAGACCAGATGCACCGCGAACACCGCGAGTCCGATCCATGCCGCCCAGCGCGCGCCGGCGAGCACAAGCGCCGCACCGATCAGCATAACCGCGAGCGCATACAACACAGCCAGCGCCCGGTGAGTGCGCGCGCCGAACAACCGCGCGGTGGATTTGACCCCGATCAGCGCGTCGTCCTCGGCGTCCTGATGTGCGTAGATCGTGTCGTAGCCGATCACCCAGGCGATCGAGCCGGCATAGAGCGCGAGCGCGGGCGGATCGATCCGCCCGAGCGTGACGGCGAACCCCATCAGCGCGCCCCATGAAAAGGCGAGGCCCAGCACGACCTGCGGCCACCAGGTGATGCGCTTCATGAACGGATAGATCGCGACGATGGCGAGCGAGGCGATGCCGGTCAGAATCGCAAACCGGTTGAACTGCAGCAGCACGGCAAGGCCGATCAGCGCCAGCAGGACCAGGAAAGCCAACGCCTGTGCCACGCTGATCTGGCCGGCGGGCAATGGCCGGGATCGCGTCCGCTCGACGCGCGCATCGAGATCACGGTCGGTGATGTCGTTCCAGGCGCAGCCAGCGCCGCGCATCACAAAGGCGCCGATGAAGAACAGTACGATCGTGAGCGGCAGTTGCGAAACGTCGCGGGCAACGCCGGCGGCCAGCGCTGCCGACCACCAGCACGGCATCAGCAGCAGCCAGGAACCGATCGGACGGTCGAAACGGGAAAGCCGCAAATAGGGCCGCGCCCAGGAGGGCGCGTGCGTATCGACCCAGTTGCCGGTCGCGTCGGCAACCGGGGCGGTCACCTCGCTCATCGGCGCGGGGTCATCGCGTGAGGACGTTGCCGTTCAGCGTATCGAAGGTACTGCCGCCCTTCTTGACGGCCTGCGCCTCGGGGAGCGATGAGGAACCGAGCACTTCGCTCAGGCTGGGACCGGCCGGGCCTCGCGTAGCTGCCTGCTGCGCGACGGCACAGACCTGATTCTGCATCTTCTCGGTGTTCTTGTGGCCGTTCTTGAGTTGGTCGGCGATCTGCGGCGGAATTCCGCATTTGGCGGAATTGGTCTGCACATAGGCGATCATCTTCAATTCGGCCTGGCCGAAATTCCTGATCAGCTTGCAGGCCTCGTCCGGCGGCGCCTTGCGGTCGCTCGCGGCCTTGATCATCTTGCCGCGCTTTTCCGCCTCTTCGCGCAGTGGAACAAACCCCTTCATGCAGGCGTCTGCCGCGCCGCCCGCCTGCGGCGGCCCGCCGGCTTGCGGCATTCCGCCCGCTGGCGACGCTCCGCGATCGAAGACCGAGCCGCCGGAAACCGGAGCCGCACTCTGGACCGGCGCGCCGCCAACGCCATTCACCGGCGGAAACGGCGAAGCGTTCGCGGGCGCGGCACTCTGGTTCGGGAGTGGTGCCGGAAACGGCGTTTGCGCAAAGACATGGCCCGCGTGAAGGCCCACAACGGCAGCGGTCAACGGCACAATCAGGCGACGGATCATCAAGAGCGGTTCTCCGGCGAGGTCAGGCAAGCCCCAACGCGTCCGAACGAAGCAGATTTGCGAAAAGGCCTTTTACGATTCCTGCCGGCGCTTAACAACCCGCCGATTGGGGCAGCAGCGCGGCGCAGCGTCGCTGGAACGCCAAAAATTGCGCCAGATCCACCCGCTCGCGGCTGAAAGCGCTCGATAACGGAAGCTTTACCGTTGGCTGAACGATTTCGCAACGCGTTCACCAGACCCAAGGGTCAGCGGACGATCCGAAAATCGCCGGCCGGCCCGGATGCGGGCCAGAAGTCGCCCGGCCCCAGCACTTTGTCCAGGTCCGGACCGGCTGACGGGTTCCGACGCGCCATGGTGCAGACCTGCTTCTGCAACTGCTCGGTGTTCCTGTGGCCGGTCCTGAGCCGCACGGCGAACTGCGGCTGTATTCCGCATTTGGCCGAATTAGTCTCGACATATTTGACCAACTTCAATTCGGCCTGGCCGAAATCGCCGATCAGCTTGCATGCCTCGTCCGGCGGCGCCTTGCGGTCGCCCGCGGCCTTGATCATCTTGCGGCGCCGCTCGGCTTCCTCGCGCAAGGGAACGAACCCTTTCATGCAGGCGTCGGCCGAATCGCTGCCCTGGGGTGGCGGCCCGCTGAATCCGCTGGAAACCGGGGCGGGGCCTTGCCACTCGAACCCCGATGGGGCGCCATTCACCAGCGGGAACGGCGAACCGTTTGCAGGTGCTGCGCTCGGATCGGGCAACGGCGCTGGGAACGCAGCCTGCGCAAACACTTGCCCAGCGTGAAAGGCCACGACGGCAGCGGTCAGCGGCCAAATCAGGCGGCGGATCGTCAAGGTGTTTTCTCCGGCGGGGACCATGGAATCCGAATCGTCTGCCGAGCGAGGCGTGACCTTCAATGTTACAACCGAAAATAGATCGTGGAATGAGACATTAGCGTGTCGTCACGTGACGCCAAGGCAAAAATCCCATCCGGATTCTGGCGCGTTGGGCTAAAAGCAGGCCCGATTTGGATTACCAGACATGCCTGAACTCGACTTCGCCGCCCCGCGCCTGTTCGTCGACGCCGCCTTGGCCGAGGGCGTGCGAATCGAACTCGAGCGCAACCAGAGCAATTATCTCGGCAACGTGCTGCGGCTTTCCGCCGGCGAATCGATCCTGGTGTTCAACGGCCGCGACGGCGAATGGCAGGCGCAGATCGACGGCCGCAAGCGGCCGGATACGCTGATGATCGTCGCGCGGACGCGGCCGCAGGATCGGCTGCCCGACATTGGCTATGTGTTCGCACCGCTGAAACACGCGCGGCTCGATTACATGGTGCAGAAGGCGGTGGAGATGGGGGCCTCGGCACTGCAGCCGGTGTTGACGCGGCATACGCAGGTCTCAAGGGTCAACGTCGAGCGGATGCGCGCCAACGTGATCGAGGCCGCCGAGCAATGCGGCATCCTGAGCCTCGCCGAGGTCGCCGAGCCCGTCGCGCTCGATCGTTTCCTCGACAGGCGCGGGACCAGCCGCCTGCTGGTGTTCTGCGATGAAGCGGCCGAGATCGGCAATCCCATCGAGGCGTTGCAACGGGGACTGGCTGCGGCCGACGGGATCGACGTCCTGATCGGCCCCGAGGGCGGCTTCGCCGAAGAGGAACGGGCGCTGCTGCTGCGGCAGCCCAGGACGCTGCGGTTGTCGCTCGGCCCCCGCATTTTACGCGCGGATACCGCCGGCGTGGCCGCGTTGGCGCTGGTTCAGTCTACGTTGGGGGACTGGCGGGGTTCGGCATAGCTCAAGCGGTCGCGGCACTTCCGGTAAGCCCACCTTCCATTAATTCAGTTGGCCAATCCCTGTCGAAACGCCACGCTGGCCATGCTAAGGCCTGCGCCAACGAGGCCTCTGGGAACCCCACAGCCCCCAAATCAACCCTAAAACCCGGTTTTTCCGGATAATTGGACGTAAAATGACCGCGACCGCCGCCGACAGAGGTGCTGCCGGATCCGCTTCCTGGGCGGACGCCCTGCTATTGTCGTTTGCACAAGGCGGCTACGTGCAGGCCCATCCCGGCATCCTGCAGCCGGCCGAGCCGTTCCTCGACCTTTCCGGCGAGGACATCCGCAAGAGCCTTTACCTGACCACCGACGCCTCCGGCGAGGAACTCTGCCTGCGTCCCGACCTCACCATCCCGGTGGCGCGCGATTATCTGGCGTCTTCCGGCGCCGGAAAGCCCGCGGGCTTCAGCTATCTCGGACCGGTGTTCCGCTATCGCGGCGGGCAGCCGAGCGAGTTCCTGCAGGCCGGAATCGAATCGTTCGGCCGGCACGACCGCGCCGCGGCGGATGCCGAAATGCTGGCGCTGGCGCTCGAAGCGACCAGCGCTTTCGGACTGAAGGATGTCGAAATCCGCACCGGCGATGTCGCGCTGTTCACCGCGCTGATCGACGCGCTCAACCTCTATCCGGTGTGGCGACGGCGGCTGATGAAGGATTTCAACCGCAAGCTCAGCCTCACCGACGATATCGAACGGCTGACGCTCGCGGCCGCTCCCGGCCGCAACGAATATGAGGGCGTGCTGGCGGCGCTCGCCGGCTCCGACCGCAAGGCGGCGCTGGCGCTGGTCACCGACCTGATGTCGATCGCGGGCACCACCAATGTCGGGGGACGCACGGTCGCGGAGATCGCCGACCGCTTCCTCGAACAGTCGACGCTGAAGGGCGGCGCGCTGCCGCGCGACGCGCTCGACATCATCAAGCGCTTCCTTGCGATCGCGGGCGACCCGGATGAATCGGTGGCGCAGCTGCGTACCCTCGCCGCCGACGCCAGGCTCGATCTCACGGCCGCCATCGACGAGCTCGAAAGCCGCGTCGGATTCATGGCCGCGCGCAGCATCGACACCAAGCGCGTGCGGTTTTCCACCTCGTTCGGCCGCGGCCTCGATTACTACACCGGCTTCGAGTTCGAACTGCATGCAAAAGGTAATGGCGTTGAACCGCTGATCGCCGGCGGACGCTATGACGGCCTGATGACGCAACTCGGCTCTTCCTCGCCGATCCCGGCGGTCGGCTTCTCGGTGTGGATCGAGGCATTGACGCAGCACGCCAGGCAAGGGAGCGCCGCATGACCGCCCCCTTCGTCCTCGCCGTTCCCTCCAAGGGCCGCCTGCAGGAACACGCCGAGGCGTTTTTCACCCGCGCCGGGTTGTCATTGGCGAAACCGCGTGGCGCGCGCGACTACCGCGGCACCATTGCCGGCCTCGACAATGTCGAGATCGCTTATCTCTCCGCGAGCGAAATCGCTTCGCAGCTGGCGCGCGGCATGGTGCATCTCGGCGTCACCGGCGAGGATCTGCTGCGCGAAAGCATTCCCGACGCCGACAAGCGCGTGTTGCTGATCGACAGCCTCGGCTTCGGCAGCGCCAATGTCGTGGTCGCGGTGCCGCAGGCCTGGATCGACGTCCGCACCATGGCCGATCTCGACGACGTCACCACCGGTTTTCGCGCCCAACATAACCGCCGCATGCGGGTGGCGACCAAATACATCAACCTGACGCGCAACTTCTTCGCCACCCACGGCGTGGTCGATTACCGCATCGTCGAAAGCGCCGGCGCCACCGAGGGCGCGCCCGCCGTCGGCACCGCCGAGATGATCGTCGACATCACGACCACGGGGGCTACGCTGGCCGCCAACGGGCTCAAGGTGCTGGACGACGGCGTAATCCTGCGCAGCCAGGCCAACCTCGTCGCCGCCAAGGACGCCGACTGGTCGCCCGCGGCCCGCGAGACCGCGCGCGTCATCCTCGACCACATCGCCGCCCGCGCGCGGGCCAGCAAATACCGCGAGGTGCGCACGCGTTTTGCCGGTTGCAACGACAAGCTGCTAGCCGAGGCGCATAACCGGTTCGGCGTGGTGGCGCCGTTCGGCGGGCCGAGTTCGTCGGGCATGCTGACGCTGCACTGCCCCCCGATGAAACTATACGCCCTCGGCAGTTTTCTGCGTGAACACGGCGCCGACACCGTCTCGGTCGCCTCGCTCGACTATGTGCTCGACCGGGAAAACCCGCTGTTCGCCCGGCTGGAGGCGTTCCTGCGGCAATAAGGCTGCCGCTTCGTTCATCGTTGCGACAGCCGGCGTCAGATAGCATATACGATTGGATGACCCTGGGGTTGGAAGACCCCCGGAGCTCAATTGGGACCTGATCGATGACGCTCGGCTCTGACGTTTCCCGCCTGACGACGACCCCGGCCGGTGCCGCGGCGCAAGGGCTATCGATTGTCGTGCCGCTGTACAACGAGGCGGCCGGACTTGTCGTGCTGCACGAGCGGCTGACCGGCCTCGCCCGTACGCTGAAGGCGCGCTACGGCTTGGTCTGCGAAGTGGTCTATGTCGATGATGGCAGCGCCGACAACACGCTGGCAATCGCGCGCACGCTTGCCGCCGACGCCCTCGACATCCAGGTGGTGTCGCTGTCGCGCAATTTCGGCAAGGAAGCGGCGCTGATGGCGGGGCTGGACCATGCCAGGCGCGGCGCGGTTCTGTTCATGGACGGCGACGGCCAGCATCCGCCAAGCCTGGTCGAGAAGCTGGTCTCGCACTGGATCGATGACGGGTACGACGTCGTCTACACCGCGAAGGCGCATCGCGACAACGAGACGTTCCTGCGCCGCCAGGCGGTGCACGGCTTCTACGCGCTGGTCAACTGGGGTGCGCGGCAGAAGATTCCCGAGGATGCCGGCGACTTCCGCCTGTTGTCGCCGCGCGCGGCCAATGCGCTGCGCCAGCTTCCCGAACGCAACCGCTTCTTCAAGGGCCTGTCGAACTGGATCGGCTTCCGCCAGGTCCGCGTCGACTACGAGCCGGCGCCGCGCGCGCACGGCGTCACCACGTTCAGCCCCAGCCGCCTGATCGGGTTGTCGATCGAGGGACTGACCTCGTTCTCGGTGGCGCCGTTGCGCTTTGCCAGCATGCTCGGCGTGCTGCTGGCGTTCACCGCTTTCATCTTCGGCCTGACCATTCTCTGGGAGGTTTTGACCACCGGCAAGCAGGTGCCCGGCTATCCCTCGCTGATGATCGGGTTGATGACGATCGGCGGCGTGCAGCTGATCATGATCGGCATCGTCGGCGAATATATCGGCAAGATTCTCTCCGAGCTGAAAGCGCGTCCGATCTACTTCGTCGCCGAACATTCCGAAAAGCGCGCCGATGGCGGGACGGCGGCGCGTTCGCCTGAGCGGACCGCCGCGGAATGAACGACGACGCGCCGCCGCGCCGCATCTGGCTGTGCGCCGACGATTACGGGATGGCCGAGGGCGTCAACCGTGCGATACGCGATCTGATCTCGCGTGGCCGTCTCAACGCCACTTCGGTCATGGTGGTGGGCGCGGCGATCGGGCGCACCGAGGTCGCCGCGTTACAGGAGGTCGCAGCGAGCAGCCCGCGCTGCGCCATCGGCCTGCATGCGACGCTGACCGCGCCGTTTCGTCCGCTGACCATGTACTTCCGCCCGCTCGATGGCGGATTGTTCCTGCCGTTTCCGAAGTTGCTGCGCGCAGGCCTGTTGCGGCGGCTCGATCCTGGTTTGATCGAGGACGAGCTTTCGGCACAGTTCGCCGCCTTCAAGGAGCTGTTCGGCCGCGCGCCCGATTTCGTCGACGGCCACCAGCACGCCCAACTCTTTCCGCAGGTGCGCGACGCCTTTCTGCGTGCGGTCAAGGAAGCCGCCCCCACGGCCTGGGTCCGCCAGGGCGGGCGGCTGCAGCCGTTGGCAAGGCGGCTCGGCGCACCCAAGGCGCTGGTGCTCGACGTTCTCAGCGCGCAATTCCGCAAGCGCGCCACGGCTTCCGGCCTCGCGTTCAACCCTGCTTTCGCCGGCGCCTATGATTTCTCGAAAGCCTTCGATTTCGGCGAGCTGATGGGTGATTTCCTCGACGGACTGCCGGATAGCGGGCTGGTGATGTGCCATCCTGGATTTGTCGACGAAACCCTCGAAAGCCTCGACCCCCTCACCACCCAGCGCGAGTCGGAGCATGCCTTTCTCGCCGGCGATCGATTCCCGACATTGCTGGCGGCGAATAAGGTTACATTGGGTTGATAACGTCGGGAAAATCCTGACATTTTGTCGCATACCAAAATTTAATTCGGCTTCCCACTACTTGGCACCCAAAGCCTGCCCTACATCTCGGCGGCGCGTCGATAATCCGGCGCGAAGGAGAGGGCCATGACACCGCAAGAACGCCAACTGATTGACGATCTTTTCGGCCGGCTCGCCAAGCTGGAAAGCGCCAAGCGCGATCCGGAGGCGATGTCGGCAATCATGCAGGGCCTGCGTAACGCGCCCAATGCCGTGTATGCGCTGGTGCAGACCGCGCTGGTGCAGGACGAGGCGTTGAAGCGCGCCGACATGCGCATCCAGGAACTGGAAGCGAGCGCAGGTCAACAAGACCAAGGTCAATCCGGCGGCTTCCTCGATTCGATGCGGGATGCGATCTTCGGACAGAACCAGCAGCACGGTTCGGTGCCGAACGTACGTGCGCCCGAGATCGCCGGCGGCAGGCGCCCGGCCTGGAATACCGGTCAGGTCTTGCCGCAGGGTCAGCCGCCCGGACAATACAACCAGCCGGCCTATGCGCAGCCTTATGGCGGCGCACCGCAGCAGCAGCCTTCGGCCTTTGGCGGCGGTGGCGGCTCGTTTCTCGGCACTGCTGCGGCGGCCGCGGTCGGCGTGGTCGGCGGCTCGATGCTGGCCGGCAGCCTCCGTTCGATGATGGGCGGCGGCGGCAACCACCAAAGCTTCGGCGACACAGCCGGCCACAGCGGCGGGATCGAAGACCGCCGGCCGTGGAGCGACCAGCAGCCCGGCGGCGATCTGGCGCGGGAGGCCGGGATCAACGACATCGGTTCGCGCGGCTCGTCGGGTCAGCGCGCCGATAACAATGATGGCGGGTCGCGGCAGGGATTTTTCGACCAGGCCTCGAACGACGATGACGACATGGACCACGATTCCGACGGCTTCGACGGCGACGATGGTGATGGCGACAGCGATTACGCGTGAGTCGTGTTTGAGTAGAAAGGAAACGGCCGCCCCCATCGGGCGGCCGTTTTTGTTTTCCAGTCGTCCTGCGGCTCAGATTACGACCACCCTGGCGCCGACATTCACGCGGCCGTAGAGATCGATGACATCTTCATTGCGCATCCGGATGCAGCCGGACGACACGTTGGTGCCGATGGTCCACGGCTCGTTGGAGCCGTGGATGCGATAGAGCGACGAGCCCAGATACATCGCGCGCGCGCCGAGCGGATTTTGCGGGCCGCCCTCCATGTGCCGCGGCAGATCGGGGCGACGCAGCAGCATTTCCGGCGGCGGGGTCCAGGCCGGCCATTCCTTCTTGGCAGACACCGTCTTGACACCCGACCAGGTGAAGCCGGGGCGGCCGACACCGACGCCGTAACGCAACGCCTTGCCGTCGCCCTGCACCAGGAACAGGAACTTGTTCGGGGTATCGATCACGATAGTGCCGGGGCTTTCCTTGCCGTGATACTCGACCACCTGCTTTTCGTATTTCGGATCGAGCCGTTGCTGCGCGGGATCGATCTCTTCCTCCTCCCGGCGCATCGACTGCTGCGGGTCCATCGGCGGCAGCAGCATGCGCCGTCCGCCATAGCCGTAATCGGGCTGCGGCTGGTAGGCCTGATCGCGCTGATAGCGATTGCCCTGCGGCGCATCGCCGAACAGGAACTCGATGAAGCCGCCGCCCATGTTGGAGCGTTCGGCCGAGGCCATCCGCACCGGCGCCGGCGGCACCGGTTCCCTGGCATAGATTACGGTGGGTTGGGATGCAGGTGCAGCGTCGATCGCGCTGGCCTGACTGGCAAAGCAAATACACGACGCGCTCGCAAGGAGCGCAAAATAGATTTTTCCGGACATCGACGTACTCTGTACTGTTCGTCACTGCGGGTTCGCGGCCGCGGCGCGACGGACGCCGCTGCGTGCGATCAATACAAATCAAAACCTGATCGGTTTGGTAAACGGATCGGCCGTTTCGATTCACCATTCCGGCAAGCGCCCCCGGATTTGGCCGGTAGCGTTTATTTTGCGTGAACGCGGAGCCTCATGGTTAATCAATGGTAGGCGCCGGGGGGCGCGGCGGCGCCTCGACACGTTCCCGCGTGAACCTCGCGTTAAATGACGCTGGTTTACAACACCCGGATTGCAAGGGTGGGAAAAGCTCATGTCCGTCAGTCGCAAGCGTTTTCGTATCGAACAGGCCCTCTTGGGCGACGCGCCAATCGTCATGCCTGCCGAGGGCGGAGAGATCGGCCCGATGCATCGTGAGATCATGGCCGAGTTGCGCGCGATCCGCGCCCAGATGGCCGGCTTCGGACACGCCGGCGGTACCGCCGGGGGCGACGCCACGGTCGCGACGGTGGCTGCGGAGGTCAACCGCGAGGTCGCCGACGCCCAGGCGCTGCTGGAAACCTATCGGGCCCAGATCGAGCAATGCGAGAAGCTCAAAGTCGAGCTCGACCTGATTCATGACGCCATCAACCGCACGAAGCGCGAAATCGCCACCCTGCACGGCACCAGCTTCGACGGCGAGGAAATGGCCAAGGTCAACGGCGAACTCGGCGCCGTCGTCGGCGGCACCGAACAGGCCACGCAACAGATTCTCGAGGCCGTCGAGGCGATCGACCAGGCCGCCACCGCGCTGTCCAAGAACATCTCGCCCGACCAGCAGAAGCTGCTCAGCGAGGATATCCAGGAAAAGGTCGTCGCGATCTTCGAGGCCTGCAACTTCCAGGACCTGACGGGCCAGCGTATCAGCAAGGTGATGAACACGATGAAGTTCATCGAAAAGCACATCATCGAGATGATGGAAATCTGGGGCGGCGTCGACGCCATCAAGGCCCACGCACCGCCGATCGTGGATACCCGCGAAGGCGACGCCAAGCTGCTCAATGGCCCGAAGCTCGACGGCGACGTCGGTCACGCCTCGCAGAACGACATCGACGCCCTGTTCGATTGATCGGACTGGTTAACAGCGAATACACAAGACGCCGGCAGCGATGCCGGCGTTTTTGTTTGGTGAGCCATTCTCCGCTGTCATCATCCGCGAAAGCTGATGATCCCGTATTCCATGGACGTCAGGATTCGGGCGAGAAGCCACGGCGTACTGGATACCCGCCGAAGCCTGTCATCGGGCGCGCCGAAGGCGAGGCCCGCTGGCGGGCATGACGCGCGCGGGGTGCCCCCGCTTTTAAGCCCGCGGGGCGCAGCGGACATAGACCATGTTGCCATAGCGGACCGCAGCATCCTTGTCGATAAAGCGGGTGATCAGCACGCGGCCATCGAACGAGATGATCTCGCGGTCCTGCTCGCCAGGCGTCGGGCCGGCCGGGCCGATGTAATTCTTGCCGCTTGGCGAACCCTTGAGGCGAAGTTCTTGCGGGGTGGCCTGGTCGGCCAGATGCATGACCACGCCGCCGGATTGGCCGGCGCCGATCACGTAGGGCTGCTTGCACTGGCCGCGCGCCGCGGCTTCGGTGCGGGCGCGGTCGTTGGGATTTTGGAAAGAGGCGAGGCCCCAGCGGCCGACGATCTCGTCGGGGCGGATGGTCGCAGGCATCTCCGGAGCTTCAGCAGGTTCGACTGGAGTCGGCGAACCCGACATCGGACCCAGGCTCATGCCTCCACCACACGCGGCCAGCAAAACCGTGAGCGCCGACGCGGCAGCCCAATTGGCAACCGTACGCGCATTACGTGAGCTGATCATCGCATTCCCCCGAGCAATTCGCTGGCAAATCCCTGGCCGCTCCCGTCAAGCAGCCGCCGCGCAACCAAGCGCAAAAAGCCTGCCGGAGCAACGACGTCCCTCAAAATTACGCCGCTGCGCCGATTTGGTTTCCGAACCACCATCCTATATTGGCCTCACCAAGGCCTTAACCCCCTTGTTTGCTTGACAGGATCGGCGCCAAGCCATATTCCCCGGCCCCACGTTTAGCACTCAAACGCAGTGATTGCTAAGGGGCCCGCTGTCCCGCCTGGGACGGCGTCGAATACACGCCAATATCAGCCATTTCCGATGGCACCGAGCTGAACCACGCCTTCCCACGGAACTTCAAGAGGAGACGTCATGTCCAAGTCCAAATTCCGTCCGCTGCACGACCGCGTCGTTGTGAAGCGCATCGATGCCGAGGAGAAGACCAAGGGCGGCATCATTATTCCCGATAGCGCCAAGGAAAAGCCGTCACAGGGCGAAGTCACCGCCGTGGGCCCAGGCGGCCGCGACGAGGCCGGCAAGCTGATTCCGATCGACATCAAGGTCGGCGACCGCGTGCTGTTCGGCAAATGGTCGGGCACCGAGGTCAAGCTCGACGGCGAGGAACTCCTGATCATGAAGGAGAGCGACATCATGGGCGTGCTGAGCTGAGCCACGCTCGCTTCCTTCCTTCTCCCCTTGTGGGAGAAGGTGGCGCGCAACGCGCGCCGGATGAGGGGTATCTCACCGCGCTTGCGGCGTCGCGGAGAGAACCCCTCACCCGTCCACGATGCTTCGCATCGCGTCCACCCTCTCCCACAAGGGGAGAGGGGAAGAAGAGCCGGCGACGACCGCGATCCATCCCATCCAATCCAGGAGTAACCCCACATGGCTGCCAAAGACGTTAAATTTTCCGGAGACGCCCGCGATCGCATGCTGCGCGGCGTCGACATCCTCGCCAACGCGGTGAAGGTGACGCTCGGCCCGAAGGGCCGCAACGTCGTGATCGAGAAGAGCTTCGGCGCACCCCGCATCACCAAGGACGGCGTCACCGTCGCCAAGGAAATCGAACTCGAAGACAAGTTCGAGAACATGGGCGCGCAGATGCTGCGCGAAGTCGCCTCCAAGACCAACGACACCGCGGGCGACGGCACCACCACCGCCACCGTGCTGGCGCAGGCGATCGTGCGCGAAGGCGCCAAGGCGGTCGCCGCCGGCATGAACCCGATGGACCTCAAGCGCGGCATCGACATCGCCGTGCACGCCGTCATCAAGGACATCGAAAAGCGCGCCAAGCCGGTCGCGGCTTCCTCGGAAGTCGCCCAGGTCGGCACCATCTCGGCCAACGGCGACGCCGCCATCGGCAAGATGATCGCGCAGGCGATGCAGAAGGTCGGCAATGAAGGCGTGATCACGGTCGAGGAGAACAAGTCTCTCGAAACCGAAGTCGACATCGTCGAAGGCATGAAGTTCGACCGCGGCTATCTCAGCCCCTACTTCATCACCAACGCCGAGAAGATGACGGCCGAACTCGAAGACGTCTACGTGCTGCTGCACGAGAAGAAGCTGTCCGGCCTGCAGGCGATGCTGCCGGTGCTGGAAGCCGTGGTGCAGTCCGGCCGTCCGCTGCTGATCATCGCCGAGGACGTCGAGGGCGAGGCGCTGGCGACGCTGGTGGTCAACCGCCTGCGCGGCGGCCTCAAGGTCGCCGCCGTCAAGGCGCCGGGCTTCGGCGATCGCCGCAAGGCGATGCTGGAGGACATCGCGATCCTGACCGGCGGTCAGCTGATCTCCGATGAGCTCGGCATGAAGCTCGAGAGCGTCACCGTCAACATGCTGGGACGCGCGGGCAAGGTGGTGATCGACAAGGAGAACACCACCATCGTCAAGGGCGCGGGCAAGAAGAAGGACATCGAAGCCCGGGTCGGCCAGATCAAGGCGCAGATCGAGGAAACCACCTCGGACTACGACCGCGAGAAACTGCAGGAACGTCTGGCCAAGCTCGCCGGCGGCGTCGCGGTGATCCGCGTCGGCGGCGCGACCGAGATCGAGGTCAAGGAAAAGAAGGACCGTGTCGAGGACGCCCTCAACGCGACCCGCGCGGCCGTGCAGGAAGGCATCGTGCCGGGCGGCGGCGTGGCGCTGCTGCGCGCCAAGAAGGCCGTCGGCCGCATCCACAACGACAACTCCGACGTCCAGGCCGGCATCAACATCGTGCTGAAGGCACTGGAAGCCCCGGTTCGCCAGATCTCGGAAAACGCCGGTGTCGAAGGCTCGATCGTTGTCGGCAAGATCCTCGAGAACAAGTCCGAGACCTTCGGCTTCGACGCCCAGACCGAGCAATATGTCGACATGGTCGAGAAGGGCATCATCGACCCGGCCAAGGTGGTGCGTACCGCCCTGCAGGACGCCTCGTCGGTCGCAGGCCTGCTGGTGACCACCGAAGCCATGGTCGCCGAGCTGCCGAAGGAGCCGGCGCCGGCAATGCCCGGCGGTGGTGGCGGCATGGGAGGAATGGGCGGCATGGGCTTCTGAGCCCCGCGTTCCCAAGCAAACCGATCGAAGGCCGCCTCCGGGCGGCCTTCTTTTTGGCTGAAGACATCGGCGTTTACTGATACGACGTCACCGCTTTCACTGCATCCCGGGAATTTCACATGCGCGCGCGCTTCCTTCTGCTGCTCGGCCTGGCGACGGCCACGCCTCACCTCGCTGTCGCCCAGATGAAACTCCCCGCCAAGACGGCGCCCGGCGCGGTCGAGAACCGCTATTTCACCGCGATCGACGGCCTGATGGGCGGCAATGCCGACGTCGTGCTGAAGGAAACCCGCCAGGGCAAGACCGTCACCGCGGCCACCCTCGACGTCTGCTATCCCGTTGCAAAAGGTTCCGACCGCAAGGACCGCTTCGTCGCCAACCTCACCGTCAGCGGCCAGAACCTGACCGGCACCGCGCAGAGCGTCGGCGACAAGCTGCCGGTCACCGTCAAGCTGTTGCGCAAGCCGACCGGAGATACGTTCGAGTTCCGCGGCCAGATCACCATCGGCCAAAGCGTCACCGAGGTGGCCTCGACCGACAATTCCGATCTCAGCGAGAAGGAGTTTCTGGACAACCAGACCAGCGACGACGGCATCACCCCGGCACCGAAGGATTTTACCGATGTTTCGCCGGAGGCGTTCGGCGTACGGGTCAAGCTCGACGCCGCGCTCGACTTTCTCAAGAGCCTGAAGGGCGAGGCCGTCGAGATCGGGCTGTCGAGCCTGTCGATCTCCTGCGATGCGCTGCGCGCCGGCGAACAGACCATCAACCTCACCGCCGATCCGGAGCGCACGGCCGCGCTGATCGCGAAGGCCAAGTCGATGCCGGGCGTGGTCGCGGCGGGATGGACCAGCGGCAGCTTCGAGATGGACCGCACCATCCGCTTTGCTGCGGCCGAATGGCGCGACGGCGACAAGATCAACCGGGAAAAGATCGTATCGGCGGTATCGGGCGTGCTGGCCAGGACGCTTGCCGCCAAGGCGGCCGGCGCCGACTGGGACGCCAATACAGGAAAACTGACATTGGCCTTCAAGCGGCCGAGCCCGGTCTATCCCCCGCTCGCGCTTACCGAAAACGTCGAGGTCACCGCGTTGGTCTCGCCCGACAAACCGGGCGCGACCGACCGTCTGATGCTGTGGATCTCCAGCCCTGCGATCACGACCGTGGATGAAGGCACCGGCGCCAAGCTGAACCTGTCGGAAGAACCGACCGGCGACGAAGAAGGCGGCGAGCCAAAGGACGACAATGGTTCGGTCGAAGCGCTGGCGAAGGAATTCAAGGGCCAGCGCTGGGATGCCGACAAGAGCGTGTGGAAGTGATCCGGCGGTAACTGATCGCGTCGACCATGGATGGGGTTGATATCGCAGGGCATTGCGGACCAATGTGCAATGATCGGTGTGCAGGCTCCGATTGTTAAGATTCGATTCAGCTTAGAGAGACATCATCAGTTCTCTCAAATCTGGGTCACAGCATGCAACACCGCGAGCCAAGCACCTTTGAAATCTGGTCGGGCAACGTGGTTGACCATCACCGGTCGCAGCAGCTTTCAAGTCCGTGGAACTTCCTCAAGTCCGATCGCGACGCGGTATTGGTGGTACGCGAGCCCTTTGCCGAGCGGGCGCGCGCCGCGGTGCTGATCACGGCAATGATCTTGGCGAGCTTTGGCCTGGGATGGGCCGGCGGCCTGAACTGGCCGCAATTCGCCAGTGAACTACGTCTGCTAGAGCTTGCGTTGAAAGAAGCGCCTGCGCCGCACGTCGTCGAAGCACGGTCAACCGGCAAGATCGAAGCCGTCCGGAAGGCCGCATCGGCGGCGGACCCTGCCATTGTCGGCAGCATTCCCAAGCCTCCCGTGCTTTTGCCGGCCGCGCGCCCGGCGTTGCAGGCCAACGGGCCTGCCCCCATTATAGCGATGCGGCAGCCCTCCGTGGCAGCACCGGAAACCAAACCTGCGACGATTCCCGGCTGGACGGTGGTCGATGTCCGGGACGGCACCGCCGTATTGGAAGGTCCCGACGGCATTCGGATGGCCGCACGCGGCGACACCATTCCCGGCGTCGGACGCGTGGAATCCATCGTGCGCTGGGGCAGCCGCTGGGTCATCGCCACCGCCAACGGATTGATCGCCACGCCGTAACGGCGTGCGCATCGCCGGCCGATCGCGGCAGCCTCAGCGATCGAGCGCGATCTGGTAGCGCTCGGCGATCGCCGACAGCTGGCTCCAGGTTTCCTTGTCGATCTCGATGCCGTTCACGAGCCGCTCGGCCCGCGCAATGCGCTCTGGCTCGCCCGCCACCAGCACCGGCAGTTCCGGATCGGACGGCTTGGCCGACTTCACCCACGCGATCATGGCATCGATCTCGCTCATCATGCTGTCGCGCGCGGAAAGCCGCGCAGGATCGATGACAATGCTCAGCATGCCGTTGATGATGCCGCGATCGGGCGGCGAGCTCGTCGTCACGCTTGGCGAGCCCACGATGGCGCCGGCCAGCAATTCGCAAACCAGCGCGAGCCCTGAGCCCTTGTGTTCGCCGAACGGCAGCACGACGCCGCGCGGCTCGGTGTACATCACCGACGGATTCGTCGTGGCTTGCCCCGCATGGTCGAGCAAGGCCCCCTCCATCATCGGCTTGCCGGCGTTGTGCGCGACCCTCACCTTGCCGAGTGCGACGCGGCTGGTCGCAAAATCCAGCAGGATCGGCTCATTGCTCGACGTGCCGGGGATGGCGATGCAGACCGGATTGGTCAGGAACCGCCCTTCCCGCCCGCGAAACGGCGCCACGCCGGGCGCGCCTGAGGCCACGTTGACGAAGTGCAGCGCGACCATGCCGGCGCGGGCGGCAACCTCGCCATAGGCGCCGACGCGGCCGATGTGGTGCGCATTGCGCAGCCCGTTCACCGCGACGCCATGTTGCTTCGCGGCCTTGACCGCCCACTCCACCGCCTGATGCGCGATCACCTGGCCATAGCCGGCCCGCGCGTCCCAGACCGAGATCGTGCCGGTGTCGGAGACGATCTCCGGGGTCTGGTTCGCCTTCAGCGTGCCGGCCTCGAAGTCGCGCACATACGCGACCAGCATCCCGACGCCGTGGCTGTCATGGCCGCGCAGATTGGCCTCGACGAGATGATCGGCAACGAACGCCGCCTCATCCGGTGAACTGCCGCCCGCCGCGACGATGCGGTTGGCAAACGCACGCAATCTGGTGTGGTCGATGATCATGTTTTCTCCCCATCGCGGCGCTTGATTGTACAACGCATCACGCCGAACGCCGGTCGCCTGCGATGCCACGCCTGTCAGTTGGTATTGATGCGAAACCGCAGCGTCTTCGGGCCCATGAACGTAACCAGATCATCCTGCCGCTTCCAGGTTGCGACGGCGGTCAGCGCTGCGATCAGTTCGTCATCGGCTTGCGCGCGGTCCGGCGGACAGGACCGGTTCTCCATCGCACCGGCGACGAAGATCACGGTGTTGCCCGCCACCGAAAACTGACCCTTGCCGCCCTTGCACCAGAGTTCGATCACCACCTCGCCAGCCTCGCCGATGTCCAGATTGGGAATCCGCTTCGATCCGGGCATGCGGTTCACATCGAGCTGCATCTGGGTTTCGAACGGAAAGCCGTCCTCGGCGCGCGCCGGGTTCAACGACGCGGCGCTGGCGATCAACAGGAGCGAAGCGACGCCTGCCCGGGACATATATGCGAACGAAACCATGCGACCTCTCGGATACCAGACCCACCGCGCCGCGCGCCGTTCTATTGGACAATGGCGTGATTGGCTAGGGCGCAAGGCTGAATCTATAGGCAAGGAAGCTATTTTTCATTCACGTCGTGCCGCAGCAACGCTTTGACAGCTGCGAATAACCGAGGTGGGATCGGAGCGTGCGCCTGAAGCGTTTCATATCGGGGAGTGACAGCATGTGTGCAGGTGACGACAAGAACTGTCCGGACTTCGAATTACACCACCGCAACTTCAAGGACACGCTTGATCGGGAACGCCGATCGTTCCTGCGATCCGGCTTCGCCGCGGCCGGGGGCGTCGCAGCGATGACGGCGGGCGGCATTTCCCTGGTGACGCCGCAGATGGCGGCGGCCGCCGAAAAGAACCAGCCAGCCAAGCGCTCCTATCATCATTTGCCTGCGAATGCCGAGACGGTGCATTGGGGCTATTTCAGCAAGAAACTCAAACCGCAGGTCGAAATCGATTCCGGCGACTTCATCACCATTGAGGCATTGACCCATCACGCCAACGACGACGCCGAGCGCATGGTGAAGGGTGATCCCGGCGCCGAAAGCGTGTTCCTGTGGACCAAGGAGAAGAAGGGGGTCAACCGTCGTGGCGCCGGACCGATGGATGCCTCGCTGTTCGGGCGCGGTGCCGGCGAGGGCCTTGGCGTGCACATCTGCACCGGCCCCGTCTACGTCCGCGGCGCCCAGGAGGGTGACGTGATCGAGTTGCGCATCATCGACGTCACGCCCCGGCCATGCGCCAATCCGCAGTATCGCGGCAAGACCTTCGGCAGCAACGCAGCGGCATGGTGGGGTTTCCACTACAAGGACTTGCTGACCGAGCCCAAGCCGCGCGAGGTGATCACGATCTACGAGGTCGACGCGACAGGCGAACGCAACTGGGCGAAGGCCGTGTACAATTACCAATGGACCCCGCAAACCGATCCTTCGGGCGTGGTGCACAAGACCATCGACTATCCCGGCGTTCCCGTCGATCACACCACGATCAAGGAGAACCACGGCATTCTGAAAAATGTGCGCATTCCGATACGTCCGCATTTCGGCGTCATCGGCCTGGCGCCAAAGGAAGCTGATATCGTCGACTCGATCCCGCCCAGCTATACCGGCGGCAACATCGACAATTGGCGCATCGGCAAGGGCGCCACGATGTATTATCCGGTGGCCGTCGAAGGCGCCCTGCTTTCCGTTGGCGATCCACACGCTTCGCAGGGAGACTCCGAGCTGTGCGGCACGGCCATCGAGAGCTCGCTGAACGGC
Organism: Bradyrhizobium roseum; assembly: GCF_030413175.1. NCBI lineage: Bacteria > Pseudomonadati > Pseudomonadota > Alphaproteobacteria > Hyphomicrobiales > Nitrobacteraceae > Bradyrhizobium > Bradyrhizobium roseum. The sequence goes on from NZ_CP129212.1 coordinate 6,392,205, forward strand.
ACTTTCCAGATCATCCTGCACAAGAAGGCCGATCTCGTCGGCACGGCCCTCGAAGCCCTCGACTATCCGATGCTGGAAACCAGGGATGAGTGGCTGGTGCACGGCTTCAGCTTCGCCAATTATCTCACCGAATTGGGAGACAAGGCGCAGTCGGAGATCTACTCGAAATCGTCGGTTGACCTCGCCTTGCGCGACGCGTTTCGCAAAATGCGCAAATTCCTGATGACGACCAAGAAGCTGACCGAAGATGAGGCGATTTCGTTGATTACGGTCGGCGTTGATTTCGGCATCACCCAGGTGGTCGATGGAAACTGGGGCGTCCATGCCGTCATCAAGAAGGATATATTCGCCGGCGGCGAGGCCTGACCGAATCCGCGCATACGAAGAATCTCCGCGGCGCGGGCCGCGGGGATCGTCGGCGGATCGTTTCAATCGCGGCGTTATTTCAGGACCTGAGCCGATAGACACCAGCCGGCGAGGCAGGCCAGCCCGATCGCGTACCGAAAGGTGAGAAGCCCATCAGAATCCGGAGATGATCGCCGCGATCAGCATGCCCGCTCCTGGATCGGCGTGCCCCGTGCGCCATAGGTGACGGGCGCGGTGTTGGCGATCCGCGAGCGGCCAGAGGCTTGCAGCAGCGACCTTGCAAGCCGACGCTGGCCTGGATTAATCCGGCCGACACTCACAAACTTGCGAAGTTCGATGGTGGCCGCCCCTTGCCGTTACAGCCATGCTAGGGTCTCACCGGCACCTGCGACAGGCCGCCGCATGCCATTCTTCCGATAACCTTGGTCGTAGAGCCAAATTCCCCCGCTTTCTCAGGTTCTTGAGGCCCATTTCCGGAGACGCTGATCTGTGAATAATACCCGTTCGACGCTCGCCACCGTATGGCGCATCGCCGCCCCCTATTTCAGCTCCGAGGACAAATGGGCTGGCCGCGGCCTGCTGGCGGCGGTCATCGCCATCGAGCTTGCGATCGTCGGCCTCAACGTCATGTTCAATTTCTGGAATAGCCGTTTTTACAACGCGCTGCAGGATCGCAACTGGGACAGCTTCGTAACCGAGATCATCTTTTTCAGCGTGCTGGCCGCGACCTTCATCGCGCTGGCGGTCTATCAGCTCTATCTCAATCAATGGCTGCAGATTCGCTGGCGGCAATGGATGACCAAACAATATCTCGGTGAGTGGCTGCATCAGGCCAATCATTACCGGATGCAGCTTCAGGGCGATGCCGCCGACAATCCCGACCAGCGCATGACCGATGACGTGAAACTGTTCGTCGATCGCACGCTCAACATCGGCCTTCAGTTGCTGAGCTCGATCGTGACGCTGGCGTCCTTTGTCGGCATCCTCTGGGGGCTTTCGAACGCCGCGCCATTGCAGCTGTTCGGTCAGGAATATTTCATTCCCGGCTATCTCGTGTGGATCGCTCTGATCTATTCGGTGCTCGGCACGATCCTGACCCATCTGATCGGCTGGCGGCTGGTCGGGATCGATTTCAGGCAGCAGCAATATGAAGCGGATTTCCGCTTCAACCTGGTGCGGGTGCGGGAAAATTCCGAACAGATCGCGCTGCTGCGCGGCGAGACCGCCGAGCGCGAGCGCCTGCTGGTACGCTTCGGACGCGTGGTGGAAAACTGGCTCGCCATCATGAGCCGGACCAAGAAACTGACGGCGTTCACGGCCAGCTATAATCAGGCTTCGGTGATCTTTCCTTATATCCTGGTGGCGCCGGCCTATTTCGCGAACAAGATCCAGCTCGGCGCCGTCATGCAGACGGCCTCTGCGTTCTCAAGCGTGCAGGGCGCACTCTCTGTCTTCATCACCATTTATCGCTCGTTCGCGGAGTGGCAAGCGGTGGTCAGCCGCCTCGACGGATTCGAGGTCGGGATCGCATCGGCGCGCGAGCTTGCCACCGGCCGCGACGGGATTCGTGTCGTCGAGGCGGCGGGCCACGGCGCGATCGATCTCAAGGGACTGGCGCTGCGACTGCCGAACGGCACGCCGCTGGTCAACGCCGAGCAGTTCAGTCTGCGCAAGGGCGAGCGCACGCTGATGACGGGCCCCTCGGGCTCCGGCAAATCGACGCTGTTCCGCGCCATTGCCGGCATCTGGCCGTTCGGGGCGGGCTCGATCACCATTCCTGCGGGGGCGACATTGATGTTGCTGCCGCAGCGGCCGTATTTCCCCACCGGATCGCTGCGCGGGGCGGTGGAATATCCCTCCACGGAAGGCAGCTTCACCGACCTGCAGATCAGCAGCGCCCTGGAGCAGGTCGGACTGCCCAGGCTCGCGGCGCAGATCGGCGAGCACGGGCACTGGAACCGGACGCTGTCGCTCGGCGAGCAGCAGCGCCTCGGGCTTGCACGCGCGTTGTTGCATGCGCCGCACTACCTGTTCCTCGACGAGGCCACCGCCTCGCTCGACGAGCCTTCGGAGGCGGCACTGTATCGGCTGCTCGAGGAGACGTTGCCGCAAACCACGATCGTTTCGATCGGCCACCGCTCGACGCTGGACGCCTTCCATCAGCGCAATGTCAGCCTGGTGCGCGATGGCGAGCGATTCACACTCGGGGACGCCGGCGAGCCGTCCAAGCCGTAGTCCGCTTGCATGGGGGCGCAGCGCGATCCGGCGCTGCACCGCGCGCACCAGAAACAGCGAAGCGCGGTCAACAGCACCGCACCGGCCGGCTCGACGAGATCCAAAACAAAAGGGGCGGCAGATTGCTCTGCCGCCCCTTCGTCTTGGAAAGATGGAGCTTACTTGAGGTTGGTCATCGCGGTCAGGTCAGCCGACAGCTTGACGATACCAGCGGCGCCGCACCACTTCGAACCAACGCCGGTCGGATTGATCGGCGTGAAGCTGCCGTTGAACGTTGCGGTGAAGTCGCTGGTGAAGGCGTTACAATTACCCTGCGACAGGTCGGTGTCGGAGTAGCGGATGTCCAGCGTGAACACCTTGTAGGTGAAGCCGATGCCGATGTTCCAGGTGTTGTAGTCGGCGTAGTTGATGCCGTTCGGGAATGCGGCGACGCCGTAGAACGAGTCCGAAGTGCCCAGCCACTGACGGCCGAATTCACCCGAAACGTACATGCCGATGCCGCTGGCGCCGAACCAGGTGCTCGGCGCAATCGCCTTGCCGGTGATCGAGGCGTAGGTGCCTTCGGCGCCGCTGTTGAGGAAGCTCGGCGTATAATAGACGTTGCCGCCCATCGAGAAGTTGTCGTTGAAGGTGTAATTCACCTTGCCGTAGACTTCGAAGAAGCTGACGTCCTTTTTCAGAACGTTGGCGTTCACCAGCGCGTTCTGCAGACATTCGCCGCTAAGCGGAACGCCGGCGGCATCCGTCGTGCCGCCATTGAATGCGTTGGCTGCGCCGTATTGGCAGGTTCCACCCGGATAGATGTAGCCCCAGGCGCCGACGTCGAAGGCGAACTGGCCGACCGTTAAGCGGGCGCCGCCGTAGACGTCGACTTCAGCTGCGGCGCGGTTCGGGAACGAGATGCTCGCTGCACCGAGACCGACATAGAGCTGGAAGTCCTTGGTGAGGTTAAGGCGCGGCTCGAAATAGGCGTTCACCGACGGCTTGTGGTTGGACTGGGTAATGCCGCGGAAAATGTAGTCGTTGGTAATACCTGCGCCGAAGGCGATATCCCAGGGATCGAAGGCCGGCGGCGGCGGGGCCTTGACGGCCTTCACGCGCATGTCCGCGGCGACAGCAGAGCCCGATACCATTGCCAGCGCCGTTGCTAACAAAACCAGTTTCTTCATGACAATCCCCATTCCACCCTACATTGACAGTCCGGTTCCGACGCCCCCAAGGCAACCAAACAACCGACTGCGGCCAAATGTCTTAACGTGGTCACACAGTGGTCTGTGGTGCCGCGGTCGTGAAGCAAAAAAGGCAAGCATGTGCCGCCTTTTTAGGCGTTCTGACGTTTTCGCTACATGTTCTGCGCGTGTGTTGCATTCTCACAACAAATTTGAGGGCGTGGGCTCCGGCGCAAGGTACCAGAAGAAGGAGGATGCGCGGAGAGCGTGTGCCAGCCTGCGGGCCACCTGTCGCGAATCACCATTCCCGTCAAAACACGGTGCAGGCCGCGCACGAAAAAGGCCGCAGCGCTGGAAGCCGCGGCCTTCTCTGAAACGTTGTTCGGTCAGGCGACCGTTTGGATCATGATGCGATTTGACGGCGTCGCATCATGATCCAAACTCGTTGGCTGAGCACGATCCTTTCGGAAAACCGGTTTCCGCTTTTCCGGATCATGCTTAGTTGTGGTCGCCGCCGTTGGATGAACCTGAGCCCCAAGACGGAGCCGACGGTTCCGGGGTAGCCCAACTCGGTGCCGGTGCGGGCTCCGGCTCTCGCACGGGCGCCGCCATGGCGGGCTCCGCCTTGGCCGACTTTGGAGCCGCCCTCTTTTTCCTTGCCGGACTCTTCTTTGCAGCCTTTTTCGGCGCGGCTGCCTTTGACTTCTTTGCGGCCTTCTTGGCTGATTTCTTTGCGCTCTTTTTCGCAACCTTCTTCGCCGATTTCTTGGCGGCCTTTTTCGGCGCCTTCTTGGCGGACTTCTTCTTTTTCGCCACTACGGCCTTCTTGGCCTTTTTAGCCTTCTTGCCCTTCTTACTCTTCTTCGCCATCTGGTCCTCCTGTTGCGGCTGTCCGTATCCGTCGAGCGCTCCGAATAGTCCGTGGGCCAGACCGGGGCGGCACTTCTTCGAAGTGCCCTCCCGCTCCATCCCTTGTCCGGGCGCGATATCGGGACAAACGCTTCTTGTCTGTCCCAAGCAAACCGGATGCCGATCGCGCCATCACATACGGGCCGACGCTCCGGATCGCGCCCTAAGGCCGTCGATCAATTCACTCCTCGGAATGATCCAGGCTTTGGACCTCCTGTCGCCCAATCGAGAAGCTCAATCGTGTGCACCACAGGAACTGATGTACCGCCGGCAATTTGAATCATGCATCCAATATTGCCCGCAGCGATCATGTCCGGTTTGACTGTCGCAATATTGGCGATCTTCCGATCGCGCAATCTGCTCGCAATGTCAGGCTGGAGAATGTTGTAGGTCCCCGCCGAACCGCAACACAAATGGCTCTCGGGCACATCTTTCACCACGAATCCATTCTTGGAAAGCAATTCTTTCGGAAGGCCTGTGATTTTCTGGCCGTGCTGTAGCGAACATGCCGAGTGATACGCGACCGTGATGTCGCCGTTCTGGCGCGATGGCACGAGCGAAAGGCCTGCGAGATATTCGGTGATATCCTTTGCCAGCGCGGAAATCCGCGCAGCGGGGCCGGCGAAATCGCGGTCCTCGCGCAGCATGAAACCATAGTCCTTGATGACCGTGCCGCAGCCCGATGCGGTGACCAGGATGGCGTCGAGGCCGCCCTGGTCCGCCTCCTTTTGCCACACGGTGATGTTGGCGCGCGCTCGCGCCAGCGCGTCGCCGTCCTGCCCGAGGTGATGGGTGAGCGCGCCGCAGCATTGCTCGTCCCTGACCAGGACGACCTCGATGCCGTGGCGCGTCAAAAGGTTGATGGCGGCCTGGTTGATGCGCGGCGCCAGCACCTGCTGGGCGCAGCCCTGCAGCAGCGCGACCCGCCCGCGCCGCTCGTCAATGGCCGGAAACACGCTGCCGGCTGCAGGCCCCGGCGCCGGCAGAGCCTTCGGCGCCAGCGCCAGCATCGCCTTGATCCGCCGCAGCAGGCCGGGATTGGCCGCCGCATTCGACGTCGGCAGCAGGGCCGCGAAAGGCCGGGCGAGCCGCGCCATGATCATGCTGGCGCGGAACAGTTTTGGCCGCGGCAGCACCCAGGCCAGCACCGCGCGCAGCGCCCGTTCCGGCAAAGGCCGCGAATAGTCGCGCTCGATCCGGACCCGCGCCTGATCGACCAGATGCATGTAGTGCACGCCCGACGGACAGGTGGTCATGCAGGCGAGGCAGGACAGGCAGCGGTCGATATGCTTGACGACGTCGGCGGTCGGCGGCTTGTCCTTTTCCAGCATCTCCTTGATCAGATAGATGCGCCCGCGCGGGCTATCGAGCTCGTCGCCGAGCAGCACATAGGTCGGACAGGTCGCGGTGCAGAAGCCGCAATGCACGCAGGCGCGCAGGATCTTGTCGGCTTCCGCGATATCGGGATCGGCGAGTTGCGCGAGCGAGAATTCTGTTTTCATGACGCTGATACCCGCACCATCCGGCCGCGGTTGAGGATGATTTTGGGATCGAAACTGTGGCGCACGCGCTGGCCCAAAGCGGCGACACCGGCGGCCTGCGGATGGAACACATCGACGTTCCGCCTGATATCTTCGGACGCACGCACCAGCATCGCATGGCCGCCGGCTGCTTCGACCTGCTGGCGTACCGGGCCGGCCAGCGCGTCCGGCCGCGGTGGCACGGCCGCCCAGATCAGCCCGCCGCCCCAATCGTAGATCACGTCGCCCTGGGACCCGTGCGCCAGCGCCTGGCCGAGCGCGCCGCCCGAGGCCGGCGGGCAGACGATCCGCCAAACCGGCCACAGCCCGCGCGCGCCGCTGGCGGCGAACGGCTCGACGTCACGGATCCCGGCCCACACCGCTGCGGAAGCGTCATCCTGCAGCATCTCTACCGCGCCGAACGCCGCGAGCGCCTTACTGAGCGAACCAGCCCGGTCCGCCACCGACGCCGCGATGCCTTCCAGCCGCAGCAGGGTCAACGCCCGTCCGCCAGCCCCCAGGCCCGCCAGCACGCCGGTTGAGGACCCGAACACCGAAGCCGGCAGGTGCGCCGCGCCGGATACGTCGTAGGGCGACCCGAGGGCTGCGGTCATCGCCCGACCCGCAGTGACGTCGTCGAGCCCGGCAAGCATCAGCGACCGCTCGCTCTCCGGCTTCGGCATCACCTTCAGCGTCACCTCGGTCATGACCGCCAGCGTGCCCCACGACCCTGCCAGCAGCTTGCAGAGATCGTAGCCGGTGACGTTTTTCACCACCCTGCCCCCGGTCTTGAAACTGTCGCCAAATCCCGACACCGCATGCGCACCGAGCAGATGGTCCCGCGCGCCGCCGGCCTTGATCCGGCGCGGGCCGGCAAGCCCCGCCCCGATCATGCCGCCGATCGTGCCGCTGCCGGACGCGCCGAGCAGCACGGACGTATCCATCGGCTCGAAGGCGAATTGCTGATTCTTGGAATCGATCAGCGACTGCACGTCTGAAAGCGGCGCGCCTGATTGCACGGTGATGATCAGCTCGTTCGGCTCGTAGGCGGAGACGGCGTTCAGGCCTGAGAGGTCGAGCACCGCATTGGTCGCCATCGGATGGCCGATCTGCCGCTTGGTGCCATGGCCGATGATTTCCAGCGGCTGGTCGCCGGCGATCGCCGCGCGCACCACCTCTTCGACGTCTTTGGCGTCTCTAACCTTAAGCGTATCCACGACTGAGCCGGTATCCAAGTTTAAAGCGGAAAGCAAATCTGTAGCATCGGGCGCCCTGCCTCAAGCTGTCGATTGGCTGGACGCATCCACGTCAGTCCAATCTCCATTCCGCACGCGCTGTCGAACTGACTCCTGATCGTTGACCTTCCGGGTGTGAACCTCAGCGAGGACTTCTCCCGAGACGGCATCGACATAAACGGCCCAGAAGGAGGACGATCCGATCTTGCCCCTGTTGCCAGCGACCAAAACCTCCCAGAGGTGCGGATGGTCATTCAATGATCTGAGAGCCATGGCTCCCATGCGCCCTCCGTCAAATCCGTCGGGAATGGGCAAGTCTGCCATGATCGACGTGATGTCCGGACTGTCGAGCCACTTTTCGGGCAAATGAATTGCTCTCGCCATCCTGTCCGTCGCGTAAGACGGTACGGAATCTGCATCGAACAGCAATCGGCCATCGTTCGCGAGGACTGCCGTCACCGTGTCACCGCTGTCACCGTAGCGCCACCAAACTTTCCAAACGCCGCGACCTTCGGGCACATCGAAGCCCCAGGTCGTCACCCTCGTCAGGCTCCAAGGCGGCTTGAAGTGCGCCATGAACGGGGCGATGAGGTTCAGGGCCTCGCGCGCGGTAGGAGCAGGCTCCGGGAAGGCGATCTTCCGATTTGGAGGAAGCTGGAACCGCACTGCTGCGCTGGCCGGCTTGGCTCCGAGCTTCCGACCGCCCCTGCCGAGAAGGTCTTGCGTGTGATCCTGCGCCAGATCGGGGGATAGCCATTGGTACTCGGGAAGTCCGAGCAACTCACCGAACCGAACGGCTGGTCGCACACGCACTGCCTCCTCGTTGTTGAACGGACGGAGGAGCGGTTCGAGCGCCTCCGTTGCGATAAAAGGAGCCAGCGCGAGCGGATCGAACTGGTCGCGTTCGACAGCCGGCTGCGGGTCCCACCAGCATGCGAATTGGACCAGGGGGCGCTCCTTACCTGCGAGTGCGAAGCTCCAGCCGTGATCTTCGGCGTGGCAGTAATACAGGACCGGAAGGCCGGTCAGCGTCGCGAGATAATCCGCGAAACGCGCTTCACCGGCACTCTGGTACGCGGCCAGACCAGCATAGGGAACGAAGGTCAGCCATCCATTCGCCGGTCCGAAGACAATGCCCGCGACTTTGGCCTGACGCAGCAGCTTCTGCGCATCGATGCCTTCGGCGAGACGAATATGATAGCTGACGCTGAACTCGCTCATGGCGCCGCTAGAACCGCGGAATGTCCGGAAACGCCAGCCTGCCGGCATGCACATGCATGCGGCCGAGTTCGGCACAACGGTGCAGCGTCGGAAACACTTTTCCGGGGTTGAGCAGGCCCTGCGAGTCAAAAGCACATTTCAGCCGCTGCTGCTGGTTGAGGTCGATCTCCGAAAACATCTCCGGCATCAGGTCGCGCTTCTCGATGCCGACGCCATGCTCGCCGGTCAGCACGCCGCCGAACTCGACGCAGGCGCGCAAGATGTCGGCGCCGAAGGCTTCCGCCCGCTCGATCTCGCCCGGCTTGTTGGCGTCGTAGAGGATCAAGGGATGCAGATTGCCGTCGCCGGCGTGGAACACGTTGGCGCAGCGCAGGTCGTATTTCACCGAGAGGTCGCGGATGCGCGCCAGGGCCTTGGGCAGCGCGCCGCGCGGAATGGTGCCGTCCATGCAGAGATAGTCCGGCGAGATGCGGCCGACTGCCGGGAATGCCGCCTTGCGGCCGGCCCAGAACAAATTGCGTTCGGCCTCCGACGTCGAAATCTGGCAGGTGGTCGAGCCGCAGGCTTGCGCGATCGCCTCGACGCGCTTGATCAGTTCGTCGACCTCGACGGCGGGGCCATCGAGTTCGATGATCAGAAGGGCCTCGACGTCGAGCGGGTAGCCGGCGTGCACGAACGCCTCGGCGGCGTGGATCGCGGGCTTGTCCATCATCTCCATGCCGCCGGGGATGATGCCGGCGCCGATGATCCGCGCCACGCATTCGCCGGCCGCCTCGACCTCGGCAAAACCGACCATCAGAGCGCGGGCGGTCTCGGGCTTCTGCAGGATCCGCACCGTGATCTCGGTGATGACGCCGAGCAACCCCTCCGAGCCGGTGATGATCCCCATCAGGTCATAGCCAGAATTCTCCGCGGTCTTGCCGCCGATGCGCAGGATCTCGCCGGACATCAGCACGATCTCGCAGCCCAGCACGTTGTTGGTGGTCATGCCGTATTTCAGGCAATGCACCCCGCCAGAATTTTCCGCGACATTGCCGCCGATCGAGCAGGCGATCTGCGACGACGGGTCGGGCGCGTAGTAGAAGCCGGCATGGGCCACGGCCTGGCTGATCGCGAGGTTGGTGACGCCGGGTTCGGTCACCACCACGCGGTTGTCGAAATCGATCTCGCGGATGCGCTTGAACTTGCCCAGGCCCAGCAGCACGCCGTCGGCCAGCGGCAGCGCGCCGCCCGAGAGCGAAGTTCCGGAGCCGCGCGGCACCACCTTGATGCCCTGCTCGCCGCAATATTTCAGAACTTTCGAGACCTGTTCGGTGGTATCGGGCAGCACGACGACCATCGGCGGCTGCCGGTAGGCCATCAGGCCATCGGACTCGTAGGGCAGCATCTCGGCGGCGCTGTCGATCACGCCCTCGCCCGGCACGATCGCGCGAAGCGCCGCGACGATGGCGTCCCGGCGATCCAGAACCGCCTGATCGGCAGCCGGCATCATGATGGCCATGCGTATCCTCCAGGCCCGCGAATAACGATTTGTGGTGGCAAATCAAGCACGTCTGCCGCGCTTTGGGTAGGCCGTCCAAAGGTCGGATTGCCACGGCCCGGCCGATCAGTTCTCTCTGGGACAAGTTTGCGATAGTGAAACCTGTCAAGGTTTCGTGGCTTGTCCTGTTGAAACAGGCCTGCCACAAGAACCTGCCTCTGTGACCCGGGAAGAAACGAAGAGCACCGCATGAAAATATCGATTTTGAGCACGCTGGTTGTCGCCGCCTCGTTGACCGCAACATCCGGCGCGCTGGCGCAGGACGTCGCCGCCGGCAAGACGTCATTCAACAAATGCCTAGCCTGCCACGCGATTGGCGAAGGCGCCAAGAACAAGGTCGGCCCTGCGCTGAACGGGCTGGACGGCCGCAAGTCCGGCACTGTCGAGGGCTACAATTATTCAGATGCCAACAAGAATTCCGGCATCACCTGGGGCAAGGACGTATTCCTCGAATACATCAAGGACCCAAAGGCAAAGATTCCCGGTACCAAGATGGTGTTCGCCGGCATCAAGAACGAGAACGAGGCCAACAATCTCTGGGCCTATGTTGCCTCGTTCGACAAGGACGGCAAGCAAAAGTGAGGACCGCGTTCACCCTGCCCTGCACGGGCAGGGGGGCGATGTGAGCGGCCAACCGCCTCAATGCGCCGCCGCTTCTGCGCCTGGCGCCAGCACCGAGATCATCATCTCGACCTCGGCAACGACGCGATCGGGAACGGCATACTGAACCATGTGGCCGACATCAGGCAGCACGATCAGTTTGACGTTCGGCGCGGCAGCCGCGAACGGGCGCGAGTGGATGTTGGTCGATACCGTCTTGTCGACAGCGCCGGTGATGATCGTAACCGGCGCCTGGATCTCGGCATAGCGCGACGCCTGCGCGGCGACCGCCGCCTTCAGCGTCATCAGGTCGTGCGCATTGGCGATGAATTCGCGTGGTCGCAGCAACAGGGGCGTGGCGGTGTTTTTGACGAAGCCGTCCGGCATCGGCTGGGGTTGGAATACGCTCCGCGCGCCCGGCTCTGCCAGCAGGAGGCCAAGCGGCAGCGTGATGGTATGGGCCAATAGCGGGCCGATCACCGGGGTGGCGATCAGCCGGTTGTAGCTCCCGACACCGCCGGGCCATGGGTAGGCCACCGGCGCCAGCATCACCAGGCCGGCCACGGAAGCCGGGTAGTCCAGCGCGATGCGTCCCCCCAGTGCGCCGGCCCAGGAGTGCACCACGAAGATCGCGCTGCGGACGCCGAGCTTGCCCAGCCCCTCTTCGATCATGCGGGCCTGAATCTCGGGGGTCGAGTCCTCCGTACGGGCGCGGGTGCTCCAGCCATGCCCGGGACGGTCGATCAGGATCACGCGGTGCCTGCGGGCCAGCCGCTCGCCGACCGGCTGCCGCATCACCTCGAGATTGGAGCTTGCGCCGTGGATCATCACGATCGGCGGACCGGCCGCCTCGCGCGGGCCGATGTCGAGAATATGGAGGGTGCCGCCCGCCACCTCGACCATGGTGCCCCGGGCGGGATGGTCCCGCTCGCTAAGGAAGACGCCGGCTCGCGTGACCAGCGCCAGCACCGCCAACGCCGCCACGAAAATCACCACCAACATCGACGATTCCCGGCCAATTTTCTGCACCAGCGAGTTACGGGCCGGACCGGTGCCGGTTTCGGACGTTGTCCACAGGACCTGAAATCTGTGGATAGCGGGGTCATCATGACGTCATCAGCAACTTTATACAGTGGCGCTGACACTTTCGCCATTTCTGCGCGCGCCTCATGGCCAAGTAGTCGGGCGCCTGCGACACACCCGGTATCCACAGGAGCAGGGTCTCACTACAAATTGTTCCAGCGTAAACTCGGAGAAGTACCCATGATTTCCGACGCAAGCGAAGCGGCCATCGATCAGATCGTCGCGAGCTGCAATGGCGACATCCGCGGCGCCCTCAAGGCGCTGTTGCGTGTCAACGAGCAGCTTGAAGCGGAATTGGCGCAGTTCTACGCCGCCGTAGGCCTCGACGGCATGGCTCGCGGCAGCAACGCGGTGCACTAGGTTTTTTTGGGGCCGAAGCGTTTTCTGACGCGAAGCGGCTCGAAAACGGCTTGATCGGATTGTTTCTCGTGATCCTGCGTGGTTGCGGGCGGCTCTTTCACCGCCGGGCAACCGGAAATGGTCGAACGGGCCAGCTTGGCATGGTCGGGCGACCGATAGGGTCCGTTTCCGAACCAGATTCACCACCGACCTGACGGGGTTGCTCGTGACGATCTCGCACGTCCAGCGGTGCGACGTTCCCGCCGGCAGGGCCGGATCAGGCACGCCTCAGATATCGCGGCCTTCGACCTTTTCGGTCAACGTCTTGACCAGGTCCGGCACTTTTTCGAGGTGCGGGTTGACCGCCAGCGCCTTGCGGAATGCGTCGAGCGCGCGCTTTTCGTCGCCGATTTCCTGCATGATCATGCCGAGGCCCGCCAGCGCGCCGAAATGCCGGGGCTCCCGGATCAGCACTTGCCGGATATCCTCCAGGGACCGGTTGTAGTCGTTCTTCAGGTAATGCAGCGTCGCGCGCCGGTTCCAGGCCTCGACATAGTCGGGGCGCAGCTTGATGACAGAATCGAGCAATTTCAGCGCGACGTCGACTTTCTGCGCCTCCATCGCGCTCTTGGCGCGCAGCATCAACAGCGCCGCCGTGTCGCTCGGGGTCTTCATCCACAACGCCCAGATCCGCGCCTCGACATGCTTGGCGCTGGCCTCATCGGGGGCGGCCTTGAGTGCGCCGAACAGGAAGTCCAGCCCACGGGTGCGATCCGCGCCGATATTGGGAAGCTTGCTCGGCGGTTCCGGCAATTTCTTCTGGGCTTTTGGCGGAGGAACGACCTGGGCGTTGTTCTGCGCGTAAGCCGGCACGGCTGCCAGGACAGCAGCGGCCACGAAAACGGCTGTGGTGACGGTCCGGCAGCTACCTGGGAATCTGAAAACCATGCGCCAAGTCTAGACGTACAAAATCGCGCCGCAAGGGCAGCGCGTCGTCAAAGACTTGTGAAACGTGGAAAAAACCGCGCGGCACCGGCGAGCCTGACCAAGCCTCGGGCTTAACCCTGGCGGGCCTTGAAGCGGCGCTGCACCTTGTTGATCACGTAAACCCGGCCCTTGCGGCGGACCAGACGGTTGTTGCGGTGGCGACCACGCAGCGATTTCAACGAGTTACGGACCTTCATGGGACAATCCTGATGCTTTGAAAGGCCGTGTTGAAGGCCGAACCTGAGCTACCCGAAAGTGGCAAATGGGATTTATCCCGAAAGCGGCCAACCGCCCGGGACAGCGGGGTTTCTAAGCCATCGCAGGCCTTGATGTCAATTAACCCGTCGCAACTCTCGGGACGCCGCAACAATCACTGGTCTCAAACGTTATGCAGCTGATTCAACGGCCGTTTTTGGGCAGACCGCAGCGTCAAATAGCCTCGGATTTATGAACGCGATCCAGGCTCCGCCCCCCGTATAAGACGAATCGGCCCGGAACGACGCCCGCCAGAACTCCGATAGAATGGAACCGATTTCGGCATGACGACCGCTCCAAGGCCGCCCACAAGAATCGCTGTTCTCGCGCCCGACGCCCCTCTCCCACCGCTCAAAGGCTTCCGGATGTCGCTGCCGGCGGGGGTCCACCCGTTCAAGCTGAACTGGCCTTACATCATCGGCATCGGCGCCTATCACGCCGTGGCCGTGCTGGCCTTCATGCCCGGCTATTTCAGCTGGAGCGGTCTCCTCGTCGCGATCGTCGGCACCCATCTGTGCGGGCTGCTTGGCATCAACCTCTGCTACCACCGGCTTCTCACCCACCGCGGCCTGAAATGTCCCAAATGGCTCGAGCACGCCATGGTCGTCATCGCGATGTCCTGCCTGCAGGAAACCCCGGCGCGCTGGGTCGCCATTCACCGCCGCCACCATCAATTCGCCGACGAACAGCCGGACCCGCACTCCCCGCTGGCCGGCTTCTTCTGGAGCCACATTGGCTGGCTCCTGGTCCATCAGCCGGAGCTCTCGCGGCTCGGCATCTACGAACGCTATGCCAAGGACATCCTGCGCGACCGCTTCTACGTCGCGCTCGAACGCCATCACGGGCTGATCTGGATCAATCTGCTGCAAATGCCGCTGTTCTTCGGCGCGGGCTTCGCTGTCGCGTGGCTGTCAGGAGAAACCGCGGCCGCGGCGGCCACCACCGGATTGAGCATCCTGATGTTCGGCGTGTTCGTGCGCACGGTGCTGGTCTGGCACATCACGTGGGCGATCAACTCGGTGACTCATGTATGGGGATATCGGAACTACGAAACCGACGAGGACAGCCGCAACAACCTCGTGGTCGGGCTGATCTCCAACGGCGAAGGCTGGCACAACAACCACCACGCCGATCCACGTTCGGCGCGACACGGCCATCGCTGGTGGGAGATCGACAACACCTGGCTGACGATTCGCTTCCTGGCCTGGCTTGGCCTCGCCAAGGACGTCGTGCCGCCGAGCGCTCACCTTGCGAAGCAGGCGACCGGCAGCAAGCTGACGACCCGGGGGCAGACCGGCGTGCCTGAATAGGCTTCGTCGGGCGGGGCGCCCGAATCAAAAACATCGAAAACAACCCCATGCAAAGTAGAAAAGCCCCGCCCGCCCGGAGGTGTTTTGATACCTCGCGTTAACGGCGCCCTTCTTGAAAAATGATATCATTTATCCTATTTTGATAGCATCGCAGTCATTCCATGGAGGCCGCCATCATGGCCGCTGTCACCATCCGCAACCTCTCCGAGGAGGCGCATCGGGCGCTGAAGGTCCGCGCGGCCAAGCACAATCGCAGCACCGAAGCAGAAATGCGCGCCATTCTGGAGGCCGCCGTCCGTCCCGAGGGCCGCTTGCGGCTCGGCACCGCTATGTCGGAGATAAGTCGGAAGATGGGTCTCACCAATGCCGATATCGAGGCCCTCGAACAGGTCCGCGATACGCGTCCCGCCGAGCCTATCAAGTTTGAATGACTTCGCGCTCGAATGGTGCTGCTCGACACCAATGTCGTCTCTGAGGCGATCAAACCCGAACCCCACCCATCGGTCATGGCATGGCTCGATGCCCAGGCGGCAGAGACGCTGTTCATTTCCAGCATCACCGTGGCCGAACTTCTCTTCGGCATCGGCGCGCTGCCGGACGGCAAGCGAAAGGATATGCTGGCAGCGCGGATCGACCGCTTGCTCGACCAGTTCGCCGGCCGCGTCGTCGACTTCGATACCCCGGCGGCACGGCGCTATGCCGATCTCGCCGTCAAGGCACGCGCGGCCGGAAAGGGTTTTCCCACGCCCGACGGCTATATCGCCGCGATCGCTGCCGCGCACGGCTTCGCCATCGCATCGCGCGACACCAGTGCGTTCAATGCCGCCGGTCTGACGGTGATCGATCCCTGGACCGTGACGAGCTGATAGGGCGTCAAGCGGCGCCTTTCCGCGCCATGACCGCCACTTGCACCGGTTCCTTCCGCCACAAGCCGAGATAGCCGGGAACGTAACCCGCTCTCGTCGCTTGTCACGCGCACACATCCATTACCATTGGAGAGATCATGATCCGCCGTTTCATCGGAATTGCTGTCGTTGCCGCCAGCGTGGCGTTGCCGTTCGCCGCCCAGGCGCAGGGCGTCCCCGGAGGCGTCGAGCGAGGCTCGCGAGAGGGCGAGCGGGCCGCAGGTCCGGTGGGCGCCATCGTTGGCGGCGTGGTGGGTGGTGTCGTCGGCGGCGTGAACGGCGTGTTGGGCATCGACGAGCGTCCGCGCTTTCGCAGCTACGTCGTCGAACAGCGGCGGCCGTCTTACCAGTATCGCGAAGATGTGCGGGTCGGCGTCGTCTTGCCGGAACAAGGCGTCACCTATTACGACGTCCCGCAGGAATATGGCGTTCGCGATTATCGCTACACGGTGGTCAACGGCCGCACCGTGCTGGTCGAACCGCGCAGCCGACGGATCGTCGAGATCGTCGAATAAATACGTCGCAGGACGGATCAAGGGCCACCTTTCGAGGTGGCCCTTTTTTGTTGGCGCTTCAGTGCTCGGCCTCCTCCGGGAGATCATCCGGGAACGCGCCGAGCCTGGCGATCATGTCGTCGGCATGAGGTCCGCCGGCCACGGCTTCGGTCAATTCGAAGAACAACGTCTTGTACGATACAAAGATGACACCGGCGGCTTTCAACCGCTCCACGGCCGCGTCGGTGCGGCTGGCGGAGGAAAACAGCAATTCCTCGACGGCGAAGACATCGAACCCGAGATCGAGCAGGCCAAGGCACGATTGCAGGACGCACACATCGGTTTCACATCCCGCGACAACGATCTGCTTCCTGTTCAGGCGCTTGAGGTAGCTGCGAATGGGCTTCTCCTTCGTGAGATCGAAGAAGCTCTTCTCGAATGACTTTGCGGCGCTGCCGAGCGTGGCCGTGACACCCGCCGGCACCGCGCCCTTACGGTCAACCGGGCGCTCCAGCGTGACGATCGTCGGAATGCGCATATAGGCGAGCAGGCGCGCGAAGCTTCCCATGTTCCTGCCCAGCCGCGCGCGGCTGCGCGGCTCGAGTTGCGCCAGGAAGTAATCCTGATAGTCGATGATCGCGCCACAACACTGATCGCCGAGGATGCGCTTGGTGCCTGTCATGGGGTGACGATAGTTCATTCGCCGCTGTTCGGCTAGAGAAGAGCGAACCAGCAGCCGCGGCGATGCCGCTGCAATCAGCGCGAATACCACTCGCGCAGCGTCGACTCGTGGCGACGACATCTAACTATTTAATGCACTGTCACCGTAATCCTGGGCTTGGCCCCCGTTCTGCGGTGCAACGCTGTTGCTCGATCTCCTGCTGGTCATCACCGCCCGTTCACCTTCTACGAAGGTTCTCGCGCCGGGGTAGAGATTGCTGGTGACGCCGCCCCGGCCTTGTGCAACTATTTACCGCCCCTAAAGAGGTCGGTGATGGACGAGCTCGTCCCAGAAGCGCTGCAAGACGGCGAACTGCGCTTTCGCGTGATTAGCCCTGTCGGCGGCGACGGGAATGTCTCTGCGAGCCTCTTTGCCGAGAAGCTGAAACGGCTAGTCTCAGCACTGCGTGCCGCCGATAAGGCACTCAATGAGGTCGTTACTCACGACTACAAGATTGCCAAGCTCTCGTCCTCAAACCCGACCGTCGTGCTTGCCGAGGCCGCACTTCCGAAGTTCGAGCATATCATGGCCGCTCGGTCGGCTATTGCGGGGTTTGAAGATTGTGCAGACGCCATCATGCGAGGTGATCGCGACAGGGCACTTCAATACGGTAATTGTGCGCATCACATTGCGAAGCTCGGTCGCGGCTCTCGTAAGAACTTCAGCTATGCAGAAGTTTGGATTGGTACGGAGATCATCCGGGTTGATACAATGCTCGTCGATCAGGCCGACACAATCACGCACATTGACCTTTACGAAAAACTGTTCGCGCCCGATGAAGAAGCAAGTTGGTTTAGGGGCTCTGCGTATGGTTCGTTCGATGGAACGATCCTCGAAGTAGACCTGCGAGGCGCTCTGCCCGAAGTTAAACTCGTACTCAACGCAGGAGGGGCCGAGATCGCCTGCGTGTTCAAGCGCGAAGATCTTGAAAAGGTTCGGGCGGCTATCGACAAGCGAGCGCGGGTTTATGGTACCGCCGTCTATGATGGCCGGTCGGGTCTGCCAGCCCGCATTAACATCGTTGACATTCAACCGATTTCACCCAAGGGCGACCTCGCGTCCTGGGCCAACACGTTTGACCCATACGAGCACCCCAGCTGGGACGAGGACCTCGGTGATTGAACATTTTTACTGGGACTCGTGCATCTTCTACTGTCTGCTGACGGGACAGCCCCCGCACCATCAGGCCGACGTGCTCGAGCTTCTTAACGACGCGAGGAATGGCAAGGCCAAAATTTATACTTCAACGATTGCGCTGGCTGAGATTAAGCCAAGGTTCCTCAAACAAAAAGGGCATCGGTCGATCAATGCATTCTTCGACACGATGCAAGGCGCGGTTTCCCTGATCGACGCAAACCCGAACATTATGACGGCAGCGGGCATATTGCGAGACTGCATTCCGACCAATCCGTCGGATGCGACGACGCAAAACCTGCGTTCTATAGGGCTTGGCGACGCCATTCATCTGCAGACCTGCCTCCATCTCAGGGACGTGTTGGGTGTGAAAGGTATTGTTTTTCAAACGTTCGATAACGGCAAGGGTAAGACATGGGAAGGGCGGTGCGTGCCGCTGCTCACTTTTGAGAAGTGGTTCCCTCAGCCACCTAAGTCTGTCGCCGATGTGTGCAGCCTGACGCGAATACTGCCTAGGTCGACTCAATCAAACCTGTTTACAACCCCAGCTATTGGCGCCGGCACGCCTGCCTTAATCTCAGGTGGCAACACTCCCGCTAAGCCTTCCTAGCGCATCATGAGTGACGAAGACGGCCGCGACCAGCTTGAGACAGACCAAGTGTTTATCGACACGCAGGTTTGGGTGAAGGAGCGGCTGAATTGGAATTCAAAATCATGTAATCGTCTTCGGGAGCTAGTTCGAACTCGTCATGTGCAGGTACTCACCACAAGCGTGACGCGCTCCGAAGTCCATAGCAAGATTGAGGAAGCCCTCCAAAATGCTCGTGGGGCAATGGACAAGCATGACGTAGTGTTGCGCCAACTTAACTGCGCCTCCGCAATGGAAGCGTTGGAAGCGCCGGACGCGTCGGCCATGCTTCATGAGCGATTTGACGCGTATATGCAATCGTTGAACGCCGTCGATGTGCCGTTGAGTAAGGATGTTTCGCAGGTGTTCGACGCGTATTTCAACGCACGACCGCCATTCAGCGCAAAGAAGAAGTCAGAATTTCCGGATGCATTTGTGGCGTTGTCACTGCAGGAACGAGCAAGGACAATTGGAAGGCAAATATACGTGGTCTCCGGAGATGCTGACTTGAAGGCTTGCTGCGCTCGCATCTCGGAGCTGATTGCCGTTGATAACCTCTCGGAAGTCATATCGAGAGCGACGGTTACGAAGGCAATTCACGACAGCATCCTGTCGTTCATGCAACGTAATCAGCAACTGGAGGCCAAATTGATCGCGTGCCTGGAGCGTGCGGACATTGCTGTACGAGGCTTGGCGAGGGTCGACGGCCGCGTAAGCATCGCTAGCAGCGAAGTGCAGTCTGTGGACCAAGTTGCAATTGCAAACCTGAATGTCATCACACGGCAAGGTGACAAGTTTACATGCGATGTGGAGTTCGAGGCGATCTTGAATATCTGGCTAGATGTTGACGTAGAACGAGTCGTCTACTACGGCGATGACGATTACGAAGAAACTAACAATTTCAGCTCTATCGTGCCGCATGTTGGTCTCTATACGGCTGAGGTGGATGTCAGGTTTGATAATGGCGCACCTGAGCGGTCTGAGATCGAATTCGTTCAATGCGAAGTCGAGATCGAGATCGACGCTGTTGAGATAGACGAGCTGAGGCGTCACAGGTAGAGGAGTGTCTGCGAGCGGCGGTCTGCACAACACGATTGATTGTGGAAGTCGCCCGTTCGGCCATGTTAATACGAACGTAAAGTGAAATTGCATTCATAAGTCATTGTGATCATTCGCTTTGATCATTTGCCTAGTGCTGGGGTGTTTTTGCAGTTCACGCCGTACAGCGCCCCATTCAAGCCGGTGTGAAAACGACACGCGTCCCCAGTCATTACGGTGACAGTGCACTTAACTCTCGTCGATGCCCGGAGTTGTCGCGATAACCCGGGCTGCCATCCCGCATACTACGAGCGCGGGCTGGCAACACATCAGAACACCGCAAAAAATAAGTGACGTTCGCATACTCCCCATATTTTGCGCAATCGAACGCAACTTGTCGTGGGGAGCAAGCCCGCAGGGTACGCGTCCCGAAGGGGAGGTATCCTTGGTCTTGGCCTTCAGCCAAGCTCGACCAGCCTTCCGATCACGTCCAGCTTGAATTACCGAGGAACCGACCGGCGCGCGCGCCAGTTTATCTCCGAATGCATCAACGGAGGTGCTTATGCGCCGGTCCAAAGCAGTTCTCACGACACTCTTGATTGCCTGGCTGTCAACCGGAGCTTCCTTTGCGCAAGGTGGGGGAGGCGGTGGCGGCGGTGCGGGCGGTGCCGGGGCGGGCGCTGCCGGCAGCGGCAGTGGCGGCGCTGGTGCGGCAGGCGCAGGAGGCGGACAAGGAGGCACGGGCACGGCCGCCGGTGCTGGTGGCGCCGCTGTGGGAGGCGGCCCTCCGGCCGGCCCCGTCGGCGGCGGGGCCCCGGCTGGAGCTGTCGGTGGTGGAGCTCCGAGACCCGCGGCGGCAGCCACTTCACCCGCCGCTCCTCAGTCTCCCCCAACGTCACCAAGCCAAAATCCCCCGACCAGCGGCGGGGTCATCGGCGGAACGACAGGTACGCCACCCGTGGGCGCAGGCGGCCCTGCTCCGGCGGGGTCTGCACCGGCCTCAGGGCAGGCATCGACTGCACCAACGCCCCCCGAAACCTCGAAGAGGGGACTGTCCGTGCCTGCAGAAGATGGCGTGTCCTCAAAGACCGTCCCCGCTCGTCCATGCAGCACGGCGGCGCGGGAAACCGACGGCACGACGACGTGCGTGGGTCTTCCAGAACGCAAATGAATATCCGCACCGCCGGTACTAACGCGGAAACTCCACCATCGCCTCGCCGGTCGCGACCTTCTCGCCGGCCTGGTTCTTCACCATCACGTCGATCAGCACCCAGCGTGAATTCTGCGTGGTCTGCTTCGACTTGATGATTCCAGTCGGCTGGATGGTGTCGCCGGGCTTCACAGGCTTGACCCACCTTGTTTCCAGCCGGCGATGGATCGCGCCGGCCGGATAGGACCAGTCGGTGATCATCCGCGAGATCAGCCCGAAATTGTTCATGCCGTGCATGATGATGCCGCCGAAATTAGTCTTCCCGAACGAGCCCTTCATGTAGTCGTCGTCGAGATGCAGCGGGTTGTAGTCGAGCGAGGCATCGCAAAACAGGCGGATGGACTCGCGGCTGACGGCGAAGCTGGGGCCGTCGATGACGTCGCCGGCGGTGAGATTTTCGAACGTCGTGGTCATGGCGCCCTCCCCTATACCGGCCGGATGGTCCAGCCGCGGCCGGAGCAGATCACGTCGCCGCGCTGGTTGAAGAAGACGTTGTCGTGCACCACGAACAGCCGCTCGCGCTTGATGAACTTGTCGAGCGCGCGGGCCTGCAGGGTGATGACGTCGCCCGGCCGCGCCGGGATGTTGTAGCTCCAGGACTGCCCGGCATTGACGGTGCCCGGCGAGCGCATCCAGTCATCCGCCGGCGTGCAGGAGAACATCAATAGGATATGGATCGAGGGCGGCGCGATCAGCCCGCCATAGCGGGTGGTTTTGGCGTAGGCCTCGTCGAAATAGATCGGGTGATCCTCGCCGACCGATTTGCAGTACAGTTCGATCGCTTCCTTGGTGAGCGTGTAGGGAATGGTCTTGCGCGGCTCGCCGGGAACGATGTCGTCCCAGGACTTGCGCAGATTGGCGTCTTTCCAGAAATCGGTCTCGAAGGCCGCTATGCCTTCAGAAGAGACTTGGCCATCCGACGAAACTTGGGCCATGCCACGCTCCCTTGTTGTTTTTCTTCTGCCGCCTTGCGGAATTTGTTATATAGTATAATCAATTTTCCAGAACCAAAAATCAAGCGCCGGGGAAGCCAGATGCCCAAGCTCAAACTGCCCGATATCGAGAAAGTGGTGGCGATCGACATCCACACCCACGCGGAAGAGCCCTGCGGCATGCATGGCGACGATGGCTACGACGATTTCCAGGCGCAGATGGCCGACTATTTCAAGTCGCCGCACAAGCATCCGCCGACCGTGCCGGAGACCGCGGCCTACTACCGCTCGAAAAACATCGCCGCCGTGATCTTCCCGGTCGATGCCGAACGCGAGACCGGTTTCCGCCGCTACAACAATTACGAAATGCTGGAGGTCGCCTCCGACCATCTCGACGTCCTGATCCCGTTCGTCTCGATCGATCCGCACAAGGGCAAGCTCGGCGTGCGCGAAGCGCGCAAGCTGATCGAGGAATACGGCGTGCGCGGCTTCAAATTCCATCCGACCATGCAGGGATTTTACGCCAACGACCGCATGGCCTATCCACTGTACGAAGCGATCAACGAGGGCGGCGCGATCGCGCTGTTCCACACCGGACAGACCGGCGTCGGTTCGGGCATGCCCGGCGGCATGGGCATGCGCCTGAAATATTCCAACCCGATGTACATGGACGACGTGGCGGCGGACTTCCCCGATCTGAAGATCATCCTCGCCCACCCCTCCTTCCCCTGGCAGGAAGAGGCGCTGTCGGTCGCGACCCACAAGCCGAACGTCTATATCGACCTCTCCGGCTGGTCGCCGAAATATTTTCCGCCGATCCTGGTCCGCTACATCAACTCGATCCTGCAGGACAAGATGCTGTTCGGCTCGGACTGGCCGGTGATCACGCCGGACCGCTGGCTGGCGGATTTTGCCAAGCTCGAGATTCGGGAAGATATCCGGCCGAAGGTGCTGAAGGCCAACGCAAGGAAGATTTTAGGGATCTGAAGGCATATCATCGGCGCCTGTCCGGTTCATGACCAACCTGATCGACGCACGAAAGCATCAATCATGACCATCAAAGCCGTCGTCTTCGATGCCTATGGCACATTGTACGACGTCCAGTCGGTGGCTGACGTCACCGAGGAGGCGTTTCCCGGCTATGGCGGGATCATCACGCAAATCTGGCGCATCAAGCAGCTCGAATACACCTGGCTGCGCTCGCTGATGCGGCGCTACGAGGATTTTTCGGTCGTGACGCGCGACGCGCTGGCCTACACGCTCGGCAGCCTCGGGCTGGAATATGACGACGAGACTTTTGCGCGCATCATCGACAAATATCTGCATCTCGATCTCTATCCGGATGCGCTCGCGGCGCTTTCAGCGATGAAGGATCGCAAGCTTGCGATCCTGTCCAATGGCAGCCCTGATATGTTGAATGCGCTGGTGCGCAACAGCGGGCTCGACCTATTGCTCGATGCGGTGATCAGCGTGGACGCCAAGAAGAGTTTCAAGCCGAGCCCCGAAGCCTACATGCTGATCGAGGAGGTGCTGCATGTGCCGCCGGCAGAGGTTTTGTTCATCTCCTCCAACCCCTGGGACGCCTGTGGCGCCAAGGCGTTCGGGCTGAACGTCGCGTGGATCGAGCGGGTGACGCCGGAAAAGATGGCACTGGCCTGCCTCGAAAGCGAGACGCTGCCGCCATTGACGATGTTTTGGGCGCTGCGTACCCAGATGGATGAACTCGGCGTCGTCCCCGATCACCGGATCCACGGCCTCGCCGAACTGCCCGCGCTGCTGTCTGCATAAGGTCCCGAAATGAGTCTTGAGTCCGTCCGCGCCTTCTTCGCCGAGAAGGCACCCGATATTGCGGTGATCGAGTCCGAGATGAGTTCCGCGACGGTGGCACTGGCCGCCGAAGCCTATGGCGTCGAGCCGGCGCGGATCGCCAAGACATTGAGCTTACGCGTCGGCGAGCGCGTCGTGCTGATCGTGGCCGCCGGCACCTCGCGGATGGACAACAAGAAGGTGAAGGCGCTGTTCGGCGTCAAGCCGAAGATGCTGGGGCTCGACGAGGTCGCCGAGATCACCGGGCATGAGGTCGGCGGCGTCTGTCCGTTCGGATTGAAGACGCCGCTGCCGGTTTATTGCGACGTCTCGCTGAAGGCGTTCGACATCGTGGTGCCGGCCGCGGGCTCGACCCACAGCGCGGTCAAGATCACGCCAATGCGCATGGCCGAACTGACGTCGGCCGAGTGGGTCGACGTCTGCGAACTCAGGCCCGCGCCGGAAACGCCAGCCTACTCGTCTTCCTCATAATACGGTCTCGGCTGCGGCTGCACGGCCGGCGGAGGCGGTAGCTGTTGCTGCGCGCGGCCGCGCGGCGCCATCTGCTGTCCACGCGGCGGCGGCATGCGGCTGGCCTGCTGCTGTTCGGCGCTGGAGTCGAACACCGCGCGGCAACCACTCGAGAGCTGCGGCGTGTTCTGCTGCAAGCAGGCCACGATGCGGCCGACATCGGGAACCTTGTCGCCGCACAGACGCCAGACGTCCGGCGTGCAGGCCATCTGCTGTTCCCAGGTTCCGCGATTTTCCTGCGACGATGCGGAGGTAGCGGCGCCGATGCCGGCGATCGCAACGGCAAGGCTGAGGACAATCCGCTGCGTTGGCATGGATGGCGTCCTTTCTCTTCGGTTTTCAATTGACGCGGGAACTCCGCGGCGATGAGCATCAAGCCTGCCGAATGAATGCGGCCACGCGACGTTGGTGCAAACAAAAAAATGTGAAGCGGTTCCCTATTCCACCTTGCCGATCTTCTTCACTGCTGCGACCAGGCGCGCACTGTCTTCCGCGACGAATTTTGAAAACGCCGGCGCGTCCTGATAGGCAACGGGGCTGCCCGCGGTCTCGAACGTCTTGACCACTTCGGGGGCTTTTACCGCCTGCGCCATCGCTTCGCGCAGTTGCGTCATGATCGGCGCCGGCAACGCCGCCTGCGCGAACAGTCCCGCCCAGATGTAGAACTCGACATCCTTGTAACCGAGTTCGCGGAAGGTCGGCAGATCGGGAAAACTCCTGACGCGTTCGGCGCCCCAGTTGGCGAGCACGCGCATTTTGCCGTCATCGACCTGCTGCTTCAGCGTACCCGGCGCCGACGCCACCGCCTGCACGGTGCCGCTCAAGAGCGCGGTCAGCGCCGGGCCGGCGCCGCGGAACGGCACGTGCAGCAGCTTGATGCCGGCGCTCGCCGCAAACATTTCCATCGCCACATGCAGCGTGCCGTAGGGACCGGACGAGCCGTACGGAATCTGCCCGGGACGCTTCCTGGCGTCGTCGACGAATTCCTGCAGCGTCTTCCACGGCGCCGACGCCGGCACGGCCAGCAGCGTCGGATCGGCGAGCACGCGCGCGATCGGCGCGAACTGCGAGACTTCATAGGCGACCGGCCGATCGAACAGCCGGTCGGCTTCCGGCAGCACGGCGAGCGAGGACAGCGTCATCAAGAGCGTATGGCCATCCGGCTCGGCGCGCGCGGCCGCCGCATTGCCGACCGATCCGCCGCCACCGCCGGCGCGGTTGTCGACGATCACGGGCTTGCCGAGAATCCGCTCCAGCGCGAGCGCCACCGGCCGCGCCGCCAGATCGGCCTGGCCGCCGGGCGGGAACGGGACGATCATGGTGACGGTGCGCGAGGGGTATGGGCTTTGCGCGAAGGCGGTGTGGAAGAGCGCGGTGTGCGCCAGCGGCAGCGCGGCAGCGGCTTTCAGAAGTTCGCGGCGGTTCATGGGTGGTTGCCTCCCGGATTATTTTCGTTGTTGAAGGCAGCCTAGCTCAATCAACAGGTCTCGCGATAGTGCTCGGACCCACCCGCCCCTTGAGGGGGCGGGTCGGCTCACATGGAGCGCAGCGCCATGTGAGACGGGGCGGGTGTGACAGACTATCCGCGCATTCTCTTTTGGACGTGGAAAGATCGTCATCCCAGCCAACGGACCATGCGCGGATAGTCTGTCACCCCACCCCGCCACGCATCTTGCGATGCGTGACGACCCGCCCCCTCGAGGGGCGGGTGAAGAAAACAACTCACGGCTTCCGCTTCTTCCCTTTCGCAAACTGCTTCGTCAAAAAATCCGCCAGCACTTCCACGCGCGCGGGACGCGGGCCGCCCGGCGGCGTCACCAGATGCACCGCGCCTTCGGGCTGATGCCAGCCTTTCAGGATCACCTCGACCTCGCCGGACGCGATCGCATCGCCGACGATGAAATCCGGCAGATCGGCGATCCCCAATCCCGCGATCACCGACGGCAGCAGCGCTTCGCCATTGTTGACGCGGAGCTGGCCCGCGGGCCGGACGCTGGCCTGCTCGCCGGCCGAATTGGTGTAGTGCCAGACACCGGGTGTGGAGAGATAGGCATAGCCGAAGCATTTGTGCTGCGCGAGATGCATCGGATGCGTCGGCCGGCCGTGCTGTTTGAGGTAGGACGGTGCGGCCACCGTGAAGCGCGGCATCGCGCACAGCCGCCGCGCGATCAGCGACGAATCCGGCAGCCGCGCGAT
Organism: Bradyrhizobium roseum; assembly: GCF_030413175.1. Classification (NCBI taxonomy): domain Bacteria; kingdom Pseudomonadati; phylum Pseudomonadota; class Alphaproteobacteria; order Hyphomicrobiales; family Nitrobacteraceae; genus Bradyrhizobium; species Bradyrhizobium roseum. The sequence continues at coordinate 6,418,569 of NZ_CP129212.1, forward strand.
GCGCAGGCCGGCGTCAAACCCCTCGCCGATCAGATCGACTGTCGCGTCGCTCAGATGAAGATCGATCGAGACTTCCGGGTAGGCCGCGAGAAACTCCGGCAGCAGCGGCGCGACGGCCTTGACGCCAAAAGTCATCGGCACCGCGAGCCGGACCAGGCCGCGCGGCGCCGTCGATTGCGACAGCGCTTCGCTCTCGGCCGCTTCGCCGTCGGCCAGCAGGCGCGCCGCGCGCTCGGCGAGCTTTTGGCCGGCATCGGTGAGCGCCAGCCGCCGCGAGGTGCGGTTGAACAGCCGCGCGCCGAGCCGCTGCTCCAGCCGGCTGACCGCCTTCGACACCGTCGCCTTGGACAGCATCAGCTCGGTCGCTGCCGCCGCAAACGACCGTAATTCCACGACTTTTGCGAAGATCGCCAATCCCTCGAAATCCGGGAGCTTCGACATGGGTCCGCCTTAAGGCTCGCTTTTGGAAACAATGAGTTTCAATAGTTTCTATTTCTATACCGACGCCGCAGGCATATCAAATGCCCATCGAAGTTGAGGCAACGGAGAAATCCAATGATCGAACTCAGACCATTCAACAAACTGGGCGGCGCTGACCACGGCTGGCTGAAGGCAAAACATCACTTCTCGTTCGGCAGCCACTACGATCCTGACAACATGGGGCACGGCAGCTTACGGGTGTGGAACGATGACGAGATCGCTCCGAACACCGGCTTCCCCGCGCATCCCCACGCCAACATGGAGATCATCACCTATGTCCGCGAAGGCGCGATCACGCACCAGGACTCGCTCGGCAACAAGGGCCGCACCGAGGCCGGCGACGTGCAGGTGATGAGTGCCGGCAGCGGCATCCGTCACTCCGAGTACAATCTGGAACCGTCGAAGACAAAAATCTTCCAGATCTGGATCGAGCCGACGACGAAAGGCGGCCAGCCGACCTGGGGCGCCAAACCGTTTCCGAAGTCGGACCGCTCCGGCAAGCTCGTCACCATCGCCAGCGGGATCGAAGGCGACACGGATGCATTGCCGATCCGGGCCGATGCGCGGGTGCTCGCCACCACGCTGAGGGCTGGCGAGAGCGCAGAATACGACGCGAGCAAGGCGCGTCACCTCTATCTGGTGCCGGCGGCCGGCAGCGTCGAAGTCAACGGCGTGCGCGTCAACGCCCGCGATGGCGCAGCGATCCGCAACGAGGCGAAGCTGACGATCACCGCACTGGAGGATTCCGAACTGGTGCTGGTCGACGCGGCGTAGGCCTCACCCTCCGAACTGTCATGCCCGGGCAAAAGCGCGAAGCGCGTTTTCGCGCAGGTGACCCGGGCATCCATCCTCTTCGTGAGACTCTTTCCAGGGTGATGGATTGCCGGGTCAAGCCCGGCAATGACACCTCAACACATCAACAACAGCCAGATCAAACCCAAAGGATAACCATCATGGCCAAAGTTCTCGTGCTCTATTACTCCGCCTACGGTCACATCGAAGCGATGGCGAATGCCGTTGCCGCGGGCGCGCGCGAAGCCGGCGCGACCGTCGATATCAAGCGCGTGCCGGAACTGGTGCCCGCCGAGGTCGCCAAGGCGTCGCATTACAAGCTCGACCAGGCCGCGCCGATCGCCAAGATCGAGGATCTCGCAAACTACGACGCGATCATCGTCGGCACCGGCACCCGCTTCGGCCGCATGGCGTCGCAGATGGCGAACTTCCTCGACCAGGCCGGCGGGCTGTGGGCCAAGGGCGCGCTGCACGGCAAGGTCGGCGGCGCCTTCACGTCCACCGCGACCCAGCACGGCGGACAGGAAACCACGCTGTTCTCCGTGATCACCAACCTGCTGCATTTCGGCATGACCATCGTCGGCCTCAACTATGGCTTCGCCGGCCAGATGAAGCTCGACGAAGTCACCGGCGGCTCGCCCTACGGCGCCACCACGATCACCGGCGGCGACGGCAGCCGCCAGCCGAGCGAGAATGAACTCGCCGGCGCGCGCTACCAGGGACGCGTGATCGCGGAAACCGCCAGCAAGCTGCATGGCTAAGCTTCACGGCTGATGCGACGAGGGCGGCAATCTCCACCGAGATTGCCGCCCTCTTTGTAGATTCCATGGGGCGGTGAGCGTGGCCTTTCCGATAGGTTTGGGTTTGCACACTCGAACCATCGGAGAAGTCAGATGCAAGCATCGACCGCAGTCACGCCCACCGCGGACCATATTGGCACAATTTTCGTTTCGATCGAACTAAGTCAGAAGACCTGGCTGGTGACGCTGCACAGCCCGGTTCGTGACCGGATCTCCCGCCACAAGCTCGAGGGAGGCAATCAGGTCGAGTTGCTTGCCCTGATCGAGAAGATCAGGGCGCGGGCGGCCGAGAAGCTGGGGTCTGTGCCGCGCGTCGTGAGCTGCTACGAGGCCGGCTATGATGGCTTTTGGCTGCACCGGCTGCTGCTGACGGCAGGCATCACGAACTACGTCTTTGATCCCGCCAGCATTGCCGTGGACCAGCGGTCGCGGCGGGCGAAGACGGACCGGATCGACGGCGAGTTGATGCTGCGGACCTTGATGGCCTATCTGCGGGGCGAGCCACGGGTGGTCCGCATCGTCCGCGTCCCGAGCGTGGAAGCCGAGGATGCCCGGCGTGCGAGCCGGGAGCGGGATCGTCTGGTCAAGGAACAGACGGCCCATACCAACCGGATCAAGGCGCTGATGCGTCTGTCGGGCATGGCGGTCGGCAACCCGCGCCGACGGGACTGGCTCAGCTTTCTGGAGCAGCAGCGGGATTGGGAGGGGCAGCCGTTGCCGCCTCATTCGTTGGCCGAAGTGAAGCGCGAACACGCGCGCCTGACCATGGTACGCGAGCAGATTGCGGCGTTGGAACAGGTACAGACTGCACAGGCCTGTCCCGTTCCTCCTCCGATGGCGGAGCGGCGATCAAGCCTGCAGCGGCTCAAGGCGCTCGGCCCGGCCTTCACCGCGACGCTGGTGAACGAACTGTTCTACAAGGACTTCCGCAACCGGCGCGAGGTCGCCAGCTACTGCGGATTGGTGCCGAGCCCCTGGAAGAGCGGCGGCATCGACCGCGAGCAAGGCATCAGCAAGGCTGGCAACCCGCGGGCGCGCAACAAGGCGATCGAGCTGGCCTGGCTGTGGCTTCGCCATCAGTCGGACAGCGCGCTCAGCCGCTGGTTCCGCACCCGCACCGCCAATGCCGGCAAGCGCGCCAAACGCGTCGCCATCGTCGCCCTGGCGCGCAAGCTGATCGTGGCGCTGTGGCGCTACCTCACCACGGGCCTCATTCCGGAGCAGGCAATCATGAAGGCATAAACCAACACCTCGCCGCGCCCGTGCGGGGATGGATGATGACCGTGCCATCCTAGGGCTTCAAACGTCGTTTTGTAGATGGGTCTCATCCTAGCCAGGCTTCCTTGCCGCAAGCATGCGGAAGGTGGGTCCGGATCTAACGATCCGACCGGATATGAGGTGATGCAGTGAGCTGCAGAAATCTTCGGAAGCCAATCCTCGCCCGGAGCCCGGTCGGCGCGCTGCGCTACGCATGGCTCCACGCGCCGCCCTACCACCGTCAAACCCCTAACCCAAACCAGGAGAACAGCCTTGACTCTCAAATTCCCATATGAGGATGGGTAGTCAGGAGCTAGTGCTCCGATTCCGGTTTGACGATCGTCTTCCGCGCCTCCGTGCCACAGCCGGCACATTCGTAGGTGAAATCGATCCTCGCCTTGCTCCAATGCGGCTCGACATCGCGCACGAACATCGGAAGCCCCACGCAGCTCGGGCAAATCATGAAGGGGGGCTCGATATCATCGTGCTGATGCATGTAGGCTGGCATGTCGGCTCTTCCCCGGAACAACATTCAAGAAAGCGTTCACCGCTCGTCCGTGACTCGGCGCGAAACATACGCCTCCGGCGCGCTGGCGGTCATGAACTCTCGCGAACACAGGAAGAACGTCCGCACAATCCTGATACGTGTTGCATGCCTGCACGACCGTGACTGTACGGCCACAAGGCCTTAATTTTGCCTTCGCGGGACAGCGGCTTGCCGGATGCACGTTTCAGCCGAACATCGAGCTACGGACCGTTGCGCACGGCAGGCACCATATGATCGCGCCGCGTACCGTTGTAGTTGCAGCACCCGGCCTTCGAACGGGCCTCGTGCATCCAGTTGAAGCCCGCCCCGCCTGACCTGTCGCGATTTGACGACCAATCCGCGTTCACTCTATGTGTTGCAACCAAGGCAATCGACCGGCACAGGCAGGAGACAGAAATCAATGAGCCGCCGCCCAGGCATTCTCGTTACCGGCGGTGCCGGCTATATCGGCTCGCACTGCGCCCGGGCGCTGGATGCCGCAGGCTACCGGCCTGTCGTTTACGACAACCTTTCAACCGGCCATCGCGGCTTCGCCACGGGCGCGCTCGTGGTCGGCGACATCGCCGACAAGGCGACGCTGACGCGGACCTTTGCCGAGCACGACATCGCCGCCGTCATGCATTTCGCCGCATCGAGCCTGGTCGGCGAGTCCATGACCGATCCGCAGAAATACTACATCAACAACCTCGCTGGAACGCTGACGCTTCTGGAGACCATGCGCGAAGCCGGCTGCCCCCGCCTGGTGTTCTCGTCGACCGGCGCGGTCTATGGCAACGCCGACAGCAAGGCGCTGCCGGAGAATTATCCGTGCGCGCCGATCAATCCCTATGGCAGCTCGAAATGGATGATCGAGCGCGTGCTGGCGGATTATCGTTCGGCCTATGGTTTCGGCTCTTTTGCGCTGCGCTACTTCAACGCCGCCGGGGCCGATCCTGCCGGCGGCATCGGCGAACTGCGCGAGGTCGAAACCCATCTCATTCCGCGCGCCATGATGGCGCTGCAGGGGCATGTGCCTGACTTCGCCGTGTTCGGCGACGATTACGACACGCCCGATGGCACCGCGATCCGCGACTACATCCACGTCACCGATCTCGCGGCAGCCCACGTGCTGGCGATCAAGCTGCTGCTGGAAGGGCATGCCGGCGGCGCGTTCAATCTCGGCACCGGCCAAGGCTTTTCGGTGCGCGAAATCCTCGCGGCGATCGCGGCCGAGACCGGCCGCGAGGTCCCGCATGTCGTCAAGCCGCGGAGAGCGGGCGATCCGACCTATTTGGTCGCCGATCCCTCCGCCGCCCGTGCGACGTTGAACTTCCAGCCCGGCCATTCAGACCTGGCCACGATCATCCGCACCGCCTGGGCCTGGCACAGCAAGGCCCACCCGCTGAAGACGGGTGCGCCCTCGTAAGCAACGCCGAGCCCGATCAGGCGATCGCGCAGCGGCTTATAGGGGCTTGATCTGCACCTTGCGCCACTTGATCACGCCAGACCCGTATTGCAGCGCGAACGGGCCGCTGGCGTGTTTTGAATCCTGGACATCGACGGTTTTCTGACCGTTCAGCACCACGACGAGCTGAGGGCCCTTGGCCGTGATTTCGTAGGTGTTCCATTTGCCGCCCGCCTTCGGCATCGGATCGACCTTCGCGATATCGACGATGGCGCCGGTGCCGTAGGTCGGATCGGGCCGCTTGTCGAAGATGTTGACCTCGTAGCAGATCTTGGCGTCGATCTTTGCCGATTGATCGCAGCGGATGAAGATGCCGCTGTTGGCGTCATCGTCGGCCCAGAACTCGGCCTTGATCTGGAAATCCTTGTAGGACTCCTTGCTGACGAGATAGGAGGGGTCTTTGCCCTCGGTGATCTTGTCGGCGACCAGCGCGCCGTCCTTCATCGCCCAATTCGCCTTGCCGACCTCGGTCCAGTCGCCCATCTTCTTGTCATCGACGAGCGTGATCCAGCCATCGCTCTGGCCGGACGCCGGGCCGGAAAATTGAACCGCGGCGGCGCCGACCAACAGGCCGGCGGCAAGTATCGATAGGCGCTTCATGAACGTAGCCCTCCATGGCTGCTTTTGGTTGGGCGGAAACCTATCACCGAGAGGCGCGGCGTAAATCTGTTTTCCATGCTGCAGTTGCGTACGACAGTAGACACCGATACCGGCGGGCAGCCTCGTTACCCGTTTCATCGAGCCGGTGAACCATTTCGGCGGCGGCGCGTTTTACGTCCTTCTCCCATCAAGGACATGAAAAATGGCTTCTGCTTCAGATATCCGGGAACACATGGACGTCATCTCGTCGGACAAAAAGACGGTCGGCAAAGTCGACCACATGGAAGGCGCCGACCAAATCAAGCTGACCAAACAAAGTTCGCCCGACGGTCAGCATCATCATTTCATTCCACTGTCGTGGGTCGACCACGTCGATCAGCATGTCCATTTGAACAAGTCGGGCGCCGACGTGACTTCGCACTGGCAGCACGGCCAGTAGTAGTCCCGCAGGCGCATTGCGCTAGCTGCGGATACCGATATCATCGGGTTTCAGGAGATGAAATGCATCCAGCGGCGATACTGCAACTCGATCGCATAATCGGCGAATACAGCGCGTGGCAGGCTGTCCCCGATGGGGAACGCTCGCCCGCGCCCGCTTGGTGGTGGGGACCCGCAATGGAAATGCGGACCTCCTCCGAATTGCTCCCCGCTGGACGGGGTGTGGAACTCGGCCTTTCCCGGCCAGCGACCTATGCGTCCGCCGCGCAGATTTTGCTCGGGGCGTTCGCCGGCCAGACGGCCGTGCCCCTGCACTACGAATTCCCTCGCAAAGCGAGCATTCCGGACCCGCCGGCCATCCGCGAGTTGCAGCCGCAGCCGTCAGACGACAGCGCCTTTCAGCCGTGATCCGACGTCCGGCTGCAACGGCGGCGCGACGACCGGCGACTCCGCGCGAAGCAGGTCGGCCATTTGCGTTGCCGGCAGCGGTCTGGAAAACAGAAAGCCCTGCATCTCGTCGCAGGCATGATTGCGGAGGAATGCCTCCTGTTCGGGGGTTTCGACACCCTCGGCGATGACGGTCATGCCGAGCGCCTTGCCCATGCTGATGATCGCCTGCGCGATGGCCTGGTCTTCCGAGTCGACCGGCAGGTCACGGATGAAGGAGCGGTCGATCTTGATCGTATCGATCGGAAACTGCTTCATCAGCGACATCGACGAATAGCCGGTTCCGAAGTCATCGATCGCAAGGCGAATGCCGCGATCCTGGATCGCATCCAGTATCTTGATCGCGCGCGCGACGTTGCGCATCACCATGCTCTCGGTGACTTCGAGCTGTAAAAGCACCGGCGACATGCCGCTGGCTGCCAGCGCCTCGTCGACGTCCTGCAGCAGATGCGGATCTGCGAATTGCCGTGGCGACAGGTTCACCGCCATCGTCCCCGACCGCAAGCCGAGCCGATGCCATGCCATGTTCTGCGCGCAGGCTTCCTTGAGCACCCAGCGCCCGATCGGAACGATCAAGCCGGTTTCCTCTGCAAGCGGGATGAACTGCCCCGGCGACACGGCGCCGAGATCGGGGTGATTCCAGCGCAGCAACGCCTCGACGCCGGTGATCTGGCGGCTCGTCATGTCGATCTTGGGCTGATAGTTTAGCGAAAACTGGCCGCGCTCCAGCGCGCGACGCAACGCCGTTTCCAGCGTCAATCGCTCGATCGACTGCGTCTTGATTTCCTTGGTGAAGAATCGGAAGCCGTTCTTGCCGTCCTCCTTGGCGAGATACATCGCCATGTCGGCGTTCTTGGTCAGGGTCTGTATGTCGGCGCCGTCGGACGGATACATCGCGATTCCGATCGATGCCGTGGTGTGGCACTCGTGTCCGCTGAGCAGCAAGGGTTGGCTCAATACCGAAAGCAGTTCGCCGGCAATACGCTCGACTTCGTGACGCTCCGCCGCCTCTTCCAGGATCACCACGAACTCGTCGCCGCCGAGCCGTGCCACGACATCGCTCGCACGTAGCGATCGGCGCAGTCTGCCGCCGATCTCCACCAGCAACATGTCGCCGGCGTCGTGCCCCAGCGAGTCGTTGATGACCTTGAACCTGTCGAGATCGATGAACAGCAGGGCAAACTGCCGCTGGTAGCGCGCGGCGGCATCGATCGCGCGGCGCAACACGCCGTTGAACATTTCCCGGTTCGGAAGGTCGGTCAGGCTGTCATGCGACGCCAGGTATTCGATGCGTTCGTCGGCCCTGGCCTTTTCATCGACGCGGTCGAAATTCTCCAGTGCAAAAGATACGTTGTCGACCAGCCGCTGCAGCAGCTCGGCAAATTCGGGCGTGAACGTGTCTTTTTCAAGCGACATGAACGACATCGCGCCGACCACCTCGCCTTGCACCAGCAAAGGGAATGACGCGCCGGAATTGGTGCCGTCGATCCGTGCCCGATGGTGAAAGGCCTCGGCATTGGGATCGGCAAGGTAGTCGTTCATGATGCAGGGCCGCCGCGACCGCATCGCCTGCCCGCACAGCCCGCGCCCCTCGGGCCGCATCTCATCGACCGATATCGTCGCCAGCCGTGCGCTCGGACCGGTCGGACCGGCCGCCGCCACGACGTCCAGATAGTCGCTGTCGGCCTTTCTCAACGCGACGGAGGTCAGAGTGAAGCGGCCGCCGTTGGCCGCCGCTTCGCATACAAGATCGAACAATTCCGACCGTGAGGTCGCGCGGACGATCGCTTCGTTGGTGTCACTTAACGCCGCGAGCATCCGGGTCAGGCGGTCCTTCTGGACCTCGGTACGCGCCTTGTCGTCGGCACGGTCGAAGTTTTCCAGCGCGAATGCCACGTTGTCGGCCAGGCGTTGCAGCAGTTCCGAAAACTCCGGTGTGAAGGTGTGCTTGTCGAGCGACATATAGATCATGACGCCGACCGGCGCGCCGCGAACCAGCATCGGAAAGGCAGCGCCCGACTGCGCGCCGTAGGTACCGACGACGCCCTGAAATGCAGTCACGCGCTGGTCGGCAACATAATCGTTTGCGATACAGGCACGCCGGGTACGAAACGCAGTGCCGCTCAGTCCACGGCCCTCCGGACGGCTTTCGTCCACCGACAGCCTGACGTGACGCGTCGCCTCGGCAGACGGACCTGCCGCGGCCACGATCCTGAGCAGGTCGCTGGCGGGATCGGACAGTGCGATGGTCGCCGAGGTGAACCGGCCCCCGTTCACCGTCGCCTCGCACACCATGTCGAATAATTCGTCGCGGGATTTGGCCCGCATGATGGCTTCGTTGGTCGCGCTGAGGGCAGCGAACATCCGCGTCAGGCGCTCCTTCTGAATTTCGCTCCTCACTTTTTCGTCCGCTCGATCGAAGGTGGCGATCGCAAACGACACGTTGTCGGTGAGCCGCTGCAGCAGCTCCGCGAATTCAGGCGTGAACGTATTCTTCTCTGAAGAAACGAAGAACATCACGCCGACCGCCCGGCCGGCCACCATCAGCGGGAACGCCGCGCCCGACATCGCGCCGTCGCTGTGGATGAACTGATGAAACGCCGACCCACGGCTGTCGGCGCGCATGTCGTTGGAGATGCGGGCCTGGCAGGCGCGCAACGCGTTGCCGCACAGCCCGCGCCCTTCCGGATGATCCGCGTTGATCGAAATCCTGACCCGTCGCATGTTGTCGGCCGTCGGTCCCGCCACGGCCACCATGTCGGTATAGTCGCTGTCCGGGCGCGCCAACAAGATGCTGGTCGAGTTGAACCGACCGCCGGTCGCGGCAGCCTCGCATACCAGTTCGAACATTTCCGTCCGCGACGTCGCGCGAACGATCGCCTCGTTGGTCGCGCTGAGCGCCGCCAGCATGCGCCCCAGACGCTCCTTCTGGGCGTCCGCCCGCGCCTTCTCGCCGGCGCGCTCGAAATTCTCCAGCGCGAACGAGACGTTATCGCCGATCCGCGCCATCAGCGCGACGATCTCTTCGTCCTCCGCCCACGATCTACCGACAAAGAACATCAGCACCCCGATGCTCTCACCGGCCATGATCAGCGGAACCGCGACACAGGCGCTGACGCCCGTCTCACGCGCGGTTTGATACCAGGGCTGCCCCTGGCTCGAGTTGAGAATATCGGTGTTGACGGCTGGCCGCTGTGTCCGGAAGGCCTTGCCGCAGACGCCTGCACCATATGCATTTTTCGCATCGATCGAGAACGGCGCGCGAATAATCTGTTCCACGATCACGCCGGTCCCGGCGACAGGCTTCAACCAGATTGAATCCGGCTGCGCCATCAACACCACGGTAGCCGCGGACTTGCCGCTGTGAACTGCCGCATCGCAGACCCACTGAAAGAGATCTTGTTCGGTCTTGGCGCGTAGAATGGCTTCATTCGTCGCGCTGATGGCTCCGAACATCAGGTTCAGACGCCGCATCACGCGCTCGCCGTTCTTGCGCGCCGCCTCATGCTCGAAATTGTCAAGCGCGAACGAAATGTTGGCGGAAACGCGATCGAGCATCGCGACGATCTGCTCGTCGATCGAATGCGGTTCACGCCGTGAAACCAGCAGCACGCCGACACTCTCGCCATTTCGGATCAGCGGCAGCGCCGCTGCCGCACCGATCTGCCCGGCTCTGGCCCCGTCACGCCAGGGCAGCGAGCGCGGATCATTCAGGAAGTCGTTGCTGACGCATATCTTGCGGCTGCGGAACGCTTCCCCGGCAACCCCGGACCCCTCCGGCTTGCCGGCCACGATCGAGATGTCGATGCTGCGCAGTCGCGGAACATCATCGCCAAAGCCGGCGGCGAAGCGCAGCAGATTAGTTTCGGGATCGAGCAGGAACACTGCCACGGCAAGGAAGTCGCCGACCGAGAATGCGGCTTCGCACACCTTCGCGTACAACTCATCGGGCGATTTGGCGTACAGAATCGCCTCGTTGGTCGCATTCAACGCCGCGAATGTACGCGCGATGTCGGTCGTCACCGTCCCCAAGCTCCTGCCGTCAACACCTGGCTGCTCTACCGCGTTTATACGTGCAGGAGCCCTAAATGCCCGTTATTGGCGTCCGCCGGATCGAGTTCAGAGTAAATGTCAGGCCAACAGAACTCGGGTTCACTCAGCAGAACTACGGACTATTTCACGATTTGTCAGGCATACCGCCGGACTCGCCATGGAAAGCGATTGCCGAATTCTGCAGCTTGAAATTCGCACGCCGGCGAGAACCCTGTCTGCGGCATGGCTAACAGGATATTTCCGCGCTTGCCCTGCCCGCGCTGCTTTGCCAGCATGCCGGGCGCAGCAACAATCAAGACCCGCTCTTACGCGGGCGCTCAAGGTGAGGAAATCCCATGCCGATCGTCCAGGCCGACCGTCTCACGCGCATCGGCGCGGCGCTGCTCAGGGCCGCGGGCGCTTCCCAGGAAGAGGCCGACGCGGTCGCTGTCGGCTGCGTCAATGCCAATCTCGCCGGCCACGACTCGCACGGGGTGATCGCGATCCCGACCTATATCGATCGCGTCAAGGCCGGCCATATCGTACCGGGCGCGAAATGGACCGTCGTGCAGGAATCGCCGACCACCACCGTGATCGACGGCCATTGGGGCTTTGGCTTCCACGTCAACGCCAAGGCGATGGCGCTGACGATCGAAAAGGCGAAGACCGCCAACGTCGCCGCCTGCACCGTGTTCCGCCAGAGCCATGTCGGGCGGCTCGCCGCCTATCCACTGATGGCGATGCGGGCCGGCATGATCGGCATCGCCGCGGCCGATTCCGGCCGCTCGCCGAAACACGTCGCGCCGTTCGGCGGCCGCGAGGCAAGGCTCGGCACCAACCCGATCTCGATCGCGGTGCCGTCCGATCTCGAAGCGCCGTTCTACCTCGACATGGCAACGTCCGCCGTCGCGGCCGGCAAGATCGCGCTGTCGATCGCGCGCGGCGAACAGATTCCGCAGGGCTGGATCATCGATGCCGAGGGCCGGCACACCACCGATCCCACGGAGTATCGCAAGGGCGGAGCGCTGCTGCCGCTCGGCGGCACCGAGGGCTACAAGGGAAGCGGCCTCGCCGCGATGGTCGAAGTGCTGTGCGGCCTGCTCACCGGGCTCGGCTTTGGCGTCGAGCCGACCGGCCGCCACAACGACGGATGCTTCATGGCGGTCTTCAATGTCGCCGCCTTCCGTCCGCTGAAGGATTTCGAGAAGGAGGTCGGCGAGTTCGCGCGCTATCTGAAATCGACGCCGCCGTCCGAGGGCTCTCCGGGCGTGTTCTATCCCGGCGAGGTCGAACATATCCGCGAGCAGCAGCGCCGTCGCGACGGCATCACGATCGAGGACGCGACGTGGGACAAGCTGAAAGCGCTGGCGACCGACTACAAGCTGGCCGCCGAACTCGACCTGACATGAAGCCGGCCAGCACAAGGAGAACGGCATGACACGGCAAATGGCGCTGGTGGGATTCCTGCAGGCGCAGAACTGCACCAACCTGCCGAGTTCATGGCGGCATCCGGAATCGCGCGACGATTCGATGTCGGCCGATTACTATCAGGAGATTGCCCGAATTCTCGAAGCCGGCAAATTCCACATGGCGTTCTTCGACGACCGCCTGGCGATGCCGGACCGTTACGGCAACGACCATGCCCACACCGTCGAATATGGCATCCGCTGCGTGAAGATGGACCCGCTGGTGGTGCTGACCACGATGGGCATGGCCACGACCAAGCTCGGGCTGGGATCGACCGCCTCGACCACCTATTTCGAGCCGTTCGACGTCGCCCGGCGCTTCGCCACCCTCGACCTGATGTCGGGCGGCCGCGCCGGATGGAACGTCGTCACCTCGCTCAATGACGGCGAGGCGCAGAACATGGGCAAGGACGCCCATCTCGAACATGACCACCGCTACGATCGCGCCGACGAGTTCATGGAAGTCGTGCTCGGCCACTGGGACACCTGGGAAGACGGCGCGCTGATCATGGACAAGAAGACCGGCCGGTTCGCCGATCCGTCCAAGGTGAAGCGGCTCGACCACAAGGGCGTTTTCTACAAGTCGCGCGGGCCGTTCACCGTGCCGCGCTCGGCGCAGGGCCACCCCGTCATCATCCAGGCCGGCGCCTCCGGCCGCGGTCAGCGCTTTGCGGGGCGATGGGGCGAGGTGATCTTCACCGCCGCGCGCACCGTCGCCGCCGCCAAGGAAGGCTATGCGGCGGTTCGCAACGAGGCGGCGAAAGCCGGCCGCGATCCGGACCAGATGCGGCTGTGCAACCTTACGACGCCGGTCTGCGCCGCGACCAGGGCCGAGGCCGAGGACAAGATGGCCGTGATCAACAAGCTGCCGCTCGAGATCGACGCGCTGTCCCTGCTCGCGGAAGCGCTCAACTTCGACTTTGCATCAAAACCGCTCGACGAGCCGCTGACATCGGAAGACCTCAAGAGCATGCAGGGCATTTTGGGCATTCGCGACGGCGTGCTCAAGACCTCGGGCAAGTCGAATCCCAGCGCGCGCGATTTCGTGACCTTCTCCGGCCGTGGCCAAGTACATGACGCGATCGTCGGCGGCCCGAAGGAGGTCGCGGATAGGCTCGAAGAGATGTTCGTCGAGCGCGGCTGCGACGGCTTTGTCATCGCGGCGACCATCGTGCCGGGCTCGTATTCCGATTTCGTGCAACACGTCGTGCCGGAACTGCAGCGTCGCGGCCTGTTTCACAAGGACTATGCCGGCAAGACCTTGCGCGAAAATCTCGGCCTGACGCGGCCCACCGCCGGTGCCTGGAAATCCACGCCGCGGGTCGCAGCCGAATAGCAACAACAAGAGGTCATTCCATGCGTTGGCTCCAATTCACCGCCGCCGGCAAGACATCCTGGGGCATCGTCGAAGGCGACCAGGTGATCGCCGTCAACGGCGATCCCTTTGGCGAGTGGCAGCGCGGAACGCAGTCGCACGCGCTGAAGGACGTCAAGATCGAACTGCCGCTGATCCCGCGCACGTTCTATTGCGTGGGCCTCAACTACCTCAAGCATCTCAAGGAAGCCGCCGACAAGGCCGGCACGGTGCCCAACGTGCCCGACCGGCCCGAAATCGGCTATCGCGCGCAGAACGCGCTGATCGCCCATGACGAGGATGTCGTAATCCCGGCGAGCGCGACCGAGAAGATCCACTACGAGGGCGAACTCGTGGTCGTGATCGGCAAGAAGGCAAAGCATCTCACCGAGGCCAACGCGATGGATTGCGTGTTCGGCTACACCATCGGCAACGACGTCAGCGAGCGCAGCTGGCAGAAGGCCGACCGCAGCCTGTGGCGCTCCAAGAACGCCGACACTTTCAAGCCGATGGGGCCATGGATCGAAACCGAGGCTGATCTCGCCAGGATGGAAACGGTGATCCGCGTCAACGGCAAGGAGACCGGCCGCTTCCACACCAACGACATGATCTTCGGCGTCGTGCCGTTTCTGGTCGAACTGTCCAAGTACTTCACGCTGTCGCCCGGCGACGTGATCTGGATGGGCACCGACGGCGCCTCGCCCGACCTGAAAGACGGCGACGTGGTCGAGATCGACATCACCGGGATCGGGACGCTGCGGAACCGGTTTGTGAAGGCGAAGGTTTGAGGTTCGCTGCGCCGCCCCCGGCTTGTTCTTCCGTTCGAATCTCTCACTGTCGTGACCCGCGCAGGCGGGGCATCCAGTACGCCGCGGCATCTCGGTCCAGCATTGACGTCTCTGGAATACTGGGTCACCCGCCTGCGCGGGTGACGACACCGGGCAGGAGGCGCGGCTAAACCGCCGTCGCCTTGGCAAACTCGACGTAGATCTCGCGCAGGCGATTGGTCATCGGGCCGGGCTTGCCGTCGGCGACCTTCTTGCCGTCGATCGATACCACGGCCTGTACGAACACGGTCGCGCTGGTGATGAAAGCCTCCTTGGCGGCCAGCGCCTCCTCGACCGAAAACGCCCGCTCCTCGACGCGGAGCTGGCGCTCTTCGGCCAACGCGATCACCGCCTTGCGGGTGCAGCCGGGCAGGATGGCGCTGCCGTTCTGCCGGGTCACGATGACGTCGTCCTGGGTCAGGATGAAGCAGGACGACGAGCCGCCCTCGGTCACCTTGCCGTCCTCGATCATCCAGGCCTCGCCGGCGCCGGCCACCGCCGCCGCCTGCTTGGCCAGCACCTGCGCCAGCAGCGCGACGCTCTTGATGTCGCGCCGGGTCCAGCGCAGGTCGGGCACCGTGATGACGTCGATGCCAGTCTTGGCCGAGGGTGCGTTGATGATGTCCTTGGTCGAGGTGAACATGATCAGCGTCGGCTTGACGCCCTTGGGAAACGCAAAGTCGCGCCCGGTATCGGCGCCGCGTGTCACTTCCAGATAGACCATGCCGTTGACGAGGTTGTTGCGCTTGACCAGCTCATGCTGAATCTCCTCGATGCGCGCGGTCGTCTCCGGCAGCGCCAACTCGATCTCGCCGACCGAGCGCTCCAGCCGCGCCAGATGCGAGGCGTTGTCGATCAGCTTGCCGTCCAGCACGGCGGCGACCTCGTAGATGCCGTCGGCAAACAGGAAGCCGCGGTCGAGGATCGAGACCTTGGCCTCTGAGAGTGGGACAAACGAGCCGTTGACGTAAGCGATCGGTTCCAAAGTCGGGTCTCCTGGAGATAGCAAAAGGCGGTGTGGCGGACCTTATAGGCAATTTGGCGAGGGCGAGGAACCCCTCGCCGCGTCATCCCGGCGCAATGACAGGTTGGGCAGCCATGCCTCAATGCGACAAAATCTTCGACAAGAAATGCTGCGCGCGCTCGCTGCGGGGACTGCCGAAGAATTCGTCCTTTTGCGCATCCTCGACGATCTCGCCCTTGTCCATGAAGATCACGCGATGCGCGACCTTGCGGGCAAAACCCATCTCGTGGGTGACGACCATCATGGTCATGCCTTCGCGGGCGAGGTCGACCATGACGTCGAGCACCTCGCTGATCATCTCGGGATCGAGCGCCGAGGTTGGCTCGTCGAACAGCATCGCGATCGGGTCCATCGCGAGCGCCCGCGCGATCGCGACGCGCTGCTGCTGGCCGCCGGACAGTTCGGCCGGGTATTTGTTCGCATGCACCGTCAGCCCGACGCGCGCGAGCAGCTTTTCGCCCTTGGCCATTGCGGCGTCGTGCGAGCGGCCCAGCACCTTCTCCTGCGCCAGGCACAGGTTCTCGATGATCCGCAAATGCGGAAACAGCTCGAAGTGCTGGAACACCATGCCGACGCGGGCGCGCAGTTTCGGCAGATCGGTCTTGGGGTCGTTGACCGTGATGCCGTCGAGCACGATCTTGCCTTCCTGGAACGGCTCCAGCGCGTTGACGCACTTGATCAGCGTCGATTTTCCCGAGCCCGACGGACCGCACACCACCACGACCTCGCCCTTGGCGACGCTGGTGGTGCAATCCTTCAGCACCTGGAAAGTCGGCCCGTACCATTTATTGACGTGGCTGATCTCGATCATGAACTCTTCCTACCGAACAATGGAAATGCGCGCCTGCAGGCGCCGGACGCCATAGGACGCGATACTGGAAATCGCGAAATAGACCACCGCCGCGAACAGGTACATCTCGACCAGCCGGCCGTCGCGCTGCGCCACCTTGCTGGCGGCGCCGAGGAAGTCCGGGATCGACAGCACATAGACCAGCGAGGTGTCCTGGAACAGCACGATGGTCTGCGTCAGCAGCACCGGCAGCATGTTGCGGAATGCCTGGGGCAGCACGACGTAGCTCATGGTCTGGCGGTAGGTCAGGCCGAGGGCGTACGCCGCAGCCGGCTGTCCCTTCGAGATCGACTGAATGCCGGCGCGCATGATTTCAGAGAAATACGCCGCCTCGAACATGATGAAGGTGATCAGCGAGGATGCGAACGCGCCGACTTTGATCGGCCGTGATGCGCCGGTCAGCCACTGTCCGATATAGGGCACCAGGAAATAGAACCAGAAGATCACCAGCACCAGCGGCAGCGAACGCATCAGGTCGACATAGAGGCCGGCGATACGACCCAGCAGCTTGAAGCCGGACAACCGCATCAGCGCCAGCAAGGTGCCCAGCACCAGGCCGCCGACCGCGGAGAGCGCGGTCAGCGTCAGGGTGAAAGTCATGCCGTCGAGAAACAGGTATCCGAGCGACCGGCGGATGACGTCAAAGTCGAAATTGCTGAACATAGGGTGCCCTTTACTTCCCGGAAATGTAGCCGGGGATGGCCACCTGGCGTTCGAGAAGACGCATGCCGATCACGACAACGATGTTGACGAGGAGATACAACACCGTCGCGGCCGTGAAGGCCTCGAACACCTGAAACGAAAACTCCTGCATGGCGCGCGCCTGGCCGGTCAGCTCGATCAGGCCGATGGTGATGGCGACCGAGGTGTTCTTGATCGTGCTGAGAAACTCCGATGTCAGCGGCGGCAGGATGACGCGGAACGCGATCGGCAGCAGCACATAGCGATAGGCCTGCGTCGTCGTCAGTCCGAGCGCGGTCGCCGCCATTTTTTGCCCGCGCGGCAGCGAACCGATGCCGGCGCGGAGCTGCTCGGCGACGCGCACCGACATGAACAGGCCGACGCCGATCGATGCCGTCCAGAACGGCGCGTTCGGCATTTGCTTCAACCACAGCCCGGCGGTGCGCGGCAGTAGTTCCGGCAGCACGAAGAACCACAGGAACAGCTGCACCAGCAACGGAATGTTGCGGAAGAATTCGACATAGCAGAAGCCGATCGCGGATGCGGTCTTCGACGGCAGCGTGCGCATGACACCGACGATCGTTCCGATCACCAACGCGATGATCCAGGCCAGCAGCGCCGTCTCGATCGTCAGCACCAGACCTGACAGCAGCATATCGAGATAGTTGCCGGTGCCGTTCGGCGACGGCTGCCAGAAGATGCCCCAATTCCAGTTATAGTTCACTTTCGCCCCCGCGTAGCGCCGCCGATATCACGCGCCAACGCCACCAGATTAGCGTTTATCGGAACAACGTCCATGCAAATCTCCGGCCATTTCCCGAGAGGAATGGCCAAGTCGACCCCTTCGAGCCCGTCATCCTGAGGAGCCCGCAAAAAGCGGCGTTTCGAAGGATGCAGGCCCGCCCGTGGCCTCATGGTTCGAGACGGCGCGAAGCCTGTCATCGGGCCGCGCTACGCGCGGACCCGGTGGCGCCTCCTCACCATGAGGAGATGGTTCCTACTTGTAGGAATCCGGATCCGGCGAATCCGAAGGCTTGGCGAACGCGTTCTTCAGCTCGGCGCCGATCGGAACATTGAGGTTCAATCCCTTCGGCGGGATCTTCTGGGTGAACCACTTGTCGTAGATCTTCTGGCCCTCGCCGCCGGTGTAGAGCGCGGCGGTGGCGCCATCGACCAGCTTCTTGAACGCCGGATCGTCCTTGCGCAGCATGATGCCGTAGGGCTCCGGCTTCGAGAACGCGTCGCTGGAAATCACATAGGCATCCGGATCCTTCGATCCCGCGACGAAGCTGGCGAGCAGGATGTCGTCCAGCACGGCCGCGACCGCACGGTCGGTTTCGACCAGCAGGAACGACTCGGCATGCTCCTTGGCGGGAATGATGTTGATGCCGAGGTTGCGCGCCGCGTTGGTCTCGGTGAGCTGCTTGATGTTAGTGGTGCCCGAGGTGGAAGCCACCGGCTTGCCCTTGAGATCGTCGATCGAGCCGAGCTTGCTCGACTTCTTGGAAACGAATCGGGTGGCCGTCAGGAAATGCGTGTTGGTGAACGCCACCTGCTTCAAGCGGTCGGTGTTGTTGGTCGTGGATCCGCATTCGAGGTCGATGGTCCCGTTCGCCATCAGCGGAATCCGCGCCGACGAGCTCACCGGGTTGAGCTTGACCTCGAGCTTGTCGAGCTTCAGCTCCTTCTTCACGGCATCGACGATCTTGTAGCAGATGTCCATGGCGTAGCCGACCGGCTTCTGGCTGTCGTCGATATAGGAAAACGGGATCGAGGATTCACGGTAGCCGAGCGTGATGGCGCCGGTCTCCTTGATGTTCTTCAGTGTCCCGGTCAATTCCTGCGCGCCGGCCTGTCCGGCGCAGCCGGCGATCGCCAGCGTGCAGGCGATCATACGCCATTGTCTCATACGAATATTCTCCTCACTGGATGGCTTCGGACCATTCGACGACGGCCTGCGCAGCCCTCCATGATCGAACCCGACATAAACGTCAAATGCCCATGCAATGACCGGGCCATTGCATGGGCAGCAAGACGTCGTCTGCTGGAGCCCGTTCCGATGGAATCGGGATGGGCTCCAGGTTTCCTGGTCTGACGCGTTTTCTCGACGCGAACGGCCCTCCCGGATCAAGTCCGGGGCTGGCTTTCGCCGGAAAACGCCCTGGTGCTTACTTGTACGAATCCGGATCCGGCGAATCGGACGGCTTGGCGAATTCGTTCTTCAGCTCGGCGCTGATCGGCGTATTCAGGTTCAGACCCTTGGGCGGGATCTTCTGCGTGAACCACTTGTCGTAGATCTTCTGGCCCTCGCCGCCGGTGTAGAGCGCCGCGGTCGCGGCATCGACCACCTTCTTGAAGGCCGGATCGTCCTTGCGCAGCATGATGCCGTAGGGCTCGGGCTTGGAGAACGCATCCTTGGAGATCACGTAATCGTCCGGCGCCTTCGAGCCTGCCACGAGGCTCGCCAGCAGGATATCGTCCATCACGAAGGCCACCGCGCGGTCGGTCTCCACCATCAAGAACGCTTCGGCATGGTCCTTGGCCGGGATGATGTTGGCGCCGAGCTTGCGCTCCACGTTAGCTTCGGTCAGCTGCTTGATGTTGGTGGTGCCGGCGGTGGAAACCACCGACTTGCCCTTGAGGTCGTCAATCGAATTGATCTTGCTCGACTTCTTCGAAACGTAACGGCTCGCGGTCAGGAAGTGGGTGTTGGTGTAGGCGATCTGCTTCTGGCGCTCGACATTGTTGGTGGTCGAGCCGCATTCCAGATCGATGGTCCCGTTGGCGAGCAGCGGGATGCGGGTCGACGACGTCACCGGGTTGAGCTTGACCTCGAGCTTGTCGAGCTTGAGCTCCTTCTTCACGGCATCGACGATCTTGTAGCAGATGTCCATGGCGTAGCCGATCGGCTTCTGGTTGTCGTCGAGATAGGAGAAGGGAATCGAGGAATCGCGGAAGCCGAGCGTGATGGCGCCGGTGTCCTTGATGTTCTTCAGCGTCCCGGTGAGCTCCTGCGCCGCCGCCGGTCCAGCGCAGAGCGCGGTGGCAAGCAGACAACCAATCATATGACGATGTTTCACGTATCTTCTCCTCTAAGGCTACAGATGATTGCTCATCGACAAGAACTGGCGACTTGCCAGTTAGCTTACGAACCGGATTGCCGGAGGGTTTCGCCGGCAACCTGGAAACTGTCTTCTCACAACCGCCGGTCGTTATCCGGCTTTTTTTCTTGCACGATCCGGGCCAAAACGTATCCGGTGGCGCTGGCCGTGCGGGCGCCCGCGCCTACCTTTGACCGGCGCGCTCCGCTTCGAGGGCCACGATCCGATCGAGCACCGGCGAAATGTAGCGGCGAAACTGTTCTGGATTCTCACTCATCGGAAAATGCCCGAGCTGCTCCATGATGGTGACGCTGGCGCCCGCGATGGCAGCGGCGGTCCGTTCAGTATCCTCCGGCGTACAGGAGAAATCATACTCGCCCGTGAGCAAAAACAGCGGACATACTTTAGTATCGATCCTCTCCACTCTTCCCCGCAGATCGCCGTCGACCCGGTAAAAATACAAATCGCCTTTGAACACGCCCGGCCCGCCCTGCTTGTAGGCCCATAGCGTCTCGGCCCGGGCGTTGGCCGGGCTTTGCGGAGCCATCAGGCCGGAGACCAGTGCGGCACAGACTTCCCCGCCATGGACGTCGGGACGGTTCAGCCAAGATGTATCATACCACGGCGCCTGGAAGTCCGCCCCCTCCAATCCTATGAGGGCGCGGAATTCGGCGGCATGGTCAATCGCCAGGTTGAGGACGATGCGGCCGCCGATCGAGCAGCCCATCACCACCGGCTTGTCCAGTTGCAACGCCTTGCAAAAGGCGCGGATGGTCTGGGTGTAGCGCGCGGTGGTGAGTTGATATTCCGTGCCGTCCCAGCTTGCCGGCGGGTTCGATTTTCCATGCCAGGGCATGTCGAAGGCGATGATGCGGAAGTGCTTCGCGAATTCCTCATCCGCGAGCAGATGCCGCCATTGCCGGCCATCGGAGCCGGCGGTGTGCAGGCAGACCAACGGAATGCCCGCGCCACTTTCCTCGAAATAGATGCGGCACATCTCGCCGTCGATATCGACATGCAGGTAGCGGCCGACGATCGGTTCGATCATGCCGTTCATGACACGGCCGTTGCGAAATGACGACGGGGCAACGCCAGCACGTCCTTGAAGTACTGCAAATTCGTCATGAACGGATGCAGGTCGCCCTCCAGCGTGGCCTCTCCGCGCTTGGTCAGCGCCAGCAGGTCGTGAAAACCCGGACGCGGTGCCGGCTGCCAATATTCCGCGAAAGCCGTGGCCGAGGCGCGATAGGAAAAGCGCCAGGAGCGCATCAGCACCGGCGACAGGGTCAGTTCGACGATCCGCCCCTGCCGGATCGAGACATGAAAAGCATGGCTTTCAGGGCCGAGCAGACATTCGCAGTCGAGGAAGCGACCGCGCGCGATCAGCGCCGGCGTCTGGTCGAGCAGTGCAGGAATGTTGGCGAACGCCTCGGTGATGATGGCGTCGGTTGCGTTCGAAACTGAATTCATGGGCTCCAGGCGGGGCGGCTCCAGGCGGGGGCTTCCTGCGACGCCGCCATCGGCATGGGAACGGAACCGGTCTTGCCGGCCGCCCATGATGACCCGAATACCCCCGGGCTCGCAAGCTATCCCGGCCTTGAGCTTTCCTTGATTATCGCTTGGGCCGATTTCCCTTCCGGGGCGCCGGAATGGATCAAATTCCGCACCTCGGGAGGCCGACGGCAGACCAATTGTCGCATGGGTGGTTTTCAGCCCGCCGGGCTTCCCGCAGCAACCGTTGTCGCGGTCAATAAGCTTTTCTTCTCAGGCAATTTCAGGGAAGATTGGCAAGGGAACAGTAACGCGCCTCCCATCAACGAGGTCGCAAGGGGAGGATTTTGACATGTCAGGACGACATCCTTTTGGCATCGCCATCGCCGCGCTCGGCGTGCTGATGTCCGTCGCCGCCGGCGCACAAGAATATCCGACAAAACCGATCACGCTGATCGTGCCATGGCCGGCGGGCGGCTCGACCGATATCTCGATGCGGGCGATCGCCGAGAGCGCCTCCAAACTCCTCGGTCAGCCGATCGCCATTGACAACAAGGCCGGCGGCGGCGGCACGGTCGGCCCGGCCACGATGGCCGCGGCGGCCAAGCCGGATGGCTACACCATCTCGCAGATTCCGATCACCGTGTTTCGCCTGCCCTTGATGCAGGATGTGTCATGGAATCCGGACAAGGATTTTACGTACATCGTTCATCTCACCGGCTACACGTTCGGCGTCACCACCAGCGCCGAGTCGCCGTTCAAGACCTGGCAGGACGTCGTCGACTTCGCCAAGAAGAATCCCGGCAAGGTGACCTATGCAACGCCGGGTGCCGGCACGTCGCTGCATATCGGCATGGAGCAGATCGCAGGCCTTGCGGGCGTCAAGCTGACGCAAGTGCCTTTCAAGGGCGGCGCGGAAACCAATGCCGCGGTGCTGGGACAGCACACCATGCTGCAGGCGGACTCGACCGGCTGGCGGCCGCTGGTCGACGCCGGCAAGCTGAAACTCTTGATGGTGTGGACCTCGGTGCGCTCGCCGAACTATCCCGATGTGCCGACGCTGAAGGAACTCGGCTATCCGATGGTCTATGATTCACCGTTCGGCATTGCCGGACCGAAGGGCATGGACCCGAAGATCGTCGCCAAGCTGCACGACGCTTTCAAGAAAGCGCTGGAAGATCCGGCCGTGATCGCCACGCTCGCGAAATTCGACATGGTGCCGAACTACAAGAATACCGAGGACTACAAGAAGTTCGTGGTCGAAGTGACCGAATCCGAACGCCAGGTGATCGACAAGCTCGGGCTGACCAAGAAGACGAACTGAGCTCCCGGGACGCTGGCGACGTTCTGCAGCTATTCCTGTCGTTGCGAGGAGTTCTGCGACAAAATTGCAAAAGGCAATTTTGCGCTGAAGCGACGAAGCCATCCATACTCTCCATACGCCCGGTGACGATGGATTGCTTCCGCCTTCGCTCTTTGAGCTACGGCGGACAAGTCGCTTCGCTCGCAATGACGGAATTCAGACAGAAGCCCTGATGGTTACGACAAGACGGACGACATCCGAAGGCATCGCGCATGAGTAACGACACCAACGTCAAATTCCGCCTCAACAATTCCGAATTGTGGGGCGGGCTGATCGGGCTCGGGCTCGGCGCCTTCGTGGCCTGGTCCGGGATGAAGCTGAAGCTCGGCACCATCAACGATCCCGGCTCCGGCTTCGTGCTGTTCTATACGGGCATCCTGATGTGCCTGTTCGCTGTCTCGATCATCTTCGGCGCACTGACCGAGGGCGGGCCGACGCTCGGATCGCGCTGGGAAAACGCCCGCTGGGGCAAGCCGTTGCTGATCATCGTCTGCCTGATCGTGTTTTCCTTTGCGCTCAACCCGCTCGGCTTTCTGTTGTCGGCGATCCCGCTGATGCTGCTGCTGTTGCGCGTGGTCGATCCGGTGCGCTGGACGCTCGCCGTTCCGATTGCAGTTCTCGTTCCGCTCGGCATGTGGTGGGTGCTCAAGCGCCTGCTTTTGATCCAGTTGCCTTCGGGCCTCTTCGAGATCGGCTGACCGCACATGGAAACGCTCCTCAATGTCGCCCATGGTTTTGGCGTCGCACTACAGCCGGTCAACCTGATCTACTGCTTCATCGGTGTCTTCATCGGCACGCTGGTCGGCGTGCTGCCCGGCATCGGTCCCATTTCGGCGATGTCGCTGCTGCTGCCGATCACGCTGTCGGGCACGCCGGAATCCGGCATCATCATGATGGCCGGCATCTACTACGGCTCGATGTATGGCGGCTCGACCACCTCGATCCTGGTCAACATTCCCGGCGAAGCCGCCTCCGTGGTCACCTGCATCGACGGTCACCAGATGGCCAAGCAGGGCCGCGCCGGGCCGGCGCTCGGTATCTCCGCCTTTGGCTCCTTCATCGCCGGCACCTTTGCGCTGGTCGCGCTGATGCTGGTGGCGCCCAAGCTCGCCAGCGTTGCGATTGCGTTCGGACCGGCGGAATATTTCAGCCTGATGGTGCTCGGCCTCGTCGTGCTGACCTTCCTGACGCAGGGCTCGATGGCCAAGGCGCTGCTGATGGCCTGCATCGGCGTCGTGCTCGGCGTGGTCGGGCTCGACAGCATCACCGCGCAGCCGCGCCTGACCTTCGGCCGGGTCGAGCTGATCGACGGCATCGGCCTCGTGCCCGTGGTGATGGGCCTGTTCGGCGTCGCCGAGGTGCTGCTCAACACCGAGCAGGCGATCAAGCGCGACGTCATCAATGCGAAGATCACCAACCTCTTGCCGAGCAAGGAGGACTGGAAAGCCAGCGCCGGGCCGATGGCGCGCGGCACGATCATGGGATTCTTCCTCGGCATCCTGCCCGGCGGCGGCGCGGTGATCTCGTCGTTCGCGTCCTACGCGCTGGAGAAGCGGCTGTCCAAGACGCCGGAGCGCTTCGGCAAGGGCGCGATCGAGGGCGTGGCGGGGCCTGAGGCCGCCAACAATGCGGCGGCGGGCGGCGCGTTCATTCCGCTGATGACACTCGGCATTCCGCCGAACGTGGTGATGGCGCTGCTGCTCGGCGCCTTTGTGATTCACGGCGTGCAGCCCGGCCCGCTGATGATCACGCAGAACCCCGGCCTGTTCTGGGGCATCGTCGCCAGCATGTATATCGGCAATGTGATGCTGCTGGTGCTGAACCTGCCGATGATCGGGATGTGGGTGCAGCTGCTTAAGCTGCCCTACAACATCCTGTTCCCGTTGATCATCCTGTTCACCATCATCGGCGTCTATTGCTCCAGCAACAACGTGTTCGACGTCTATGTGATGATCGCGTTCGGCATTATCGGCTATTTCATGCGCAAACTCGGCTACGAGCCGGCGCCGCTGGTGCTGGCCTTCGTGCTCGGCCCGATGCTGGAGAACAATTTGCGCAAATCGCTGATCCTGTCGCAGGGGGATCTGATGACGTTTGTGGAGCGGCCGATCTCGGCGGTGTGTCTGGCGTTTGCGGTCGTGCTCTTGATCGGCCCGCTGCTGCCGGCGCTGCGCAAGAAGCGCGAGATGGTAGCGCTGGATGAGGGGGTGTGAGTTCTCTTCTCCCTCGCCCCGCTCTTGCGGGGAGAGGGTCGGGGTGAGGGGCTCCCTCCGCGAGGCGTGTGCAATCGATAGACCTGTACCCCCTCACCCGGAGCGCTTCGCGCTCCGACCTCTCCCCGCAAGCGGGGCGAGGTTAAGCCAGCGGCAACCTTCAACTCAGAACGCTCTCTTCTCGCCGAGGTCCCAGAACACGCCCGCCATGATGGCAAGCGCCTCCTCCGTCACCGGCAACAGGATATGCTCGTCCGGCGCATGCTGCGAACAGCCAGGATAGGAATGCGGCACCCAGATCGTGGGCAGCCCCAGCCCTTCGGCGAACACGTCGTTGGGCAGCGAACCACCAAAGTTCGGCAGGATCGCCGGCGCCTTGCCGGTGGTGTTGCGGATCGAGTCCGCCGTCCAGTTCACCCAGGGGCTATCGACATCGGTGCGCGACGCGCCAAAGCGCTGCGCGCCGCTGACTTCCACCATCGGAAAGCCGTTGCTGTGCAGATAGGCGCGCACGGCATCGATCACTTCTTCATATCGGGTGCCGACGACGAAGCGAAGCTGCAGCACGGCATTGGCGCGGCCGGGAATGGCGTTGGCGGGCTTTTCGATATTGCCCGACGACATCGCCAGCACTTCCAGCGTATTCCATGCGAACAGCCGCTCGGCCGGCGTCAGCCCCTCCTCGCCCCAGTCTTCCGCCAGCTGCGGCTCGTCGGCGGTCGGCTCGATCCTCACGTCCGCGAGCGCGGCACGGACCGCGTTCGAGATCCGCGGCGGCTTCAGCGCGTCGAGCTTCATCCGCCCCTTGCCGTCGACCAGGCTCGCGATGGCGTTGCACAGGATCGTCGCAGGATTGGCGAGCACGCCGCCCCAATTGCCGGAATGGTTGCCGCCCTCGCGCAGATTGACATCGAGATGGATGCGGTTGCCGCCGCGGCAGCCGAGGAAGATGGTCGGGCGGGCGGCCGAGAGCCGCGGCCCGTCGGAGGCGATGAACAGGTCCGCCTTCAGTTCCTCGCGATGGGCCTCGCACACCTGGCGCAGATCGGGCGAGCCGATTTCCTCGCCGGTCTCGATGATGAATTTCACGTTGAAGCCGAGCTTGCCGCCGCGGGTCTCGCGCACGGCGCGCAGCGCTGCGAGGTTGATGCTGTGCTGGCCCTTGTTGTCGGCGGTGCCGCGGCCATACGCGCGCTCGCCCTTGGTCGTGATGGTCCAGGGATCGAGATTGTCGCGCCACTCGCCCTCCATGCCGTCGACGACGTCGCCATGGCCGTAGGTCAGCAGCGTCGGCAGCGAGGCATCCTCGCGATAGTCGGCGAACAGATACGGCCCGGCGCCAGTCGGCGATTCAATCAGGCGGGTGGTGAAATCGAGCGCGGCGAAGGCAGGTTGCAAATCCTCGACGAGATAGGCGCGCAACGCCGCGCCGCTGTCCGGGTTCTGGCTCGCGGTGCGGTAGCCGACCCTGCGGCCGAGTTCGGCGAGAAACGCGCCGGAATTGAAGTGTTCGCGCACCCGCGCAATCGCGTCGGCTCGATCAGCCATATTTTTCTTCCTTGTTTGTCACTAGGTGGCGCGCAACCTATCGGGATACGCCGCCCGCTGGAAGTGGCATTGCCCGCGCAATAAAGCTTGCTAAAAGCAGCGTGGGTGCAACAAATTCAGGCAACTGCCCGGCGTTCAACCGGGCGATGGTGCGAGGCTCCCGCGCACATCCGAGGTTCGTTTCATGACCAAAGAAATCCGGCTCAACGCCTTCGCCATGAACTGCGTGGCGCATCAATCGCCGGGGCTGTGGACCCATCCGCGCGACCGCACGCTGGGCTACAACCGCCTGCCCTACTGGCTCGATCTCGCGAAGACGTTGGAGCGCGGCCGGTTCGACGGGCTGTTTCTGGCGGACGTGCTCGGCGTCTATGACGTGTACGGCGACAGCCCGGACGCAGCACTGCGCAATGCCGCACAGACGCCGGCGAACGAGCCGTTGATGCTGATCCCGGCGATGGCGGCGGTAACGAAAAATCTCGGCTTCGGTGTCACCAGCAATCTCTCGTTCGAGCCGCCCTACCCGTTCGCACGACGGATGTCGACGCTCGATCACCTCACCGAGGGCCGCGTCGGCTGGAACGTGGTGACGGGCTATCTCGACAGCGCCGCGCGCGGCGCCGGCAAGGACAAGCAGACCGCGCATGACGACCGCTACGAGATCGCCGACGAATATATGGAGTTGGTCTACAAGCTCTGGGAAGGCAGCTGGGAGGACGGCGCCGTGCTGCGCGACCGCGCCCGCGGCATTTTTGCCGATCCGTCGAAAGTGCATCGCATTGAACACGAGGGAAACAACTATCGGCTCAACGCCATCCATCTTAGCGAGCCGTCGCCGCAGCGGACGCCGGTGTTGTACCAGGCCGGCACCTCGCCGCGCGGACGGCAGTTCGCGGCTCAGCATGCCGAATGCGTGTTCATGTCGGGCCCGTCGGCCAAGATCATCGGCCCGCGCGTGGCGGCGATCCGCGCGGCTGCAAAGGAGATCGGGCGCAACCCGGCCGAGATCCTGATGTTCTCGATGATGACGATCATCCTCGGCTCCACCGAGGCCGAGGCGAAAGCGAAATACGCCGACTATCGCCGTCACATCGCACCCGAGGGCGCCTTGGCGCTGATGTCGGGCTGGATGGGCATCGACTTCTCGGGGTACGACCTCGACCAGCAGGTGCGCCATGTGCAGAACGATGCGGGACGCACCGCGCTCGACAACGTCACCCGCGCCGATCCGGACCGGGTATGGACCGTGCGCGAGGTGGTCGAACATGTCGGCATCGGCGGCGCCGGCCCGGTCGTGGTCGGCACCCCCGAAAAGGTCGCCGACGATATCGAGGCGTGGTTCGAGCAGACCGATGTCGACGGGCTCAACGTGGCGTTCGCCACCTCGCCCGGCGATTTCGAGGATATCGCCGATATGCTGGTGCCGGAGTTGACGAAGCGCGGGCGCTACAAGAGCGAATACGCCAAGGGGACGTTGCGGGAGAAGCTGTTCGGTGCCGGGCGGGCGCGGGTGGCGGAAGGGCATCCGGCGGCGAGTTATCGCGCAAAGGCAAGGGCGGCGGCGGCGGAATGAGGCTTGTAGCCCGGATGAGCAGAGCGACATCCGGGAAATCCTCTAACAGCGGCCCCGGATGTCGCTGCGCTCATCCGGGCTACAAGTAAACGTAATCAATTCACCGAATTGCTCACGACCACCTCGATCAGTTTCGCACCGGGCCGGCTGATCGCGGACGACAATACCGACTTCAACTCGCCGGGATCGGTCACCTTCGTCGCTTCCAGCCCCAGCGATTTCGCCAAGCCCGTGAAATCCACCGGCGGATCGATGAAATCCATGCCGACGTAATTGTCATCGCCATGGAAGGCGAGCAGGCGCTGCTTGATGATGCGGTAGCCGCCATTGTTGACGATCACGAATGTCAGCGGCAGCTTGTGGTTGGCCGCCGTCCACAACGCCTGGATCGAATACATCGAGCTGCCGTCGCCGGAATAACACACGACCGGCCGGGTCGGGTTGGCAAGACTGACGCCGACGGAGGCCGGCAGGCCCCAGCCGATGCCGCCGGAAGCCAGCGCATGATAGCCGTAGCGGTCGCGGTGCGGGCGCAGCGCGATCATTTGCCGCGACGAGGTCAAGCCTTCGTCGACCAGGATGGCGTTGTCGGGCATCGCCTCGACCACCTGCAGTGCCAGCCAGTCGGGATCGATCGGCGTGGTTTTGGCGTGTTTCGAGATCTGCTCGACCAGCGGCTTGCGCCGCGCCGCCCAATTCGTCGACGCCAGCGCGGCGAGACCCTCTTTCGCACGCGACTCCAGCGCGCGACCGCCTGCGGACTTCAGCGCGGGCACCAGCGCACGCAATGTCTCCCGCACATCGGCCTTCACCGCGACGTCGGCGCCGTAGTTCTTGGCGATCTCCCAGTCGACCAGGCCGACCTGGACGATCGACAGCCCGTCCGGCAACGGATCGATTTCGCTGTACACCGACATCCGCAACGGATCGCCGCCGAGCGCAATGATGAGGTCGTAGGGCGCCAGCGTGTCGCGCGCGATCTTCTGGATCCGCGCCAGCGGACCGACGAAGCACGGGCTTTCGGACAGGAATTGCGCGCCATAGGGCGTCGAGGACTGATACGCCGGGCAGCCCAGCGTTTCCGCCAGTTCGGCGGCTTCCTTCAGCGCGTCGCTCTTGACGATCTCGTCGCCGACGATGATGACCGGCCGCTCCGCCTTCAGGATGCGCGCGGTCAGCGCCTGCAGCGAGTCCTCCGACGGCCTGACGCGGGTGTCGATGCGGGTCGCGCGGCCGAGCTCGATACCGGCTTCGGCGTTGAGGATGTCGCCGGGCAGCGAGATGAACACCGGCCCGGTCGGCGGCGTGGTCGCGATCTTGGCGGCGCGGCGCACGATGCGCGGCAGATCCTCCAGCCGCGTCACTTCGACCGCCCATTTCACCAGCGGCTCGGCCATCCGCACCAGCGGGCCATAGAGCACCGGCTCGGTCAGGCCATGGCCCTGCTCCTGCTGGCCGGCGGTCAGGATCATCGGCGTGCCGGTGAAGCTGGCGTTGTAGAGCGAGCCCATCGCGTTGCCGAGGCCGGGCGCGACGTGGACGTTGCAGGCGACAAGCTTGCCGGAGGCGCGGCTGAACCCGTCGGCCATCGCGACCACGAGGCTTTCCTGCATCGCCATCACATAGGTGAGATCAGGATGCTCCTTCAGCGCGTGCATAATCGGCAGCTCGGTGGTCCCGGGATTGCCGAACAGATGCGTGACGCCCTCGTCTTTCAGCAATGCCAGGAATGCGGAGCGGCCGGTGATCTTGTTCTTCATCATTCCTCCTGCCCGCCGGTTCGTTGGCCGCGGGATGGGGCAGATGACCAAACTTGGCGCGTGGTGGCAATGGAGTGCGGGTTATGGCTGCTCTGCAGCTGCGCTTTTCCGTATTCCGGACGTGCCGCACGGCGATCGGGGCACGAGACTAGCGAACGCAGTTAAGCCATCCCCTCACGGTCCGCCCGCTTCTTCTTTTTCGAGCGCTGCCACACCACGCCGGGAAAACCCTTCAGCGGCACCAGCGGTTCGCCGGTCCAGGCCCATTCCTGCAGTTCCTCGATCGCGATGTGGTACAGCGGTTGCCGCCCGGTGCGGCCTGAAAACAGCGCTCGGGGGATGTTGACCATGTGCGGCGAACGCGGACGTTCGTAGGCGATCGGCGTGCCGCAGTTCGAACAGAAGCTTCGTGCGGTTTTGGTCGCCGCGTCCTCATAGCGCGCAAGGCTGGTCTTTCCTTTGGTGATACGAAAACGTTTGCGCCAGCTTCCGACATAGGTGGCATAAGCCGCGCCGTGCGCGCGGCGGCTTGAGGCGGAGTGATCGTGCCAGGCCCAGCGGGCCGGCACGTCGATCTCGAACGCGACCTTGCCGCACAGGCATTGGCCGGCCGCGGGTTTGCCCAGCGAGACGGCTTTTGTCTTCTTTTTCTCGAATTCCACTTCGGGGAACATATCTGCCGCCCTAACGTCGTTGCGCCGAACGTAGCAAAGCAATCGCCGTCATTCCGGGATGGTCCAAAGGACCAGACCCGGAATCCATTCACCGCATAACGCGCCGAGCGATGGATTCCGGGTTCGATGCTTCGCATCGCCCCGGAATGACGGACAAAATTACGCCTGCTCCAGCTCGTTGTACGCCGGATAATCCGTATATCCCGCCACGTCGCCGCCATAGAATGTCGCGCGGTTGTAGGGCGTGAGCGGAAAACCACGCTGCAGGCGACGCGGCAGGTCCGGATTTGAAATGAAGATGCGGCCGAACGCGATCGCATCGGCATGGCCATCCCGGATTGCCGCGTCCGCGGTCTCGCCCGTGAAACCGCCGGCGGTGATCAACACGCCTTTCCAGATCGGGCGGAACAGGACCATGGCCGACGGCACGTTCTGGTGGTTGACCTCGGCACGCCCGGCGCCCGAGGAGCGCGGCTCGATGAAATGCAGATAGGCGAGACCGAGCGGATTGAGCTGCTCGACGACATAGGTGTAGAGCGGCATCGGGTCCGGTTCGCCGCTGCCATTGGCGACGCCATAGGGCGACAGCCGCACGCCGACGCGATCGGCGCCCCAGACCTCCACCACGGCTTTCGTCACCTCCATCAGGAAGCGCACCCGGTTCGGGATCGAGCCGCCATATTGATCGGTGCGCAGGTTGGTATGGGACTGCAGGAACTGCTCGATCAGGTAGCCGTTGGCACCGTGAATTTCGACGCCGTCGAAGCCGGCCTGGAGCGCATTCTTCGCCGCCTGCCGGTAGGCTTCAACGACGCTGGCCACTTCGGCGGTTTCCAGCGCCCGCGGCGTTTCGTATGAAACCGCCTTGCCGTCGGCCGTACCTGTTTTCAGATCGGCGATCGGGACCGCCGAGGGCGCCGCCGGCAACACCCCGCCCGGCTGGAACGAGGAATGCGAGACGCGGCCGACGTGCCAGAGTTGCAGAAAAATGATTCCGCCCTTGGCGTGAACGGCGTCGACCACCTCGCGCCAGCCCGCGATCTGCTGCTCGGTATAGATGCCGGGGACGCCGGGGCTGCCGAAGGCGGTATCCATCACCGGCGAGGCCTCGGCGATCAGCAAGCCGCCCGGGGTGGTGCGCTGGGCGTAATATTCCGCGTTGAGCGGCCGCGGCGCCAGCGACGGCTTGGCCGCGCGCATCCGCGTCAACGGCGCCAGCGCCAGGCGATGCTCGAGCTGATACGGGCCGACCTTGAGCGGCGAAAACAGCGATGGATAATTCATGTCTCTTCCTAAACCCCGTGTTGATACGGATATGTAACTGCCTCAGCTTGTTCGTAAAAGGCCGCGGTGGCAATCTCGCCGCACGGTACAAGAAAGCAAGTCCTCCATGCCGAAATCGAACGCCAGCTCACTTCCTTCCCTGAGCGTCCGGATCGATCTGGCGGACGACGGACGCATCGGACCGGGAAAGATTGAACTGCTGGAGAGCATCGAGGCCTGCGGCTCGATCTCGGCGGCCGGCCGGGCGATGGAGATGTCCTACAAGCGCGCCTGGGATCTGGTCGACGAGATCAACCGGATCTGCCGCCAGGCCGCGGTGGAGCCGCAGACCGGCGGCAAGAACGGCGGCGGCGCGGTCCTGACGCCGTTCGGCGCGTCGCTGATCGCGCGCTACCGCAAGATCGAACGCAACGCCGCCACCGCCGCGCGCAAGGAGCTCGAGGCGCTGCGCAAGGATATCGGGCGGCCGAAGAAAGCCGCGCGCCGATAAGCGCTCCCGCCCGGTCCCTCGCCAGGTAACAATTCACCCAGACCGGCCGGCGCGCAGCGCCCTGGCGACATGGTCCGCCTTGCCGACATGGCTGGTCCAGACGCCTGAGCGAGACCGAACGTCGTGACGGCCATGCCTGCTTCTCCCGCATGTTCGATCGAAAATGTCGCCGCCCGTTATATTCGTATATCCATAACGATAGTACGGAACCGCAAAGCGGGCGAACGGGCTGTAACCGAAGCGAAGACCTGCCAAGTCCATCCGGGCATGGTAGGCTGGAGCCGTCGGCCTGCGAAACCATGCCCCCTATCTGTCCGGAGAATGAACCATGCCCCATCCTGCGATGTCACCCGATCATGTCGCCGTCATCACGGGAGGTGCTTCCGGCATCGGGCTTGCCGCCGCCACGCGCTTTGCCGGCCTCGGCATGAAAGTCTGCATTGCCGATATCGGTGAAGACCGGCTCGCGGAGGCTGCGGCCAGGCTTGCCTCCACTGCCAAGGGCGGCGCCGCCGATGTGATGACCGCGACCGTCGACGTCAGCCGCTTCGACGACCTCGCAGGACTCGAGGCCGCGGTGCAAAAGCGGTTCGGCGGCACCGACATCCTGATGAACAATGCCGGCATCGGGCCCGACAGCACCAGTTTTGGGCCGCTGGAGAACTGGCAACGCATCCTCGCGGTCAATCTGTGGGGCGTCATCCACGGTACGCAGGCCTTTGCGGCCCACATGATCGAGCGCGGACGGCCCGGCCTGATTATCAACACCGGCTCCAAGCAGGGCATCACGACGCCGCCGGGCAACCCCGCCTACAACGTCTCGAAGGCCGGCGTGAAGGCGCAGACCGAGGCGCTGCAGCACGAGTTGCGCAACATTCCGGGCTGCAAAATATCAGCGCATCTGATGATCCCCGGTCACGTCTTCACGCCGCTGACCGCGCGCGGCCGCACCGAGAAGCCGCCGGGCGCCTGGACGGCGGAGCAGACCGTCGACTTCATGATCGCGCGGATCGACGACGGCGACTTCTACATCCTGTGCCCGGACAATGACGTGCCGAGGGCGCTCGACGAACGGCGCATGCTGTGGGCCGCCGGAGATATCGTGGCAAACCGCCCCGCGCTGTCGCGCTGGCATCCGGATTATGCGGACGCGTTTGCGAAATTCGTGAAGGGGGAATAATTCGTAGGGTGGGCAAAGCGCAGCGTGCCCACCCTACAAACTAGGAACGCAAATCCTACAGCGTCACCTGCTTGTCGCCGCACTGCTTGCAGACGTATTTGACGCGGGTGGCGCCCTTTTCGGCCTGGACGCGGTTCGGCGCGCCGCATTTGCCGCACACCGCCTCGATCCTCGTGTTGCCCTGCTTGATGACGAGGGCTTTCTTTTCCATTGTCTCGCGGATCAGGCGCTCGGCCTCCTCGCGCATCGCTTGCTTCGACATCGGCCTGCCCCGTGATGAACCGTTACGGCGGCGGTCTTATCACACTCGCGATGCCGTTCGTAAGCCGGGCAAGAAAATTTGCGTGACGGGTGTCAGGCGGTCTCCGGCGTCAGCGCCAGCAGACGGCGCACCAGCGCCAACGCGGTTTCCGTGGCCGGATCGGCCGAAATGACGGGAACCGCGAGCGCGATGACGTCGATCGGATCGTGCGACAGCACGATGAGATGGGTCGCGTGGTTCGCGGCCAACAGCGACATCACGCGTTCGACGGCCGGATCGGACAATGTCCGGCCCCACGGCGCGGCGGCGCGGCGCAGTACGCGGACCTCGGACAGGAATTCGCGCAAGAGCGGCGGATCGTATGCCCGCAGTTCGTCCTCCCGATAGCGCCGCGCGCTCTCGAAGATCGGGTGACGCGCCAGTTCTGCGATCAGCGCGTCGCGCGTGGTCGCCGGCGACGCCGCGACCGAATTCAGCACACCCGGCACCTGGGCTTCGAAATGGGCGCGCAGCGCGTCCACCGCGAGGCCGATGGTGAGAACGCCCGCGATCGCGATGGCGCAAAACCGCATCACCTGCGCCGCATCGACGTCCGGCGCGACAAAGGCCGCGGCCATCCCGAGCAGCGCCGAACCCGACAGCCGCAATAGCGTCATCAGCAGCGCTTGACGCTGCGTCTCGGCGCCGCGCTCCGCGATCAGGATCGCGGTCACGACCAGCAGCGCCCCCAAGGCGCCGAGTCTCACCGGAATATCCGGCATCAGCACCCGGAAGTCGGTGAAGATAAAGGGGATCACGAGGACGGCGCCCACCGCAAGGCGTCCAATGCTGCGATTTTCGGACGCCATCAGCGTCGCCTGGTCGCGCGTTGCCAACAGCCACGCGCAGACGGCAAAGCCGACCAGCTGGAACAGGACGAGCAACACGGCATAGGGGGTGGCAAAACGTTCCGGCCCGATCGCGCCGGCGAGACCGAGCACGATGCCGCCGGTCAGAATGGCGATCTTGGCGGCGCACGGCGCATGACGCCGCAAAATCCCTTCGGTAACGAGCAAGGCGCCGAGCGGGATCAGCGCCGCC
Organism: Bradyrhizobium roseum; assembly: GCF_030413175.1. Lineage (NCBI taxonomy): Bacteria > Pseudomonadati > Pseudomonadota > Alphaproteobacteria > Hyphomicrobiales > Nitrobacteraceae > Bradyrhizobium > Bradyrhizobium roseum. The sequence goes on from NZ_CP129212.1 coordinate 6,453,627, forward strand.
GGGATCATCGACCCATTGTCGAGCACGTCGCTGCCGCTCCACCACGCAATCCCGCGCATCAGGAACAAAAGCGCGATCAGGCCAAGCGCCATCACAAGCCGGCGCGTCAGCGGGCTCCTTGGGTCGCGCCGGTAGAGCGTGAGCATGGCGACGGCCAGGCCGATCGCGCCACACAGGTTCACGATGGAATCGGCGATCAGTCCCGGCGTCATGGGCTGTTCCCGTTTCGAGGGACGCGCGGTCGCAGGATGCCGAACGGCCGCGTGTCGTCCAGCCAGTGAACGGCGGGAAGCACCAGCCGCTGCAGCGCCAGCGCGGCGCCGGTTGCCAGCAGCGCCGGCAGCGATCCGGAGGGCACCTCGCTCAGGAGATATCGGCGCGCGCCGGCGAGATCGATACGGCCGATCTGAAGGACGTCGTCGCCCCGTTCGTAGTCGAGCTCGCGCGCGCAAAAGGAATTGTATTGCTCGTCGCGATGTTTTGGCGCGGCTTCGAACGTCTTCTTCAGCCCGTCGGATCCGCCGGTATAGGCGTTGGTGATGATGAATCCGGCTTCTTCAAAACCGGCTTCCGCACCGACCCCGAACACGGCGCGATGACGCGCCATGATGCCGCGCGCCAGTTGCAGATGTGCGAAGCTTCGGCGCGCGTCCGGATGCGGCGAGGGAAAGACATCCGAAAAGGTCTGACTGACCATGCCGACGACGGACGGCACCTGGGTGACGTTCGAAACCCATTTCTGACGCAAGCCATCTCGGGCGAACAGCACCAGCGCGGTCAGGCCGTAGAGCACCCAGGACAGCCCCCGCCCCCGCTCGTCAGGATCGACCATGACGAGGCCGAGATGGGTGACTTCCACAGGCTCGCCATCGAGTTCGACATCCATCACCGACAGCGCGTTGAAGGCGATCGGGCGCCCGGTGGCTTCCTCGGAGATCAGCGTGACGATGGCGCGCGCCAGCCGTTCACGGTCGCCGGAGAAAATGCCGTAGGCGAGGTTCTCCTCCGGCAATGTCCTGGCGGCGACGACGCGCAGTTGCGCGACCAGTTCACCGAGTTCAGCCTCGGAAAGCGAAAGGCCAGGGGTTTCGACGATGCGCGTGATCAGGCCGGCATGGGTGCGCAAGGTGAGATCGATGGTCGGCTGGCGCAGCGCCTTCAGCCAGAACACGCCATAGCCGCCCAAACGTCCCGCCGCGGCGCGGACCTTCCCCAGGGTCTGCACAAAGGCATGACGGATCGCCGAATTGCCGCTCGATAATGACGCCATGCCACTGCCCGCACTCGATCCGGATGTGTGCGCCAAGCCCGTTAACAAGCCTGTCAAGGAGTCATGAGTGCGGCGCGCTGCGGTGGCGGAAAGGTAAACGATATGTTGGCGGCGTCAAACTTGACGGGCCAACGGGAAACGGCGGATGCCGAAGCACCCGCCGTTCCTTCGCCAGCACGCGTCACAGGATTACGCGCTTGGAAACGAGGAAGATCTGGAAATCTTGCGACGGCGCGTCGTGCCGTAGCGTCCTCGAAGCCGTCCTCAGCCACCCGTGTTTCTACCGTCCCGGCTGTAAAAAAGCCATACCTCATCATCCTCAGGTTGCATCACGGTAAACGATACATTGAACGCCGATTTCAAATGATTCATGACAACGAAAAGCGGGTTCCCGCCAAGTGGAACCAGCCGCTTTTCCTCGATTTATCCGGCTCCCTGGTGGTGTCCTGCCGGCCGCTATAGTCATGCGACAACAACGAGCACGCGCCCATGACGCTGGCCCCGCCAATAGTCAGCGCCATCACCAGGGACGACGGCAGAAGGCTACTGAACACCGCGGCCTCGCCCGTGGCGATCGCGGCGCCGACAATCACACTCAGGTACACCCGCAAGGAGATCGGACAGGTGCGTGCCAAAAATCCATCGACGGCTGCAGCGGTCGCCGACATCGGCAAGGTGAGGATGGATAGCGCCGTTGCGCCGAACCAGGCGAAGCCGAAGAATTTCGTGCCAACCATGGCGAGACAGATCAGCAGGACCGTGAGGAACACGGCAACAGGCGCTAACACCAGGAATACGAGCGCTCTTTTCATGGAAATCATTCCTTTGCTATCTGCACTAGAGCCTTTTCGGTTCTGATTGAATCAGAACCGGGTTCTCGATTCTTGTTTTGACGCGTTTTCTTCACGCGAACCGGTATCCACTTCGCTCGAAAACGCTCTAATCCCGATGCCCCACTAGCCTGGACGGACGGCGGAGAGATTTTCCGCCGCCCGCCTCGCCAGCGCCGCGCCACAGGTTACGCGGCCTTGGAAACTTCCATCAGCAGCCGTTCGGCCTTGGCGTCCTCGATGCGGTTCACCAGCTTGCCGCTCTCGTGCATGTCGCGAATGGTCTTGGTCAGGGTGACGCAGGACTGGACCAGCATGACGATGCCCATCGCCAGATAGCCCTTGATCCAGAGATCGAGCGGCAGGAAGAACACGCCGACGGCGACCATGAAGGCCGAGGCGGCAAACGAAGCATAGGTAAAGGTAACCCAGCCGCCGCTGTGGGGTTGGACGTTCTGGTTCATGACAAAATCTCCTGTTTGATATGGGTTAATCGATCGACTTCAGTCTCAGGCAGCTTGCGTGCGTTTGGCGTTCAGCCGCGCGAGCACGTCGTCCGCGGTTGATTTCAGCCGGGGGCCGAAGCCCTGTTCGGCGAGTTTCTCGGCGGTCGCCAGCGGCCCGGTGGCGACATCGAGTTCGACCAGGGCGTCAGAGGCGGCCTGGGCCTCGATCTGCCGCTCGCGCAGCCGCCTCAGCGTGTTCTCCGCTTCCGGCAGCGTGGACTCGTAGGGACGCGCGGCTTCGATACCGCCCCTTCGAAGATTGCGCACCGCCTCCGCCGCGCGGGCGATGCGGCGGCCGCGATCGAGTGCGGTAATCCGCGCCTCGGCATTGGCGACCTGGCTCTTCATGCGCGTGATCTCGGAAGCAAACAGCGTCCGCGCGGTCATCGCGGCGTCGCGGTCGGCTTCGAGATTGGCGATCGCCTGCGCCGCCTCACGGGCGAGATCTTCCCGGCCGCCATCGAGGGCTGCGGTGGCGCGGACTTCGAGGTCGGCGATCCTGGCATTGGTGGCGTCGAGACGGCGGCCCTCCTGCTGGTCGCCGGCAATCGCCAGCGCCAGCGAGCGCTTGGAACGCTCGACGGCCGCACCCGCATCGCGCATCTGCTGGTCGAGGATCAGAAGCGCCGAGCGGTCTTCCAGTTCTTCCTCCACGGCAGCCACGCTGCCCCGGAAGAGCGTAAAAACAGTTTTGAACATCGTTGGCTCCATGTGCTATGAGCGTCGCTCATGAACGATCTGTAGCACCAACGTGAGCATTGCTCAAGTATTATTTTGAACATCGCTCAAGAAATTTGGATACGATGTCTAAGGCATTGATACGACGTGCAAAATTTCGCGAAGAACTGATCCTGGCAGCGGAACGGGCCATTGCTGCTGGCGGATTGGCCGCCCTGAAGACCCGAGAACTGGCCCGGGAGATCGGGGTCGCCAACGGCGCGGTCTACAATCTCGTCGAAGACGTCGACGAATTGATCCTGCGGGTGGGATCGCGGACGCTGGCGCGGCTGGATGCCGCCCTTACATCCGCCGAAAGCAATGGCCCGGCCTCGCCTCGGGAAACGCTCGTCCGGATTGCGCTGGCCTATTGCAACTTCGCCGCCGAAAATCTCGAACTATGGCGCGCACTGTTCGAACACCGGATGGCGCCGGGCAAGCCGGTGCCGGAATGGGCAGTCGACGAACAGATGAACCTGTTCCGTCACATCTACCGTCCGCTCGCCGAACTGTTTCCGAAGCGAACGCCGGCCGATCTGGGCGTGACGGCGCGCAGCCTGTTCTCCGCCGTGCATGGCATGGTGCTGCTTGGCCTGGAGCAAAAGCTGATCGCGGTGCCGGTGATCGAACTGCGCAAGGAAATCGCGGTGATCGTCGGCGCGATGGTCGACGGGCTGACAGAGCAACGGCCGGTCCAATAGAGGACCAGCCGTTTCTCCGCACGACTTTACACCGTCAAGACCGTCGACCCCGTGGTCTTGCGCGCGGCAAGATCGGCATGGGCTTTGGCGGCGTCCTTGAGCGGATAGGTCTGATGGACCTCGATCTTGACCGCGCCTGACTTGACGACCTCGAACAGTTCGTTCGCCATCGCCACGAGGTTTTCACGGCTCGCCGCATAGGTATTGAGCGTGGGGCGGGTGACGAACAGCGAACCCTTCGCGGCCAGGAGACCGAGGTTGAGCGGCTCGACCGCGCCCGAGGACGCGCCGAACAGCGCCGCGACGCCAAGCGGCGCCAGACAGTCGAGCGATTTGAGGAAGGTGTCCTTGCCGACGGAATCATAGACCACCGGCACTTTCTTGCCGCCGGTGATCTCGTCGACGCGTTTGACGAAATCCTCGCGCGAATAGACGATGGTGTGGGCGCAGCCATGCGCCTTGGCCAGTTTCGCTTTTTCATCGCTGCCGACGGTGCCGATCACGGTGGCACCGAGATGCTTTGCCCATTGGCTGAGGATCAGGCCGACGCCGCCGGCCGCAGCATGCAGTAGGATGGTGTCGCCGGATTTGACGCGATAGGTCTGGCGGATCAGGTACTGCACCGTGAGGCCTTTCAGCATCATGGCGGCGGCGGTCTTGTCGTCGATGCCGTCGGGCAGCTTGAGCAGGCGATCGGCCGGGATCAAGCGCGCTTCGGCATAGGCGCCGATCGGCGCGCTGCCATAGGCGACGCGATCGCCCGCCTTGAGATCGGTCACGCCGGAGCCGACTTCCTCGACCACGCCGGCCGCCTCGCCGCCGAGCCCGCTCGGCAATTGCGACGGGTACAGCCCGGAGCGGTTGTAGATGTCGACAAAGTTCAGTCCGACGGCGGTGTGGCGGATACGCGCCTGCCCCGGCCCGGGCTTGCCGACCTCGACCTCTTCCCAGACCAGAACTTCAGGGCCGCCGGTTTTGTGAAAGCGGATGGCGTGCGTCATGGAATGCTCCTTCGGCTTGACTCAATCGGATGGAAACCGGCGTTTACGCCTCGACGATGACGTAGCTGTCTTCGACATGCACGGGGAATGTCTCGGCGACATAGGGCCCCTTGGCCAGCGTCTCGCCGTCCTCGATCACGACCGGATAGGTCCTGATCTTGACGCGCTGCGGATCGAACCAGGATTGGCCGTTGCGCATGTCAAACTCCCAGCCGTGCCAGGCACACCGCAGCAATTCGCCGACCCGCGAGCGTTCGTAGACGCCGGGCTCCTTCGACGTCAGCCGCGCCACGCAGGCTGCCTTTTCCAGCGGCGCACCTGCGTGCGGGCAGCGATTGAGCAACGCAAAGTACTCGCCATTGACATGAAACACGACGATGTCGCGGCCGTTGATTTCGACGACCTTGTTGCCGCCAGGCGGGATCTCCGACGTGCTCGCGATGATGTGCCGGGCCATGCTGTCTTTACTGCGGTCAGAACTTGTAGATTCCGCGCGCGTTGGTGTTGAAGATCTTGCGACGCTCGGCTTCGGTCAGCGGCGTCTTGAAGGCGTAGCGCGGATCGTCAAAGTCCCAGTGCGGGTAGTCCGACGAGAACAGCAGGCGGTCGACGCCGACCCACTCGATCAGCGAGCGCAGATGTTTTGCCTCGTCCGGCTCGTCGATCGGCTGGGTCGTGAACCAGAAATGCTGCTTCACATACTCCGACGGTTTCCGCTTGAGGTGCGGCACCTCGCTGCGGAAGGCTTCAAAGTGCCGGTCCATCCGCCAGGTGGTCGACGGGATCCAGCCAAAACCGCCTTCGATGAAGACGATCTTCAGGTCCGGAAAGCGCTCCGGCACACCTTCGAGCACCAGGCTCGTCAGTTGCGCAGCCATGGTGTGCGCGTTCGACTGGTGCTCCTCGACATAATAGGACGGCCAGCCGCTGCCGGTCGGCGAATGCCCGCCATAGCCCCCGACATGGATGCCCAGCGGCAGGCCGAGCTCCTGCGCGCGGGCGTAGATCGGCCAGTAGCGGCGGCGGCCGAGCGGCTCGTTGGCGCGCGGGCAGACATTGATCTGCACATAGCGGCCGATCCTGGCGCAACGTTCGATCTCGGCGATGGCGAATTGCGTGTCGTCCTGGCCGGCGAGGATCGAAGCCTTCAGCCGCGGATCGCGATCGGACCAGAAGGCGAGCTGCCAGTCGTTGATGGCACGCTGGATCGCGGCACCGAACTCGAGATTCTGCTGCGAGAAAATAAAGAGATCGAGCACCTGCAGAATGCCGTATTCGATATCGAGCGGATCGAGATACTGCTTGCGCATGAATTCGAGGTTGGAGCCCGGAGGTCCGCCGGTCGGCGGCCACGCGTCGCGGCGTGCGATCAGCGGCGAGGAGCGCGGATACGGCGTGGTGCCGATATACGGCGTGCGCAAATGGCTGCCATAGGTGCGCAGATGCTCCTGCCAGCGCTTCGGCATGAACTGCTCGATATCGGCATGCGAATGAATGCTCGGATGCACGTCGCAATCGATGATGCGCAGCCGGCTTTTGGCGGCTTCTTCCTCGGCGAGGATGGGGCGGTCGATGACGTCACTCATGCGATCCTCCTTGATGTGTTCCGGTTCATGCCGCGAGCTTCAGCCGCGGAAAGGTCTCTAACGGATTGTCGGCGCACATGCGCGAGGCGATGCTGGCCGGCAGATTCGGCGGCATCGGATCGTCGCCGTCGAACTGCCAGTGCGGATAGTCCGATGCAAACAGGAACATCTTGTCGGAGCCGATCTGCTCGATCACGTCGGCGACCCCTGCGGCATCCGGCGGGCCGTCGAACGGCTGCATGGTGACGCGGATATGGTCGCGGATGATCGCGGCCGGTTCGCGCTCGACCCACGGCACCTCGACGCGCACGCCGCGCCAGGTCTTGTTGGCGCGCCACATGAAGGCCGGCAGCCAGCTCACGCCGGATTCCATCAGCACGACCTTGAGGCCGGGGAATTTGCCGAACACGCCTTCGTAGACCAGGCTCAGGATCTGGGCCTGAAACGCCTGCGCTTCGGCCATGTAATATTCGTAGCGATAGGACGGCCAGCCGATCGAACTCGGCGCGGTGCGATAGGTGCTGCCGGCATGGATCGCCACCGGCAATTTGTGTTTTTCGGCGGCCTGCCACACCGGCCAGAAATGACGGCGGCCGAGAAGCGTCTCGCCCTGCGCCAGCACCAGCACGGACACAAATCGGTTGTCGCCCGCCCTGCGCTCGATTTCCTCCACCGCCAGATCGGGCGCCTGCATCGGCACCACGATCGAGGCGGAGAGCCGCGGATCCTTCGAAAGCCATTCCGCCGCGATCCAGTCGTTGATCGCCTTGCAGAAGCCGGCTGCCATGTAGGAATCGAACACCGCCTGCGCGCCATAGACGACGTTGCAGATCGCGTGGCTCGACCCGAGCTGGTCGAACGCGCCGCGCTGCACCATCTCGAGGTCACTGCCTGGCTTGCCCCTGGCGGGCCGCCAGTCGGCACGGCCGGAGAACGGCATGTTGGGCGGATAGGAATTGAGATCGAGGCCGTCGATGGCGCGGCTGACTACTTGTTCTTTCCAATGGTCGTCGAGATAGGGCAGCAGCGTGGTGCGCGTTCCGCCCACCGCGGGATGAATGTCGCAGTCGATCCGCGTGGCCGCCATGGGATTCCTCGGGCTTTTCATCTCGGCGATCTTGCTGTCGCGCCCGCAAATGTGCCGCCGATGCCGGCGCGGCGCAAGCACATAAGCGGAGGGCCGCCCTGCCCTGGATGCACGGCGGCGCAAGCTTCCATTCCCCCTGGTGTGAGAAGGTGGATCGACGGCGCGAAGCGACGGCGAGACGGTTGAGGGGTTTGTTTCCGCAGGTTTACTCGTTGAGAGAAACCCCTCGTCGGGCGCTGCGCGCCACCTTCTCCCACAAGGGGAGAAGGAAGAAGGCGCGGCGCGATTGACAGAGAAATTGAAGCACATCCAAATGTCCGCACCACGACTGCATCGATTTGGGGGATGAAATGCAAATGAAATCCGGCAGGCTGGCGGTTCTCGCGGCTTCGTTTCTGGCCGTCACTTCGTCCATCGCATCGGCCGCGCCGGCGACCGCCAACGGACCGGCTGCACTCGCACTGGCCGGCATCGTGGCGCTGTATTCGCCGCTATTGACCGCAGACGAGCGCGAAGCCGTCTCGGCATTCTTCGTCGGGCAAACCGGCGTGCGCTACGCGAGAAAAATTTCGGTGACCGCCGACAGGATCGTCTGCAAGGTCAGCAATGTCGACATCACCGCGCGATCCTGCGAACTGACCTTCAAGGGCGCGAAGCAGACCATCACCGGACGCCGCGCCAGCGAAATTTTTGCGACCGAAGCCATGGCCGGCGTTCCCGCCGACGGCGCCGCCGGATCGGTGTCCGAAAGCCTCTCGAAGCTCAGCTGCACGCTCGACCCCGCCGAGATCAGGCAAAAGGCCGGCGGGGGTGCGACATGCACCTTCGAGACGGGGAATTGAGCGTTCTATTCATTCTTATCCCCGGTCGAGACGTGTACCCTCGCAACGAACACATCAGCCCAGACAATAGCAATTCAACCCGGCCGAGATCGGCCGGGTTGTCGTAACGGTTCATCTGCCGAGGCAGGCCTTAATGATGGCTCTTCTTGGCCGGAGCCGGAGGCAGCAAGACCGTATCGATGACATGAATGACACCGTTCGATGCCTCGATGTCGGGCTGGATCACGTGGGCGTCGTTGACCCGCACGCCGAATGTGCCATTGACGTTCACCGGCAGCCCGGCAGCCGTCTTGACCTGCAGCGACTTGCCGGCCACATCGGCGGCTTTCACCCGGCCCGGCACCACATGGTATTTCAGGATGGTGGCAAGCTTGGCCTTGTTCTTGAGCAGAGACTCGACCGTTCCGGGTGGCAATTTGGCGAAGGCCGCATCGTTCGGGGCAAACACGGTGTAGGGCCCCTTGCCTTTCAGGGTCTTCACGAGCCCGGCAGCTTTTACCGCTGTGACCAGCGTCTTGAACGACCCTGCGGCGACTGCCGTATCGACGATATCGGCGGCGCGCGCAAAGGTCGGGGCGAACAGCGTAGCCACCAGTGCGGCACCGGCAACGAATGTACGAATTCCAGGAATCATTAGGGTTCTCCAGTTGAGGTCAAGCAGCGGCGACGTCGCTGTCAGCGAACGCAAAGAATGCCGGTTTGCCTTCCCTGAACGGGTCGAAATCGCGTGTAGATCACTTCAAGCGTTCGATGTGGCGTTTCGCCACGCCAATGCGACAAACAACCCGGTTGCCGTTCGCGGAGCGACTTCAGCGGTGCAGACAGACCATAAAAGTGATCCAAAGCTCGTTTCCCGGCGTTGACGACCTGGTCCGAGGTCTACGCCCGGAGCTTACGTCCAGCGGAGCAATGCTGTGATCCCTCAATTTGAAGACAAATGCCGGGAACTCGCCGGACATGTGCTGGCGAACCAGCGCGGATTGAACACGCCAAAATGCCGGGAGGAACTTGCCGCCTGCATCCAGCGCGCCATCGAAAATTATCTGGCATTTGAGAAGGGCAAGTCCCGCTACAGCTGACCGCAACGACGATGGAGGCCCGTGACGTGTTGCTCGCCCTCTGGGCCGCACGCCCTGTCCGAACGCAGGCCCAAGTTCCACCCAATATGGAACCCATCAAATCCGACCAGGGCCATCCTTGTGGCTTGCCGGTGACAGGATTTCGTCGCGATCAGGTCTAGTCTGCGATTATCGCAAAGGGGACGAAGACATGAAAAAACTCTTGATAATTGGAGCGACCGCCGCGCTCGTCAGCGGCTCGGCCAACGCAGCCGACATGGCCGCGCGGCCCTACACCAAGGCGCCGCCCGCGATTGCAGCGGTGTATGACTGGAGCGGCTTCTACATCGGCGCCAACGGTGGTTATGCGACAAGCCGGAACTGCTGGAACTTCGAAAGCTTCATCGGCGCGCCTTTCACCGCCGGCCAAGGCTGTCACGACGCGGACGGCGCCACGGCGGGTGGACAGATCGGTTATCGCTGGCAATCCGCCGCGTTCGTGTTCGGCCTGGAAGCTCAAGGCAACTGGGCGGACCTCAACGGTTCGAGCATCTCCTCGCCCGCTTTCGTCTTGGCGCCCGGTGACCTCACGATCAATTCCAGGCTGCGTGCGTTCGGCTTGTTCACCGGCCAGGTGGGCTACGCCTGGAACAACGTGTTGCTCTACGCGAAGGGCGGCGCCGCGGTGGTGGACAATCGCTTCTTTCACACCACCACGGTCGGCAACGTGCTGATCAATTCGTCGGACAACACGAATTGGGGGGCAACTGTGGGCGCCGGCCTCGAATTCGGGTTTGCCCCCAATTGGTCCATGGGCGTGGAATACAATCACATCTTCCTGGAGCGTGAGACATACAGCTTTGCCGCCGCTCCACTCGGCGTACCGACCACCAACAGCATCCGTCAGGATGTCGACATGGTCACCGCGCGCATCAACTATCGGTTCGGCGGCTCGGGAATCGGCCGGTACTGACGCTCCGCCGAATTGCACTGCTCGAGAAAAAGGGGCATCGCCAAACGCGATGCCCCTTCTGTTTTGAGGGCCGGCAGGTAGCCCGGCGATTGACAGCCCATTCGATCCCCATCCAAATGCTCCTCCAAAAACAGGCAGGCAGGGGCGGATCGCGTGGCGGGCAGCGAGCAAGAAACCTACGAATGCGACGTGCTGGTGGTGGGCTCGGGCTGCGCCGGCATGTCGGCGGCGGTCACCGCGGGTCATCACGGGCTCAACGTCCTCATCGCCGAGAAGGAGCCGCGTTTCGGTGGCACCACCGCGCGCTCCGGCGGCTGGCTGTGGATTCCCGGCACCTCGCTGGCCAAGGCCTGGGGCATCGAGGAAAGCCCCGACCAGGCGAAAACCTATCTGCGCCACGAGGCCGGCAACAGCTTTGACGCCGCGCGTGTCGATGCGTTTCTGACCGAAGGACCAAAGGCCGTCGATTTCTTCACCACCAAGACGGCGCTGCGGTTCGACATGCCGCTGACGTTTCCGGACTACCACGCCGAAGCTCCGGGCGGCGCGCAGGGCGGGCGCTCGATGGTGACGCGGCCGTTCGACGCGCACGAACTCGGCCCGCACATCAAGGATATCGGCAGTCCCCTGCCCGAGCTCACCGTGTTCGGCATGATGCTGGGCTCCGGCAAGGAAATCATCCATTTCATGCGCGCGACGAAATCGCTGGCTTCGGCATTCTACGTCGCCAGGCGGCTGTCGCGGCACGCGCTCGACGTGATGCGCCACGGTCGCGGCATGACGCTGACCAACGGCAACGCGCTCGCCGGGCGGCTGGCCAAATCAGCGTTCGACCTGAAGATACCGCTGTGGCTGTCGTCGCCGGTGCACGAACTGGTCGTCGAAAACGGTGCGGTGCGCGGCGCCCACATCGAACGTCATGGCAAGCTGATCCGTGTCAACGCAAAACGCGGCGTGGTGCTCGCCTGCGGCGGCTTTCCGCATGATGTGGCGCGGCGCAAGGCGATGTTTCCGCACGCGGGAGACGGCACCGCGCATTTTTCGCCCGGCCCGGTCGGCAACACCGGCGACGGGCTGCGGCTCGCGGAAACCGCCGGCGGACGGATCGAGGACACGCTGCCGAACGCCGCGGCGTGGGTGCCGGTGTCGATCACCGAGCGCAAGGACGGCAGCAAGGGCGTGATGCCGCATTTCATCGACCGCGCCAAACCCGGAATCATCGCCGTGATGCGCGACGGCCGGCGTTTTGCCAACGAAGGCAACTCATACCATGACTTCGTGCAGGCGATGGTGAAGGCAGCAAAGCCCGGCGAGGAGATCACCGCGTTTCTACTCTGCGATCATCGTGCCTTGCGAAAATACGGGCTCGGCTGCGTGCCACCGTTTCCGATGCCGCTCGGCCATCACCTCAAGACCGGCTATCTCAAGCGCGGCACGACGCTCGCTGAACTCGCTGATCGCACCGGCATCGACCGGCAAGGGCTCGAGGCGACGGTGACGGAATTCAACGCGATGGCCGAGGAAGGCCGAGATCCTTATTTCGGCAAGGGTTCGCGCGCCTATAACCGCTACCAGGGCGACGCGCTGCACGGCCCGAACCCCTGCATCGCGCCGATCAAGGACGGGCCGTTCTACGCGATCAAGATGGTGATCGGCGATCTCGGCACCTATGCCGGCATCAAGACCGACGAACACGCCCGCGCACTCGACCAACACGGCCAGCCGATCGCTGGCCTTTATGCCGCCGGCAACGACATGGCCAGCATCATGGGCGGCAACTATCCCGGCGCCGGCATCACGCTCGGGCCGGCGCTGACGTTTGGATATATCGCGGGGAAGCATCTCAGCGCCACTGCGCCCTAGAAAAGCTGGAACGAACGTCCATCGTTTCGATTGTCCCGAATCGAACCGGAGATCGATCCATGCGTGCGCCGTGCCTGTCTGCTGCTGTCATCCTGTTGGGCTTCGTTCCGCAACTCGCCCTCGCCGACGACACCGAATGGCGGCGCTACACGATCCCCAGCACCGGGACCAGCGTCGATATGCCGGTTTCGATCTTCACCAGCGATGCCGGTGCGCCCGACGGCGGAACGGGGCGAAAGTTTTTCACCGAGGACCGCCGCGCCGATTTGACCGTGCAGTCCGTTGCCAATCCATCAAACGTTTCACCCGCGGCCTTCCTCGCCAAGATGCAGCCGCCCGCCGGCATCATCTACAAGCGGGTGACGTCCGACTTCTTCGTGGTGTCCAGCATCCGCAACGACCGGATCTGGTACAATCGCTGCAACCGCGGCAACGGCCGCATGAACTGCGTGATGATCAATTATCCCGCCGCCGAAAAACGCCGGTGGGACTCCGTGGTGACGCGAATCAGCAAAACATTGAAGGGCTGACCAGCCTCCGATTCGTCCCAACAAGAACGGAAAAGAGCCTGCAAGTTCTGCGCGGCACCGTACGAACGCGGTTCCGCGCGCGCCTGGCCTGCATTTGCCGGGGACAAACGACCGTTAATGCTTCTGGATGCTTAAGCGGACTCCACAGCGGCGGTACAAGGGAGCGCCGCCAATCCGAGGACCGCGCCCGTGACCGACCCCCAAATCGTCTGCCCGAATTGCAGCACCTCGATCAAGCTGACCGAATCCCTCGCCGCCCCGCTGGTGGCGGAGACCAGGCGGCGGTTCGAGCGACAGCTTGCGGACAAGGAGGCGCAGTTCGGCCAGCGCGAAGCGAAGCTCAGGCAGGCCGAGCAGGAGCTTGCAAAGTCCCGGGAAGCCATCGACGAGCGCGTGGCGACACAGCTGAAAGCCGAGCGTTCCAAGATCGCCGAAGCGGAGGCCAAGCGGGCCCGTCTGGCGATGGCCGACGAACTCGGAGAACGCGACCAGCGGCTGGCGGAGATGCAGCAGATTCTCGCCGCCAACAGCGAGAAGCTCGCCTCGGCGCAGAAGGCCCAGGCGGATATACTCCGCAAGGAGCGCGAGCTCGACGACGCGCGGCGCGAAGTCGACCTCACGATCGAGAAGAAGGTGCAGGAGTCGCTCATCGCCGTCCGCGACAAGGCACGGCTCGACGCCGAGGAAGCGCTTCGCGGCAAGGTAACCGAAAAGGAAATGCAGATCGCGGGCATGCAGCGGCAGATCGACGATCTGCGCCGCAAGGCCGAACAGGCCAGCCAGCAATTGCAGGGCGAAGTGCTCGAAATCGAACTCGAGGGCATTTTGCGCAGCCGCTTTCCGCGCGATTTGATCGAGCCGGTTCCAAAGGGCGCGTTCGGCGGCGACGTGCTGCATCGCGTGTCCGGTCCCACCGGCCAGAGCTGCGGCACCATCCTGTGGGAATCCAAGCGGACCAAGAACTGGAGCGACGGCTGGCTTGCCAAGCTGCGCGGCGACCAGCGTGCCGCCAAGGCCGAGGTCGCCCTCGTCATTTCAGAAGCCCTGCCGAAAGAGGTGGAAACCTTCGACCTGATCGACGGCGTCTGGGTCGCCCACCCGCGCTTTGCGGTGCCGCTCGCGATCGTGCTGCGGCAATGGCTGATCGATCTCGCCGGCAGCCGCCTCGCGCGGGAAGGCCAGCAAGACAAGATGGAGCTGATGTACCTGTACCTGACGGGACCGCGCTTCCGGCAGCGTATCGACGCCATCGTCGAGAAATTCACCGATATGCAGAACGACCTGGATCGCGAGCGCAAGATGATGATGCGGCTCTGGTCGAAGCGGGAGGAGCAGCTGCGCGGCGTCCTCGACTCCACCGCCGGTCTCTACGGCGACCTGCAGGGCATCGCCGGACGCGCCATGCAGGACATCGAGAGCCTCGATGTGCTGATGATCGAGGCCACGGGCGAGGCGGCGGAATAGTCGACTGACGACTCGCGCATGGTTCGAGACGGCGCTGCGCGCCTCCTCACCATGACGTCGTGGTTTTCCGTCGCCCGCATCTGGACGGATCGAACCAGGAAGAACAGTCCGGGCCTGTCCTGCTGTGGTCCGCCCTACTCCGCCCTAATCTGCGCATCCTTGACCACCTTGGCCCAGCGCGGGCGATCTTTCGCGATCAAATCCGCCAGACGCTGCGGCGGACCGCCTTGCGCGATCAGGCCCTGCTTGCCGAGCAGCGCGCGAACGTTCGGCTCGGCGAGGATCTCGTTGAACGTCGTGTTGTAGCGATCGACGATTTCTTTCGGTGTGTTGGCCGGCGCGAGGACGCCGTACCACAGATCGACATCGAAGTCGGTGACGCCGAGTTCGGCGAGCGTCAGCACATCCGGCGCCTGCGGCGCCCGCTGCTGGCTCCCGACGGCGAGGATGCGGATCTGTCCGGCCTCCACCAGTGGAAGCGCGGTGTGGACCGGCAAGAACATCGCCGACACGTGGCCACCCGCGAGATCCTTCACCGCGCCGGCCGAACCCGAATACGGGATATGCGTGAGATTGATCCGTGCCGTGAGCTTGAACAACTCCATGGCGAGATGCTGCGGCGTGCCGCGGCCGGGAGAGGCGTAGTTGATCTCGCCCGGCTTGCTGCGGGCGAGCGCAAGCAACTCCGCAAGCGTGCTGACGCCGAGCGAGGGGTGAACGACGAGCGCGAGCGCACCGGTCGCGATCTCGGCGATCGGCACGAAATCCTTCTCCGGATCGTAGGGCACCGTCGCATAGAGGCTCGCATTCATCACGAACGTATTGACGGTGACCAGCAGGTTCTGGCCGTCGGGCGCCGCGCGCGCTGCCGCCTGCGTGCCGATATTGCCGCTGGCGCCCGGCTTGTTCTCGACGATGACGGGATGATTCCAGCGCTGCCGCAATTCCTCGCTCAGGAGGCGCGCGAGCAGGTCGGGGCCGGTGCCCGGCGAAAAGGGGACGTTGAGCCGGATCGGCTGCTGTGACTGTGCCCGGACCTGCCCGGACAACATCGGGACAAAGGCCGCGGCGAGAATCCCCAGCACCCTGCGGCGCGCATGCATGCCGCTTGCGGAATCGATCGCCACGTTTTTCTCCTATGTTTTTTACCCGCGAGCTCTCTGGCAGCAGGCCTTCTTAAAATCTCTATATATGAGATTTTGATGTATTATGCGTCGATCGCGTAGCAGTTCAAGGTTGATTCTGTCGCACCAGGAAAAGTATCTGCCATCTGCTCATCGGGGCCAGCGCGCCAAAGGGCAAGCGAAATCAGACCATGCGGCGTGAGGCATGAAGCCGAAGACATGAAACCGAAGAACAGCCTGGAACGGGTGCTTGCCGTCCTCGAAGTGTTTTCCGAGGAACGGCTGGAATGGACGCCGGAGGATCTGATGCGCGAGCTCGGCTACAGCCGGCCGACGCTCTACCGCTATTTGAAGATCCTCAAGGACGCCGGCTTCCTGATGTCGACCCGCAACGCCGGCGTCACGCTGGGGCCGAAGGTCGTCGAGATGGATTATCTGACGCGCCGCTCCGATCCGCTGGTGCTGCGCGGCGCGCCCTTTCTGAAGCAGTTGACGGCCGACCATTCCTGCACCGCGATGGTGCTGCGCTGGTACGGCAACAAGATTCTCTGCGTGGCGTCTGAATCCTCCACGAAAAACCCGATCAGTTCCTATCCGCGCGGCCGGCCGATGCCGCTCGGCCGCGGCGCGATCGCGCGCTCGATCCTGGCGCAATTGCCGCGACCGCGCCTGATGCCGCTGATCGAACGCAATCTCGCCGACCTGCGCGCCGTCGGTCTCGGCGACACCGCCGAGGACGTGCTGAAGAGCCTGCGGAAGGTTCGCAAGGCGGGCTTCTGCGTCGCCTATGGCGAGGTCACGCCAGGCGCCGTCGGCATCGCCGCGCCCGTCGTCGACGATCGCGATTATCCTGTTGCCAGCGTCTGCGTCACCATTGCCGGCAATCTGGTGACGGGCGCGCAGATCGATCAGATCGGCACTGACGTGCGGCGTGTGGCGTCGCAGATTTCGACCGATCCGTTGAATGGCAAACCATAAGCAAAATCTCACATTACGAGATTTTTCTTGACTATAGGCGAAACCTGTTCTCATTTTCCCTGCCCGCGCGCCAATCAGCCAATCGCAAGAAGCCAAGATGAACATGCCCGCCGAAACAGCCACGCAGGTCGTCATTGTCGGAGGCGGGCCTGTCGGCCTCGGTCTGGCGATCGACCTCGGGCAGCGCGGCATCAACTGCGTTCTGGTCGAGCGCTACGTTAGTCCGCAGCCGATCCCGAAGGGTCAGAACCTGACCCAGCGCACGCTCGAACATTTTTACTTCTGGGGCGCGGAGGCGGAGCTTCGGGCGGCGCGGACGATTCCACCCGACTACGGCATCGGCGGCATGACGTCCTACGGCACGCTGCTCAGCGGCTACCGCTATGACTGGCTGCAGCGCGAACTGGTGCGGCCCTATTACTTCGCTGACAACGAGCGACTGCCGCAATACGCCACTGAGGCCGTGCTGCGACAGCGCCTGAGCCAATTGCCGAACGTCGAAACCGTTTATGGCTGGAGCGCTTCCGGCATCGCGCAGGACGCCGCTGGCGCGCAGGTGACGATATCTGAGCGCAACAGCGACCGGCGGCGCACGCTGCGGGCGGACTATGTGATCGGCTGCGACGGCAGCCGCTCGCTGGTGCGCGAGGCGGCCGGCATCACCCAGACCCTGACCGACCATGATCGGCTGATGGTGCTGCTGGTGTTCCGCTCGACCGGGCTGCACAGACTGCTGGAGCGCTTTCCCAACAAATCGTTCTACAATGTGCTGCATCCGGACCTGAAGGGCTACTGGAAGTTCTTCGGCCGCGTCGATCTCGGCACCAGCTGGTTCTTCCACGCGCCGGTGCCGCTCGGCACCACCAAGGACAATTTCGATTTTCGCAGGCTGCTGCATGAAGCCGTCGGCGAGGAATTCGACGTTGAATTCGAGCATATCGGGTTCTGGGAACTGCGCGTCGCGATCGCCGATCAATATCGTATCGGCCGCGTCTTCATCGCCGGCGATGCCGCACATAGTCATCCGCCCTATGGCGGATATGGCATCAACACCGGCCTCGAAGACGTCGCTAATCTCGGCTGGAAACTCACGGCAGCGCTGCAGGGCTGGGCTGGACCGCGTCTTCTGGATAGCTATGGCGAGGAACGCCGGCCGGTGTTCGCGTCGACCGCGCAGGATTTCATCGAGAAGGCCATCGACAGCGACCGCAAATTTTTAGCCGCATTCGATCCCGCGACCGACAAGGCTGCCTTCGAGGCCGAGTGGCAGGCGCGCTCGTCCGGCGCGCGCTCGGAGGTGAACTCGTTCGAGCCGAATTACGAGGGCTCCTCGATCGTCGCGGGCCCGCCCGGCGCCGCCTGCAGCGCGATCGGATCGCATCAATTCGTGGCACGCGCCGGTCATCATCTGGCGCCGCGCCAGCTTGGGTCGGGTCGCAACGTCTTCGAGGAACTGGGCGACGGATTCACGCTGCTCGATCTCGGCGCGGCGGAAGCCGCTACCGCCTCGATCGGGCGTGCCGCGGAGGCCAGCGGCGTGCCGTTGAAGCTCGTCAGGGACGACAGCGCAGAAGCGCGGGAATTCTATGAGGCGGCGCTCGTACTGGTGCGTCCCGATCAGTTCGTCGCCTGGGATTCGGACGGCGATGTCACCGACGCGGAGCGCATCATTCGCCGCGTCGTGGGCGGCCATCCCTGACAGAATACGCCAGCGCCGTCGTCGAACAAGAACAGGCCCAAAGGCCGGCAAGAAAACACAAGGAGAAAGGCCCGTGAGCCGCCGCAGTGCCGCGCATTATTTCCTCGAAGGTCTGGTCGACCTCGGCGTCGACTATATCTTCGCCAATCTCGGCACCGATCATGTCTCGCTGATCGAGGAGATCGCGCGCTGGGATCGCGAGGGCCGCAAGCATCCGGAAGTCATCCTCTGCCCGCACGAGATCGTCGCCGTCCACATGGCCGGTGGCTATGCGCTGGCGACCGGCAAGGGACAAGCGGTGTTCGTGCATGTCGACGCCGGCACGGCGAACGCCTGCATGGCGATCCAGAACCTGTTTCGCTATCGGCTACCGGTCATGCTGTTCGCCGGGCGTGCGCCCTTCACGCTGCACGGCGAACTGACGGGATCGCGCGATACCTATGTGCACTTCGTGCAGGACCCCTTCGACATCGCCAGCATCGTGCGCCCGTATGTGAAATGGGAATACTCCCTGCCCTCCGGCGTCGTCGTGAAGGAAGCGCTCGCCCGCGCCGGCGCCTTCATGCACAGCGATCCGCCCGGACCGGTCTACATGATGCTGCCGCGCGAGACGCTGGCGGAAGAATGGGACGAGGCCCAGATGCCTTCCTACAATCCTGCGCGCTATGGCGGCGTCGCGGCGGGTGGCATCGATCCCGCCCGGGTCGAAGCCATCGCCACGCGCCTGATGGCGGCGGAAAACCCGATCGCACTGACGGCCTACCTCGGACGCAACACGGAGGCGGTCGCGGTGCTGGAGCGCCTGGCGCTGGCCTGCGGTATCCGGATCGCAGAGTTCAACTCGATCGATCTCAACGTTTCGCAGGATTCACCCTGCTTCGCCGGTTTCGATCCGATGCCGCTGCTGGAACATGCCGACGTCGGATTACTGCTCGACACCGACGTGCCCTTTGTGCCGCAATACGCCAAGCGCATCGAGGCCATCGACTGGATCCAGATCGACATCGATCCGCTGAAATCGGATTTTCCGATGTGGGGTTTTCCGACCGACATCAGGGTGCAGGCCGATTGTGCGACGGTCCTGCGCCAGGTGCTGGAAGTGATCGCGGCACGCGCCGATAACGGCTATCGCAAGCGCGTCATCGACCGCATTGCCGGCTGGAGCGGTACGCGCGAGGCCGCTGACAAGCGGCGTGCCGCTGCTGCCGCCAACAAGGGCACGCCGGGCGCAATCGGCGCGCCCTATCTGTTTGCGACCCTGAACCGCGCGCTGTCGCAGGACGATATCGTCGTCAACGAGGCGATCCGCAATGCGCCGCTGGTGCAGGAGCATATCCGCCGCACGCAGCCGGGCAGCTATGTCGGCCTCGCCGGCGGCGGGCTCGGCTTTTCCGGCGGCATGGCGCTCGGGTTGAAGCTGGCGCAGCCGGAGCGGCGCATCGTGCAGATCATCGGCGACGGCGGCTTTCATTTCTCCTCGCCGGATTCGGTGTTCGCCGTCGCCCAGCAGTATCAAATTCCGATTTTCACGGTCGTGCTCGACAATGGCGGCTGGCAGGCGGTGAAATCGTCGGTGCAGCGGGTCTATCCGAAGGGCGTCGCAGCCGAGACCAATTCCTTTCAATCGCAGTTGCGTTCGGGCCGGCAAGGCGAGCGGCGGAGCTTTTCCGACATCGGCCGCGCGTTCGGCGCACATGCGGAATTCGTCCGCGAGCCGGATGAACTCGCGGCCGCCACCGCGCGCTGCCTCGCCGCGGTCGATGGCGGGATCGCCGCGGTCCTGCATGTTCAGATTACGCCGCTGTAGCGGTCAACGTTTTTTGGTCGCGTGCCGCCAAGAGCACGGGCGAAATAACTACTCAGGAGGAAACCATGAAGACATTCTACCGCGTGGCCGTCGCCGCCCTCTGTTCGGGCCTGCCCGGCTACACGCCGGCTCTCGCCCAGGCGCAATATCCTGACCGGCCCATTCGCATCGTTGTCGGTTTCACGCCCGGTGGCGGCAACGACATCATCGCGCGCGTGTTCGGGCAAAAACTGTCGGAAAGCCTCGGCCAACCGGTCATCATCGAGAACAAGCCCGGCGCCGGCGCGATCCTCGCCACCGAATATGTCGCGCGGTCCGCGCCCGACGGCTACACGCTGCTGGTCGGCGCCAGCGGCGCCATGGTGATCAATCCGGCCGTCTATGAGAAACTGAATTACGACACGATGCGGGACTTCAAGCCGGTGTCCGAACTCGGATCGTTTCCGCTGATCCTGATCGTCAACGCGAAATCGCCGCTCAAGTCGCTGGCCGATCTCGTCGCCTACGCCAAGGCCAATCCCGACAAGGCGAATTACTCGAGTTCGTCTGCCGCCTTCCAGCTCGCGACCGAGCTGTTCAAGCAGAAGACCGGCGTGCCGATGCAGATGATCCCCTACAAGGGCGCCAACGATTCCGTGACCGCCGTCATCTCGGGCGAAGTCACCGCGACCATCGCCGATGCAGGACCTGTGACCAGCCAGGTCAACGGCGGAATGGCCCGCGCGCTCGCCGTGGCCGCGCCGGCGCGGGCCGAGAGTTTGCCCGACGTGCCGACGATGAAGGAAGCCGGCGCCGACGTCGAAGCCGTGTTGTGGAGCGGCATCTTCGTGCCGGCGGCGACGCCACCCGAAATCGTCGGCAAGCTGGAGGCCGAATTCGTCCGCATCGCGCGGCTGCCCGACGTGGTCTCCCGCCTCAAGCTGCTCAATATCGATTCGGTCGGCAATTCCTCGGCGGAATTTTCGCGGATCATCGCGGCCGATCTCGAGCGCTGGAAGGCGGTCGCGCGCGCCGGCAACATCAAGATCGCCCAGTAGGACAGGTAAGCTTCATGACGGATCGGGTTGAGACGCAGGTTCTTGTCGTTGGCGGCGGTCCGGTCGGACTGACGCTGGCGATGGATCTGGCGCGGCGGGGAATCCGGACGGTCGTAGCCGAACTGCGGCACAAGGGCGAGCCGCCGAGCGTGAAATGCAACCACGTCTCGGCGCGCTCCATGGAAATTTTTCGGCGTCTCGGCGTCGCCAAGGCGATCCGGGACGCCGGCCTGCCGGCCGACTACCCCAACGACGTTTCGTATCGGGTCAGCTTCACCGGCAAGGAGCTGTCGCGCATCCCGATTCCGTGCCGGCGCGACCGCTACACGGCGACCGGCGGTCCGGACACCTGGTGGCCGACCGCCGAGCCGCCGCACCGGATCAACCAGATCTATCTCGAACCGACGCTGTCCGCCCACGCCGAGACGATCCCCGGCCTCACGCTGCTCCATCGTGTCGAGATCACCGGCTTTGAGCAAACGCCCGACGGCGTCACCGCGCAAGGTACCCGGCTCGACAACAACCAGCCGATCACGATCCGCGCCGACTTCCTCGTCGGCTGCGACGGCGGACGCTCGGCCGTTCGCCGGGCGATCGGCGCCACGCTGGCCGGCACCGCGGAAGTTCAGCGCGTGCAATCAACCTATATCCGCGCGCCCTCGCTGCTTGCGAGGAGCGACCTGAAACCGTCCTGGGCCACGTTCTCGCTCAACCCCGTCCGCTCCGGCAACGTCTATGCGATCGACGGCCGCGAGACCTGGCTGGTGCATAATTACCTGAAGCCCGACGAGCACGAATTCGACTCGGTGGACCGCGACTGGGCGCTGCGAAAGATCCTCGGTGTCGGCGACGATTTTTCATACGAGATCCTGCGCAAGGAGGACTGGATCGGCCGCCGGCTGGTCGCCGACAAGTTTCGCGAAGGCCGCGTGTTCATTTGTGGCGACGCCGCCCATCTGTGGGTGCCGATGGCGGGCTATGGCATGAATGCCGGCATTGCGGACGCGACCAATCTGGCGTGGCTGCTGGCCGCGCATCTGTCGGGCTGGGCGCCCGCCGAAATCCTCGATGCGCATGAAGCCGAGCGCCTGCCCATCACCGAGCAGGTATCGATGTTTGCGATGAACCACGCGCTGTCGCTGTCGCGCCAGCGAAGCGAAGTCCCCCACAATATCGATGCCGACGACGAGGCCGGCACGCAGGCGCGGATGGCGCTGGGCAAACAGGCCTATGATCTGAACGTTCAGCAGTACTGCTGCGGCGGGCTGAACTTCGGCTACTACTATGACAAGTCGCCAATCATCGCCTACGACGAAGCCACGCCGCCGGCTTACGGCATGGCGGACTTCACGCCATCGACGGTGCCGGGCTGCCGCGTCCCGCACATCTGGCTGGACGATGGACGCTCGCTCTATGACGCGCTGGGGCCGGATTACACGCTAATGCGCTTCGACAGCGCCATCGATGTTTCGGACTTCATGTCGGAAGCGGCGCGCGCGCGGGTGCCCATCAAGCTGCTGGATGTGACGGCGAGCGAAGGTGGCGGCGCGTACGATCGTTCGCTGGTGCTGGCGCGGCCCGATCAGCATGTTGCATGGCGGGGCAATCGAGCGCCGGAGAATTCCCGGCAACTGGTGGCATTGATTTCGGGGCGGCAAGCTTAGCTCGCCTTCGGAGGCGGACGACAAGGCGTCCAACTCCGCTCCATGGGGCTGGGGGGCTATGAAAATGGAGCGGAGCTACTCGGGACACAACTAACGCCAACGACACCAATGTGCCGCGAGTTACGGGCGCGCGAGAGGCGGAATTGTGGAGCGCGATCGAGCAAATAGGGAAAGTTGGTGTTGAGCGCGGCCTTCTTTACTAACGAATCGTTAACGCCGGTGCGCCGTCGCAAAATATCGCCTCTGCTGAGCTAGATTGCGTGGGACCAGGTTCGCAAACGCATCGAGGCGCTCGATTCGGTCGTCGCTTTAGCGAGAAAGCTTACGAACGAGCGCCGATGATGGAGCCCGCCTTCGCCAAACGGCTCCGGCGTGGCAGCCTTCGCTTGCTTCGCTACGATAGAGTTGAGGCTGGCTTGCCCAGCCGTGCTTGCGAAGCAAGCGAAGGCTGGTGGGCGCGACAGGGATCGAACCTGTGACCCCTTCCATGTCAAGGAAGTGCTCTCCCGCTGAGCTACGCGCCCTGGATCGGATGACCAAATCATCCCGCTCCAGCTTTAGATCGTATTGGGTGGCGTCCGTATATCGGCTCCAAAGCGCCCCCGCAAGGATGCTTGGACGTAATTTCCGGAGTGTTTCGGACCCAAAAGGCGGCCTGATCAGGCCGCCAGCATCTTGTTCACTTCGCTGACCAGTTCGCGCAGGTGGACCGGCTTGGCCAGCACCTTGGCGTTCTTGGGCGCTTCCGAATCGGAATTCAGCGCGACCGCGGCGAAGCCGGTGATGAACATGATCTTGATATCGGGGTCGAGTTCCGAGGCGCGGCGCGCCAGCTCGATGCCGTCCATTTCCGGCATCACGATATCGGTCAGCAGCATCTCGAAGGGCTCCTCGCGCAGCCGCTGATAGGCCGACAAGCCGTTGTCGTGGGGCGAGACCTGAAACCCGGCGTTTTCCAGCGCTTTGACCAGGAAACGGCGCATGTCGTTGTCGTCTTCAGCGAGAAGGATCTTGTGCATGGCGGTCAGTTATCGAGCCTGGCTTTGAGGGATCGTTGAACCCACTAAGCCTGAGAGGGGGTAAATTTCGGGTGAAGGGTAACTGCTTCCTGGTGACGACAGGCGGAGCTTGCTTCTATAGCGAACGGTACCAAGATCGAACAACGCGGCGCTTTTCGGGCATTTGCGGCGCCTTCGGGGAAAAAGCGCGGGTTTTTTCGCTTGGCAGAATGATTGCGATTACGGACAATGCATCCTTACAAAGCCCGGCCCTTCGGCAGAATCGGTCGCCTGATCGATCGGTCGGACGGGAAAGCGGACGTTCAAGGGACGACGCCCCACGATGACCCAGTTTGACGGCGAGCTGTCGCCCCCGTTCGAGATCGTGGAGCCGGCGCATTGGCGGGCGCCGATCATCTTCAACTCGCCGCACTCCGGCTCGGTCTACCCGGACGAATTCCTCAACGCCTCCCGGATCGACGTCGCCGCGCTGCGCCGCTCCGAGGATTCGTTCATGGACGAATTGATCAGCGACCTCAGCGAACGGGGCTTTCCAACCGTGCGGGTCAATTTCCCCCGCTCCTATGTCGACGTGAACCGCGAGCCCTATGAGCTCGATCCGCGGATGTTCACCGGACGCCTGCCGAGCTTCGCCAACACCCGCTCGATGCGGGTGGCCGGCGGCCTCGGCACCATCCCACGCGTGGTCGGCGACGGGCAGGAAATCTACCGCGAGCGGCTTTCCGTCGACGACGCGCTGGGGCGGATCGAGGCGTTGTACAAGCCATATCACCGGGCGCTGCGGCGGCTGATCAACAAGGCCCATCAGGCGTTCGGGACCGTGATTCTGGTGGATTGCCATTCGATGCCGTCGGTCGGCGTATCCCGAGACGAGCCGCGGCGGCCCGATATCGTGATCGGCGACCGCTATGGCACCAGTTGCGCGGGCCTGTTGCCCGATGTCGTCGAGGAGACCATGAGCGAGCTCGGCTATTCGATCGGCCGCAACAAGCCCTATGCCGGCGGATTCATCACCGAGCATTACGGCAACCCGGCGAGCGGCCTGCACACCGTGCAGCTCGAACTCAACCGCGCGATCTACATGGACGAGCGGCGCCGCGAGCGCAGCCCGCGCTTTGCGCAGGTGGCCGCCGATTTCACCGCGCTCGCGGATGCGCTGGCGCAGGTGCCGCTGGGGGATCTCGGGCCGTTCCAGGCGGCGGCTGAATAAGTGGTCCTCGTCATTCCGGGGCGCGCGAGCGCGAACCCGGAATCCAACTCGCCGCAGAAAAAGTCGAGAGATGGATTCCGGGTTCGCGCCAAGCGGCGCGCCCCGGAATGACGGGCTGAGATTGACGCGCACGCCCCCAAAAGAAAAAAGGGCCGCTTGAATGAACAAGCGGCCCAAGTCTAGGGAGGAAACGCCCAAGGAGGGCAGCGATAGGGCAAGGCCCTACCGCACCGCAACAATATGCCGCCGCGCTGCACAAAAGGCAAGGCTTTTTGGACAGGTTCGGGTCCAATGTGGAACAGTCTGGCGAATTGGCAACACCCTGCCATATCGGAAGTTATATGAGTTAAATCAATACCTTAAATGAGGAGCTCCCTCGAGCTCCGGCTTCACTGCAGTGCTGGTATGCCAAAAATCGCAACTTCGTGATGACTCAGCTAACCAAAAATCCACGCTTAACGAGCCGTTGCGAAAGTCGATTCGAAACTCACCTGGCAATACGGATGGGAATAACGCGCCGCCGGCGGTGCGCATCAGCGCGGATTGAGCTAGGCATGTGGCGGCAATCTCCCTCCACGGTCGGTAAGGAACAGTCGTGACGGTCATCGATTTCACAGCCTTCATCGGCCGCCTTGCCACCGCGTCCGGCGAAACCATCCTGCCGTTCTTCCGCACCTCGCTCTCGATCGACAACAAGAGCGCGAGCGATTTCGATCCGGTCACCGAGGCCGATCGCGCCGCCGAAGCGGTGATGCGCCGCCTGATCAAGGCAAACTTCCCCCAACACGGCATCGTCGGCGAGGAATTCGGCAACGAGCGCGAGGACGCCGAATATGTCTGGGTGCTGGATCCGATCGACGGAACCAAATCCTTCATCGCCGGCTTTCCGATCTGGGGAACCCTGATCGCACTGCTGCACCAGGGCACGCCGGTGTTCGGCATGATGCACCAGCCTTACATCGGCGAACGCTTTTCCGGCGACTCTGGATCGGCGCAATATTCCGGACCTTCCGGCGAGCGGCGGCTGGCGGCGCGGCGCTGCGCATCGCTCAGCGACGCCACCTCCTACACCACGAGCCCGCTCCTGATGAACGCCGCCGACCGCGAGATTTTTGGCCGGGTCGAGCGTTCGGTGAAGCTGTCGCGCTATGGCGGCGACTGCTATTCCTACTGCATGCTGGCGGCCGGACATCTCGATCTCGTGGTCGAGACCGAACTCAAGCCCTATGACATCGCGGCCCTGATCCCGATCGTCACCGGCGCCGGCGGCGTCGTCACCAACTGGGAAGGCAAGCCCGCCCAAAGCGGCGGCCGCATCGTCGCCGCCGGCGACGCCCGCGTGCACGAGGCGGCGCTGAAGCTGTTGAACAGCCAGGATATATGACAACCGAGGCCTGCGATGGACGCGATGATCGTCGTCGACATGCAGGTCGGACTGTTCAACGGGTTGCCTAAGCACGATCTCAACGGTGTCATCGATCGCATCAACCGTCTCGCCGCAAAGGTGCGTCAACGGGCAGGCCACGTCATCTTTGTCCAGCACTGCGGCGGCAAGGACGACGACTTCGAGCCGGAAACGCCGGGCTGGACGCTGCTGCCGGACCTGCACCGCGACCCTGCCGATATCGTCGTTCGAAAATCCCTGAACGATCCATTCGCCGGGACCGACCTCGCGGCGCGCCTGCAGGCGATCGCGCCGGACCGGGTCCTGATCACGGGATGGGCGACCGATTTCTGCGTCGATGCCACCGTGCGGTCGGCCGTCTCGCACCACTACGATGTCGTCGTGGTAACCGACGCCCATACATTGAACGACCGTCCTCACCTCGACGCGAAAGGCGTGATTCGTCACCATCACTGGGTCTGGAGCAATCTGATCACCGCACGATCGATCACGCTCGCCCCGGCGGACGAGCTGCTGCGCTGACAAAACCTGCTTTGGCGTGGCCCAGGTCACGCACCCGCAGACCTTGCATCGCGCGGTTCATCGCGTACGATAGAAGCCAACACCGCACCTCAGATGCGGGATCGGGGAGTATTCATGAGACTGCCGAGCAAGCTGCTGGCTGGACTAACGCTGTTATTGTTGCCTGTTCTATTGTTGCCTGTTCCGGCCTCGGCGCAGGATTTCCCCGCAAAACCGATCAAGTTGATCGTGCCGTTCCCGGCCGGTGGCCCCAACGACATCATCGCGCGGGTGATCGGCCAGCGCATGTCGGAGATCGCAAAACAGCCGGTGTTGATCGACAACCGCGGCGGCCAGGGCGGCGTGCTCGGCACCGACGCGGTCGCAAAGGCCCCGGCTGACGGCTACACCATTGCGATCTCGAGCGCGGGCGCGCTTGCCATCAGCCCGAGCATGGAAAAGGTCGCCTACGACACCCTGAAGGACTTGGCGCCGGTGACGCTGGTCGCTACCGTGCCCGAGATGCTGGTGGTCGCGACCAACGTGCCCGCCAGGGACATGAAGGAACTGGTCGCGCTCGCCAAGGCGCAGCCGGGCAAACTGAATTTCGCCTCGTCGGGTCCCGGCAGCCTGCCGCATCTGGCCGGCGAACTGCTCAAGCTGACGGCCAATATCGATATCGTGCACGTGCCCTATCGCGGCGCGGCGCCGGCGGTGAACGATCTGCTTGGCCAGCAGGTGCAGATGGCTTTCCTCGACCTGCCGGTGCTGCTGCCGCAGGTCAAGGCCGGGGCACTGCGGCCGATCGCGGTCGGCGCGTCCGAACGGGCGCCGACCGCGACGGAGGTGCCGACCACCACCGAGGCCGGCATGCCCGGCATGATCATCGAGAACTGGTACGGCATGGTCGCGCCCGCCGCGACGCCGCCGGCGATCGTCGCGGCATTACACAAGCTCGCCACCGAAGCGATGGCCGATCCGGCCGTGAAGGAAAAGCTCGCCGCCCAGGGCGCGACGCTGGTCGGCGATACGCCGGAACATTTCCGCGGCTTCATCGACGGCGAAATCAAGAAGTGGGCGAAGGTGATCAAGGATGCAGGTGTCGTGACGACGAAGTGATCTCATGACGATGATAGATGGATTGAGGACGTGAAATAGCCGGGACGTCTGGCCCGGCGCTGACAAGTTACCGGAGGCTTCGATGAAGGTTCTTCGCGTGCTTCTCACCGCATTGTCCGTGCTGCTGCCCGCCGTAGCGGACGCGCAGGATTTTCCCAGCAAACCGATCAAGCTGATCGTGCCGTTCCCGCCGGGCGGACCGAACGACATCATCGCGCGGCTGGTCGGCCAGCGCATGTCGGAAATCACGAGGCAGCCGGTGCTGATCGACAATCGCGGCGGCCAGGCCGGCGTGCTCGGCACCGATGCGATCGCGAAGGCTTCGCCCGACGGCTACACGATCGGAATCGTGAGCGCGAGTTCTCTGGTGATCAACCCGACCATGGAAAAGGTGCCCTACGACGTCGCAAAGGATTTTGCGCCGGTCACGCTGGTGACGACGGTGCCGGAAATGCTCGTGGTCGCCAGCAACGTGCCCGCGAGCAACATGAAGGAACTGGTCGCGCTCGCAAAAGCCCAGCCGGGCAAACTCAATTTCGCATCGGCCGGCGTCGGCGGCCTGCCGCATCTGGCCGGCGAATTGCTCAAGCTGACCGCCAATATCGACATCGTGCACATTCCCTATCGCGGTGCGGCGCCCGCCATCAACGACCTGCTTGGCCAGCAGGTGCAGATGGCGTTCCTCGATCTGCCGGTGCTGCTGCCGCATATCAAGGCCGGCACCCTGCGCCCGATCGCGCTCGGCGCGCCCAATCGCGCGCCCACCTCGCCCGACGTGCCGACCACCGCGGAGGTCGGTATGCCGGATATCCTGATCGAAAACTGGTACGGCATGCTCGCCCCTGGCGGGACGCCCGAGCCGATCGTTAGCCTCCTGAACCGCGTCGCCAACGAGGCAATGAACGATCCGCAGGTGAAGCAGAAGCTCGCCGACCAGGGCCTCACGGTGGCCGGCAACACGCCGGCGCAGTTTCGCGACTACATCGGCAGCGAGACGCGGAAATGGGCGCGCGTCATCAAGGCTGCCGGCCTCGACACGGCCAAGTGACACGGCGTCTCGCGTCGTTTCATCGCGGCGCGGATTTGCGCAGGTGCTCGGCCAGTTGCTGCGCGGGCTTGGGCAGCGCCCGAAAATTGCGCGCACAGATCACGAGCTTGCGGTTGGCCCAGGAATCCCTGATCCTGACGACATTGATCTTCATCGACCGCGCGCATCGCTTGGCCGCCACCTCGGGCATCACGCCGATCCCGATGCCGGCGGCGACCATCTGGCCGATCGCGTCAAAGCTGTTCAGCCGCGCACGAAAGCGCAGGCGGGCACCGAGCCGCGCCGCATGTCCGCTGATATGTGCGTGCAGCGCGATCGAGTTGATCAGCCCGACGAAATCGCGCTTCACCACGTCGCTGAAATCGACCTGCCGCCGGTTCGCCAGCTCATCGTCCCGCGCAGCGACCAGCACCAGACGGTCCTGGCTGAACGGCATCCGCTCGATATTGTCGGCCAGCGCGTGTTCGGCGGCGAGGCCTAGATCGGCGGCGCCGACGGCGATGGCGCGGGCAATCTCGGCGCTTTCGCGCTCCTCGACGTCGATCGAAATATGCGGATGCGCCGCCAGGAAGGCCGCCAGCGTCTTCGGCAGATATTCCGAGAGCCCCGATGTGTTGGCGAGGAAGCGGACGGTCGCCTTCGCGCCATGGGCAAAGGCGGCCAGATCGCCGCGCATCGCCTCGACATTGTGCAGCACGACGCGAGCGTGATCGAGCAGGCTTTCGCCGGCCGCCGTCAGTTCGACGCCGCGGCGACCGCGCGTCAAAAGTCCGACGCCGAGCGCTTCCTCCAGCCCCTTGATCCGTTCGCTCGCCGAGGCCAGCGCGAGGTGAACCCGCTGCGCGCCATTGGTGATGCTGCGCGTCTCGGCCACCGCGACGAAGAGTTGCAGATCGACCAGATCAAAACGCATCCATGCCCTCAATCCTCATGGTGAGGAGACGCGATTGCGCCGTGCGCGCGGCATCGATAGCCTTCGGATTTGCCAAAGGCTATCTCCGGAACCTCCAGATTGTGTCCGAAGCGTCGATCGGTCAAGGTCGCGGCCATGTTCGATTCTCTGCTTCTTCTGGTCGCGGCAGCCTTCCTCCTCGCGGGCTTTGTCAAAGGCGCCCTCGGGCTCGGCCTGCCGACGGTAGCGATGGGCCTGCTCGCGGTATCGATGCCGCCGGCCCAGGCGATCGCCATCGTCATCGTGCCGGCGATCGTCACCAACATCTGGCAGACGTTTCGCGGCCCCTATCTGCGCGACATCCTGCGGCGGCTATGGCCGTTGCTGATCGGGACGGCGGCCGGCATCTGGCTCAATGCGGGCGCCCTGACCGGTCCCTATGCGCGCTATACCACCATCGCGCTCGGCCTGCTGCTCGCTGTCAATGCAATCATCGGCCTCACCAAGTTCAGTTTCACCGTCGCGCCCCGCAACGAGAAATGGGTCGGCGGCATCGTCGGGCTGACGACCGGATTGATCTCGGCGGCGACCGGCGTGCAGGTCGTTCCGTCGGTGCCCTACCTGCAGGCGATCGGCATGGAGAAGGAAGAACTGATCCAGGCACTCGGCGTCTTCTTCACGGTCGCGACGTTGGCGCTCGGCCTCAACCTGACCAGCGCCGGCCTGCTGACGGCTGCCACCGCGCTGCCGGGCGCGATCGCGATGGCGGCGTCCTTTGCGGGCATGTTCGTCGGGCAGGCGGTGCGGACGCGGCTGCAGCCGGATGTATTCCGGCGCTGGTTTCAGATCGGCATGATCGTTCTCGGCCTCTACCTCGCCAGCAACGCGCTGGCGAAACTGGTGTCGTAGCCGGCGAACAGCTGGCCTAGCGCGCCTCCAGCATCGCCACGCGGATGCCGAGATAGACGAACAGCCCGCCGAGCGCCCGGTTGATCCAGGCCATCGCACCCGCCGACCGGCGGATGCGGCCGGCGGCCCGCGCGGCGAAGGCCGCAACGGCGAAACACCACAACGTGCCGCCGGTGATGAAGATCAGGCCGAGGGTAAGGAAGGCCAGCGTCTTGTGGGATGATTCCGCCGTCACGAATTGCGGCAGGAACGCCAGAAAAAACAGCGCTACCTTCGGATTGAGCACGTTGGTCAGGGCGCCCTGCCAGAACACGCGGGACAGCGACGTCGCGTTGCCGGCCACGGCCGCCTCAGCCGGCGGGCGCGCACGCGACAGCAGCATCTGGACGCCCGTCAAGAGCAAATAGGCAGCACCTGCCCATTTCAGCACCGTGAATGCGGCCGATGACGTCATCAACAATGCCGACAGGCCAATCGCAGCGCCGAACACGTGAACGAGACAGCCGGTGCTGATTCCGGTTACCGCCGCTGCTCCGCCGCGCCATCCGAGTTGCAGGCTGCGGCCGATAATATAGGCCGTGTCCGGGCCCGGGGTGATGTTGAGCAGCAGCCCCGAAAGGATGAAGAGCCAGAGATCATGGATGCCGAGCGTCTCAACCATCATTTGACAGTTCCATGACTTTGCCAATCCTTAACGGGCGTGTGTGCCAATTCCAGCGATTTGCAGTAGTATCATGAGCAAATCAGGCTTCCACCGGATTGCCGATATTTTATAAACATTGGAATCGGACGGCCGACCACGTAGTGGTTATCTTGCCCGTTCCGGCGCTGGGGATATCGTGGGGGACATGGAAAGACGCCTGGCAGCCATCGTCTGTGCCGACGTCGCCGGCTATTCCCGCATGATGGGGGTCGACGAGGCGGGGACGCACGCCACGTTCAAGGCCCATCGCTCCGCGGTCTACCCGATCATCCTCAATCACGGCGGCCGCCTGGTGAAGAACACCGGCGACGGCTTCCTGCTCGAGTTCCCTTCGATCGTCGGCGCCATCGAGGCCTCGGTCGCCATGCAGATGGTGATGGCGGAGCGCAACGAGCATCTGCCCGCCGATCGATCGATGCAGTTCCGCCTCGGCATCCACATGGGCGACGTGATGGCCGACGAGGACGAGGTGTTCGGCGACGACGTCAACATCGCCGTCCGCCTCGAATCGGTCGCCGCCCCTGGCGGCGTCGCGGTCTCCGGCAAAGCCTGTCACGAAGCGGGCAAGCGCCTCAGCATCCCGCTGGTCGACGCCGGCCCCCACCGGTTCAAGAATATCGAGGAAGCGATCCAGGTCTGGACCTGGCAGCCCGCCGGCACCGATGCGAGCGGCCCTCCGCCGAAAGCCTCGAACGAAACGTCGGCCACCAATCTTCCGGCCCAGTATCGCACCGCGATCGTGGGCGTGCTGCCGTTCGCCAATCTGAGCGAAGGCGCGGAAGAGTATTTTTCCGACGGGCTGACCGAGGA
This sequence comes from Bradyrhizobium roseum, assembly GCF_030413175.1. NCBI lineage: Bacteria > Pseudomonadati > Pseudomonadota > Alphaproteobacteria > Hyphomicrobiales > Nitrobacteraceae > Bradyrhizobium > Bradyrhizobium roseum. The sequence continues at coordinate 6,485,980 of NZ_CP129212.1, forward strand.
CCTGATCCACGCGCTGTCGCTGCAATCGTTCTATCGGGTGCTGAGCCGCAATTCGACCTTCACCTTCAAGGGAAGGAATGTGAGCACGCGCCTGATCGCGCGCGAGATCGACGCGACCTACCTGATCCAGGGCTCGGTGCGCCGCGCCGCCAACAAGATCCGCGTCACCGCCGAATTGATCGCGCCCGAAACCGGCGAGCAGTTGTGGACCGGCAGGTTCGACCGCGACATCGGCGATCTGTTCGCGATGCAGGACGAACTCACCACCAGCCTGTCGGCGGCGATCGCGGCCGAAATCTATCGGGCGGAAGCCTCCGCCCCGCCGCGCTCCTCGTCCAATGACATCACGGCCTGGGACCGTTTCCTCAAGGGACTGTCTTACTATTATCTGCAGACCAAGGCCGACGTCGCGACCTCGGTCGAGCTGTTCAAGGAAGCCATCGCGCTCGATCCGACGCTGTCGATCGCGCGCGCCTATCTCGCCACCATCCAGGTTCAGGGCATCCAGCTCGGATGGATCAAGGGCACGCGCGAAGTGTGGGATTCCACCATGACGCTCGCGGAGAGCAGTGTCCGGCTCGATCCCCGCTCGTCGTTCGCGTTTCAGATCCTCGCCTATGTGAATGCGTCGGAAGGCCACTATGAGGCCGCGATGGATGCCGCCAAGCGGGCGGTCAGCCTCAATCCATATGACATGGGTGCCCGCGGCGTGCTCGGCGTGTGTCATCTCGTCTCCGGCGAACACCGGAACGCCATCGAACTGTTCACCATGGCGGCGCAGAGCGGCAGCAACGATCCGCGCTACCAATGGGCGGCGGTGAACGCGTTCGCGCATTACCTGCTCGGACAGTACGACGCCTCGCTGTCCTGGGCACGCGAGCAGCTCTACATGAATCCCAATCATCTGCAGGCGCTGGCGATCCGGGCCGCGGCGCTGGCGCAACTGGGCCGCACCGCGGAGGCGGTGAACGCCGCCGACGTTCTGCTGGGCAATTATCCCGGCCTGACCGTCGATCGCCACCTGCGCAATTTCCACTGGAAGCTGCCGGCCGATCTTGCCCATTACCGCGACGGCCTTTTGAAAGCCGGCATCCCCCTGGGCAGATTGACGCTTGTCGAACCCTCGCCGACGCTGGCCGCTCATAACTGACGATGCGGCAGGCCGTCGGTTGACTCCGCACGGGATTCCGCCAAAAACTACCTGCACGTAGAAGTAGCACGACGTCGTTTCTTTTCTTAGAACCTTCATCCAGTTCGCTCTGGCATCCCGTTTCGGGCGGCGGACCTATTTTCATACTGGCGCCTCGAGGATTTAAAGCCATGTCGGACGGAACCATCGGCAACGCTCCCCGCGCCACGCCAGCAGGACAGTTTCCCGTTTCGCCCAACAATCCCTGCCCGTTCCTGCGCGCGCTGGTCGCCAACGGCTATGTCGGCGGCCACGTCGTGCCGCTTTCGCAGATCGCCGAAATGGTGGGATTGGCGAGCGGCGAGACCGGTTCGGCGCAACGAGACGTCCGAATAAAAACCAGGTTAGTCGCAGTCATCGCCAACGGCCTCGGACCGCTCAGCGTGCTGAAGAGCGCGACATCAGGCGCTGTTCTCGATGAATTGCGCGATGGTCCGCTCGACAAGCATGGCGGCGGCTCGCGCATCCTCGACGTCGATGCCAAGGTTCACGAGGACGAAATCGCGCGGCTCGCCGGCTTCGGCAAGGACCGCCAAGATCCCGACGGCGGCATCGAGCGCGGCCTGACGGCGGAGGAAATCGACATCTACATGAAGGCCAACCTCAAGCGCGACGGCGACAAGGCGCGTTGGTACTACCCCATGCTAATGAAGGGCGAATGGCCGGTGCTGCTGAAGATACTCGGCAAGGGCAAAGGCAGCGAGCGCTACCTCAGCGTCGCCGAGGTCAGGACGCTGTTTGTCGAACGGCGGCTGCCCGAGCGGATCACGGCGCGGCTGCCGAAGCCGGCGGCTGGAAGATAGTTGCCGCAAGCGAGCGCGGCCGGCCGCGCGCTCGCTACGGCTTCGGCTCGTAACCCATTTTTCATTCTGGGCAAGTCGTCCTGAATTGTCCACCAGGGCGCGCGCGAAGATGTGAATACGTGCAGGCGCGGCCGATGGGATCGTCGTCGGACAACCCGGCTGAGCGAACGCAAGCCGCGACAAGAACTATTTGAACAGCGGCGTGCCCGGCACGAAGGCGTCGAACGCGGCCCAGAATTGCCCGCGGTAGCGGTCCTGCTCCTGCAGGATCTCGTGCTTGGAGCCTGCGATCACCAGATGCGAGCCGGCGCGCAAGTGATAGGCGAACTCCTCGATCGCGGCCGTCGAAACGATGCTGTCGTTGCTGGCCGCCAGCATCAGGATCGGCTGGCGGATTTCGGAGGGGTAGTTGATGCCGCGAAACGTGTGCATCGCGCGGAACGCGGTGTCGGCCCAGGCCACTGTCGGCGAGCCGATGCCCAGCGTCGGGTCTTCTTCCAGGATCGCCGCGTTGCGCGCGTAGCGCACGGGATCGCTGGTGAAGGGGTTGTTGATGAAGGACTCCATTCCGGTCAGCGCGTCGCCGCCGCCGGGCACGTAGCGGCCGCCCTGCCCGATCAGCCGCATCGCGCGAAGCAGCGCCCGCGCCGGGAACGAAGTTTTGCGCCCCGGCAGGTCGATCATCGGTGCCGAGAGCACCATGCGATCGAACCAGCGCTTTCCTGCGTGGGCGAGCCGCAGCATCACGGCGCCGCCCATGGAATGGGCCAGCGCGAAATAGGGCGGCGGGCAATCCGGCAGCACCACCTGCTGCACGAAGGTTTCGACGTCGACCTCGTAATCGGAGAAGTCACGGACATAGCCCTTGCGCGGATCGCGCAGGCGGCGCGAGGAATGCCCCTGGCCGCGCCAGTCGATCATCGCGACCGCGAAGCCGCGATCACGCAGGTCGCGCACGGTCTCGAAATATTTCTCGATCGGCTCGCTGCGCCCGGTGAAGACGCAGACCGTGCCCTTGCGGCCCGCCGGCGGCGCCCAGCGCGCGAACCGCAACTCGGCGCCGTCGGGCGTCTTGATGGTGCCCGAGACGACGTCATCCGGAACCGGATTGGCGGGGATGGAGACGAGCGTCATGGGGAGGCAACCGGCTAGGTAAAAAGGGCTGAAAATCAAGGCTGAGAGCGCAAAAAAGGGGGCTTGTCCGCCCCTCTTGAACGCCGTTTCACCCCTCCCATATCATTTCTGTGCAGGCCGCTACCAGTGTTTCGGATCGCTCCAGACACAAGGCTGCACAGGACTACGGCCCGGCCCGATGGCGGGCGGGTTAACCGAACCAGTCGCTCAATGGAGGACTATCCCATGCGTACCTATGACCTCACCCCGTTCTATCGTTCTACCGTCGGCTTCGACCGCTTCTTCAACCTGCTTGACCAGGTGACCTCTGACGGCAGCCCCGGCTATCCCCCCTACAATATCGAGCGCACCGGTGAGAACGCCTACCGCATCAGCGTTGCGGTGTCTGGCTTCTCGCAAGGCGAGCTTTCGATCGTCGCGAAGGAAAACACGCTGACGATCAAGGGCGAGAAAACCGCCAACGAGAACGGCAAGGACACTTCCGAAGTGCTCTACCGCGGCATCGCGGCGCGCGCCTTCGAGCGCGCCTTCCAGCTTGCCGATTTCGTGCAGGTGAAGAACGCCTCGCTTGAGAACGGTCTGCTCCACGTCGATCTCGTCCGCGAGATTCCCGAGGCCAAGAAGCCCCGCAGCATTCCGATCAATTCCGGCGCCAAGGCGCCGCAGGTGGTCGACGCTTCGGTCGCGGCCTGACACGCTCAGTCGATATTGGCTGAATGCCAAAACGCCCCGGGAAACCGGGGCGTTTTTTTTGCGTGCATCCCTGATTTGCGCAGGAGCGATAGAGGAATTTATTCGAGCCCCTGGGCCTTGGGCATTTCCTCGGTCGGCGCGGTCGAGGGGGCGGGCTTGGCCGCGACGGCATCAGCTGCCGCCGGAGCCGCTGTCTGTGCCTCGGCCGATTTTGGCGCAGGCGCGGCCGCCTGCTGGATCGGCGCCGGCGCGGCCGGTGCGGGCTTGGCCGCGAGCGGGCTGGCCTTCGGCATCGGCACCGCGCGGCTCGCAACCTGGGCCGGCCGTGACGGGCGCACCGCGGCGTGATCTGGCCCATGGGCCTGCGATGCCTGAGCCTGCGGGGCTTGGACTTGCGGCGCTAGAGCCTGCCGTGGCGGAGGCCCAAGAGGACCCGGGACAGGCCGGGGAAGTGCACTCTGCTCCTCATCGAAATTGTCGCTGCCCCAGCGGCGGGGCATAAAGCGGAGGATCCGGCCGTTACGGGCGTCGATCACAAGTCGCCCACCCGAGCCGTCGCGATCGAGCGCGGCGATGGTGTAGACGAAGCCGCGCAGCCGAGGGATGCCGAGCGGCGAGAAGCCATTGTCGCGCAGCACGGAATAGACTTCCGTCGACGGCAGCAGGCTTGGGCCGTATCCATAGCCCGGACCGGCGTCGTATGGCGACGGCGGAGCAACCACGCGGGGCCCGACCACATAGGGGGCCTCGACGTCCGATGCCGCCATGTAACGTCCGGGCCCCTGCGCCTGCGCGCTGCCCGCCAGAAGGACCAGTCCCGCCGCCAAAGATCCCGTGAAAAACTTCATTACCGAAAGCTCCTGTAAGCCCCGTCGCCGCTGGGCCCTGCCACACGGCATCTCGTTCGCTCGCCTGCCGGCCCAAGCTAATATTTCGTCGCGAAATCGGGCGGTCCTTGGGCAGGATCGCGGCGGGCCCAGCCTCAAACGCCGGCCCGCGGGTATTTTTCCCCGCCAACGGGCGCCGATCCGCATGCAAGCGAGGACTTTCACGCGCTTGTGTGATAGATAAAAGTTTGGCATGGTCAGAGTTAGGACAGTATCACTGTCTCAAATGCGGCGCTTTCCCGGTACGGGGATTGCATCGAAACCGTGGTGCGACGAGCTCCAGGGCAGTGCAGGCAAGGCCGTTCCTCAGGGACGTTGAACGCCCAAGTCTGAATTTTAGAAATTGCGGCTCGCGGCGGACGAGCGGTGGCCCGGTGGGTGCCGCAAGCGTCCAAGGTGCGCCGAAGATGCGGTGAGGCCCTTAAGCCTTTTTTGAGAGGATTGAGATGAGCGGGTCGGAATTCGAGCGCGAACACATCGTGGCAGAAACACTGTCGGCGACCGCGGCTTCGAAACCGGCCGACGATTTGTTTGAAGCTTCTCCGCGCGAGCACGATTGGCGGCCGCCGGCCGAGGGTCTGTACGACCTCTCGATGGAGAAGGATTCCTGCGGCGTCGGCTTCATTGCCAACATCAAGGGCAGGAAGTCGCATCAAATCGTCTCCGACGCGATCAGCATCCTGTGCAACCTCGAACATCGCGGCGCGGTCGGCGCCGATCCGCGCGCCGGCGACGGCGCCGGCATTCTGGTGCAGATTCCGCACGCCTTCTTCGCGCGCAAGGCGGCTGCGCTCGGCTTCACGCTGCCGGAGCCGGGCCAATATGCCATCGGCGCATTGTTCATGCCGAAGGAGACGGCGTGGCGGAAGGTGATCCAGAGCATCATCACCGAGCAGATCAAGGACGAGGGCCTCGTGCTGCTCGGCTGGCGCGACGTACCGTCCGACAACGCCTCGCTCGGCGAAACCGTCAAGCCGACCGAGCCCTATCACATGCAGGTGTTCATCGGCCGCAACGGCACCGCAAAGACCGAGGACGAGTTCGAGCGACGGCTTTACATCCTGCGCAAGTCGATCTCGCAGGCGATCTATCAGCGCCGCGAACGCGGACTGGCCGGCTATTACCCGGTCTCGCTGTCGTGCCGCACCGTGATCTACAAGGGCATGTTCCTCGCCGACCAGCTCGGCAAGTACTATCCCGACCTGCACGAACCGGACTTTGAAAGCGCACTGGCGCTGGTGCATCAGCGTTTCTCGACCAACACCTTCCCGACCTGGTCGCTGGCGCACCCGTACCGCATGATCGCCCATAACGGCGAAATCAACACGCTGCGCGGCAACGTCAACTGGATGGCGGCGCGCCAGGCTTCCGTGCATTCGGAGCTGTACGGCAAGGACATCAGCCGGCTGTGGCCGATCTCCTATGAAGGCCAGAGCGATACTGCCTGTTTCGACAACGCGCTGGAATTCCTGGTGCAGGGCGGCTACTCGCTGCCGCATGCAGTCATGATGATGATCCCGGAGGCGTGGGCCGGCAATCCGCTGATGGATGAGCAGCGCCGCGCCTTCTACGAATATCACGCCGCGCTGATGGAGCCGTGGGACGGCCCCGCCGCGATCGCCTTCACCGACGGCCGCCAGATCGGCGCCACGCTCGACCGCAACGGGCTGCGTCCGGCGCGCTATCTCGTGACCAAGGACGACCGCATCGTGATGGCGTCCGAAATGGGCGTGCTGAAGATCCCCGAGGACCAGATCGTTACCAAGTGGCGGCTGCAGCCCGGCAAGATGCTGCTGGTCGACCTCGAACAGGGCCGCCTGATTCCGGACGACGAGATCAAGGCAACGCTCGCCAAGAGCCATCCCTACAGCGACTGGCTGCATCGTACCCAGCTGGTGCTGGAGGAACTGCCCGACGCGCCCGTCAAGGGCATGCGTTCGAACCTGCCGCTCCTGGACCGGCAGCAGGCGTTCGGCTATTCGCAGGAAGACGTCAACATCCTGATGACGCCGATGGCCGCCACCGGCGAGGAAGCCGCGGGCTCGATGGGCAATGACACGCCGATCTCGGCGCTGTCGGACCGGCCGAAGCCGCTGTTCACGTATTTCAAGCAGAACTTTGCGCAGGTCACGAACCCGCCGATCGACCCGATCCGTGAGGAACTCGTAATGAGCCTGGTCTCGATCATCGGGCCGCGGCCGAACCTGTTCGACCTGCAGGGCCTGGCCTCGACCAAGCGGCTGGAAGTGCGCCAGCCAATCCTGACCGATGTGGACCTGGAAAAGATCCGCTCGATCTCCGATATCGCGGACACCCATTTCAAGTCGCGCACGCTCGACACCACCTTCCATGCCGGCTTTGGCGCGGCAGGGTTGGAGCAGGTGCTCGATGAACTCTGCGCGCGCGCCGAGGGCGCGGTGCGCGAGGGCGTCAACATCATCATCCTGTCCGACCGCATGGCGGGCTCGGACAGGATTCCGATTCCCTCGCTGCTCGCCTGCGCCGCCGTGCATCATCACCTGATCCGCACCGGCCTGCGCACTTCGGTCGGTCTCGTCGTCGAATCCGGCGAACCGCGCGAGGTGCATCATTTCGCGTGCCTGGCCGGCTACGGCGCCGAGGCGATCAATCCGTATCTGGCGTTCGAAACCATCATCGCGATGAAGGACCGCCTGCCCGGCGCGCTCGACGACTATGAGATCGTCAAGCGCTACATCAAGTCGATCGGCAAGGGTCTTTTGAAGGTGATGTCCAAGATGGGCATCTCGACCTACCAGTCCTATTGCGGCGCGCAGATCTTTGACGCCGTTGGGCTGAAGGCCGACTTCGTCGCCAAATACTTTGCCGGCACCCACACCCGTATCGAGGGCGTGGGCCTGGCCGAAATCGCCGAGGAAACCGCGCGCCGCCATACCGACGCGTTCGGCGATGCGCAGGTCTACAAGACCGCGCTCGATGTCGGCGGCGAATATGCCTACCGCACCCGCGGCGAGGACCATGCCTGGACCGCGGAATCCGTTTCCACGCTGCAGCATGCCGTGCGCGGCAATTCGCTGGAGCGGTACCGTGCGTTCGCAAAAATTCTCAACGAGCAATCCGAGCGGCTGTTGACGCTGCGCGGCCTGTTCCGGATCAAGACCGCCGAGGACGAGAAGCGCAAGCCCGTGAAACTCGACCAGGTCGAGCCGGCTGCCGAGATCGTCAAGCGCTTCGCCACCGGCGCGATGTCGTTCGGCTCGATCTCGCGCGAGGCGCACACCACGCTGGCCATCGCCATGAACCGGATCGGCGGCAAGTCGAACACCGGCGAGGGTGGCGAAGAGGCCGATCGCTTCAAGCCGCTGCCGAACGGCGACAGCATGCGCTCGGCGATCAAGCAGGTCGCCTCGGGCCGTTTCGGCGTGACGACGGAGTACCTCGTCAACTCCGACATGATGCAGATCAAGATGGCACAGGGCGCCAAGCCCGGCGAAGGCGGTCAGTTGCCTGGTCACAAGGTCGACGCGACGATCGCGCGCGTGCGGCATTCGACGCCCGGCGTCGGCCTGATCTCGCCGCCGCCGCATCACGACATCTATTCGATCGAGGATCTGGCGCAGCTGATCTACGACCTCAAGAACGTCAATCCGGACGGTCAGGTCTCGGTCAAGCTGGTCTCCGAAATCGGCGTCGGCACCGTGGCCGCGGGCGTTGCCAAGGCGCGCGCCGACCATGTGACGATTGCGGGTTTCGAGGGCGGCACCGGCGCGTCCCCCCTCACCTCGATCAAGCACGCGGGTTCGCCGTGGGAAATCGGCCTTGCCGAAACCCACCAGACGCTGGTGCGCGAGCGGCTGCGCAGCCGCATCGTGGTCCAGGTCGACGGCGGCTTCCGCACCGGACGCGACGTCGTGATCGGCGCGCTGCTGGGCGCCGACGAGTTCGGCTTCGCGACCGCGCCCTTGATCGCGGCGGGCTGCATCATGATGCGCAAGTGCCACCTCAACACCTGCCCGGTCGGCGTCGCGACCCAGGACCCGGTGCTGCGCAAGCGCTTCACCGGCCAGCCCGAGCACGTCATCAACTACTTCTTCTTCGTCGCCGAGGAAGTGCGCGAGATCATGGCGCAGCTCGGCTACAAGACGTTCGACGAGATGGTCGGCCAGACCCAGATGCTCGACCAGTCCACGCTGGTGGCGCACTGGAAGGCCAAGGGGCTCGATTTCTCGAAGCTGTTCGTGCGGCAGCCGGAGCTGAAGGGCCAGAAGATCTATCACGCCGAGAACCAGAACCATCATCTGGAAGCCGTGCTCGACCGCCGCCTGATCGAGAAGGCGCAGACCGCGCTGGATCGAGGCGCGCCCGTGAAGATCGAGGAAGAGATCAACAACACCGATCGCTCGGCCGGCGCGATGCTGTCGGGCCAGGTGGCCAAGATCTACGGCCATGCCGGCCTGCCGCTTGACACCATTCAGGTCAGCTTCAAGGGCACCTCGGGGCAGGCGTTCGGGGCGTGGCTGGCGCGGGGCGTCACCTTCGAGCTCGAAGGCGAAGGCAACGACTATGTCGGCAAGGGGCTCTCGGGCGGCCGCATCATCATCAAGCCGCCGCGCAATTCCGGCATCGTTCCGGAAGAATCCATCATCGTCGGCAACACGGTGATGTACGGCGCGATCGAAGGCGAATGCTATTTCCGCGGCATCGCCGGCGAGCGCTTTGCCGTGCGTAACTCGGGCGCGGTCGCGGTGGTCGAAGGCGCGGGCGATCACTGCTGCGAATACATGACCGGCGGCGTCGTCGTGGTGCTGGGCAAGACCGGGCGCAATTTCGCGGCAGGCATGTCCGGCGGCATCGCCTACGTGCTGGACGAGGCCGGAGATTTCGCCAAGCTGTGCAACATGGCGATGGTCGAGCTGGAGCCGGTGCTGTCGGAAGAGTTGATCAACGCCAATACCTTTCACCAGACCGGCGATCTCGAGGCCCATGGCCGGGTCGACGTGTTCCAGAACCTGCTCGATTCCGACGTCGAGCGGCTTCATGTGCTGATCACGCGCCACGCCAGGCTGACCGGCTCGAAAAGGGCCGCCGATATCCTCGCCGACTGGAAGGCTTGGCTGCCGAAATTCCGCAAGGTGATGCCGGTCGAATACCGCCGCGCGCTGAAGGAAATGAAGGCGAACGCGGACGCCGAGCCGAAAATCGCGATCGGAGCTTGATTTCAGACCCGTCATTGCGAGCGCAGCGAAGCAATCCATGGCGCCACAAGCCGAACCATGGATTGCATCGTCGCCAGCGCTCCTCATAATGGCGACGGAAACAAAATAGATACGAACGAGAGATGCAGGGGCATCAGGTTTAATGGGAAAAATCACGGGTTTTCTGGAAATCGACCGGCATGACCGCAAGTATGCGCCGGTCGCCGACCGTCTGAAGCATTATCGCGAATTCGTCATTCCGCTGAGCGAGAAGGACACCCGCGACCAGGCCGCGCGCTGCATGAATTGCGGCATCCCCTATTGCCATGGCACCGGCTCGGTGGCGCCGGGCACGCCGGGCTGCCCGGTCAACAACCAGATCCCCGATTTCAACGATCTCGTCTATCAGGGCAATTGGGAAGAAGCCTCGCGCAACCTGCACTCGACCAACAATTTCCCCGAGTTCACCGGCCGCATCTGCCCCGCCCCGTGCGAGGCGTCCTGCACGCTGAACATCGACGACAACCCGGTCACCATCAAGACCATCGAATGCGCCATCGTCGACCGCGCCTGGGACAATGGCTGGCTGAAGCCGGAGATCGCAGCGATCAAGACCGGCAAGAAGGTTGCGATCGTCGGCGCCGGTCCCGCGGGCCTCGCGGCCGCGCAGCAGCTCGCGCGCGCCGGCCATGACGTCCATGTCTACGAGAAATTCGCCAAGGCCGGCGGCCTGCTCCGCTACGGCATTCCCGATTTCAAGATGGAGAAGCACGTCATCGACCGCCGCCTGGCGCAGATGGAAGCCGAGGGCGTCACGTTCCATTACGGCGTCCATGTCGGCGGCAGCTCGGAGGGCGCGATCGATCCCCGCGAATTGCTCGCCCAATATGACGCGGTGGCCTTGACCGGCGGCGCCGAAGCCGGCCGCGACCTGCCGATCCCCGGTCGCGACCTCGACGGCATCCATTTCGCAATGGATTTCCTGCCGCAGCAGAACCGTCGCGTTTCCTCCGAGCCGCTCGGTGGGGTCAAGGACATCCTCGCCGAGGGCAAGCATGTCGTCGTGATCGGCGGCGGCGACACCGGATCGGACTGCATCGGCACGTCATTCCGGCAGGGCGCGAAATCCGTCACCCAGCTCGAAATCATGCCGGCGCCGCCCGAACACGAGAACAAGGGCATGACCTGGCCGAACTGGCCATTGAAGATGCGGACCTCGTCGAGCCAGGCCGAAGGCGCCAAACGCGAATTCGCGGTGCTGACGCAGAAATTCTCCGGCGCGGACGGCAAGGTGCAGAAGCTGCACTGCGTCCAGGTCGACGACAAGTTCAAGCCGATTTCAGGCACCGAGTTCGAACTCGAGGCGCAGCTCGTGCTGCTCGCCATGGGCTTCGTGCATCCGGTGCACGAGGGGCTGCTGAAGAACCTCGGCGTCGATCTCGACCAGCGCGGCAACGTCCGCGCCAATACGCAGGACTACCAGACCTCGCTGCCCAACGTGTTCTCCGCCGGCGACATGCGCCGCGGCCAATCGCTGGTGGTGTGGGCGATCCGCGAGGGCCGGCTGTGCGCGCGGGCGATCGATCAGTACCTGATGGGGACGACGACCCTGCCGCGGTGAGCGGACCTGGGCAGCCACCTCGAACCGGAACTCGACGAGGCCGATGCGTCGGTCGGCCCACATATGTTGCGGTGCATATGGACAGTGCGCGGCATAACCCGCAATCTCGCTTGATTCAGGTCAATGCCCAATCGTTCCTCAGGCGGGCATCATCATCTGGAATGAAAAAGAAAGGTGGCAAAATGAGAACTCAGGGAACGGGCATTTCCATGCGCCAGCGCTTCGCACGCGTTCTGGCAACCGGTGCGCTGATCTTCATGTACGGATTCGGCATGGTGGCCACGACCGGCGCCTTCGTTGCGGCGGGCGTCTCTCCGGCCTTCGCACAGCGCGGCCGGGGACGAGGCCGGGGCGGCGGCTGGGGCCGCGGTCGCGGTGGCGGCGGTGTCGGCGCCGCGGTCGGCATCGGCGTCGGCGCAGCCATCATCGGCGGTGCGATCGCGGCGAGCGCCGCCGAGCAGCAGCGGCAGCAGGCCGTCGGCTACTGCATGCAGCGCTATCGCTCGTACGATCCCAACAGCATGACCTATCTCGGCCGCGACGGCATGCGCTATTCCTGCCCGTAAGGGCTACAGGTCTTCACGATGTTCCAAGACCCCGGCCGAAGTGCCGGGGTTTTTGTTTGGAGTCCATCACTCAGGCCATCATCACCTGCGCATGCGGGTGATCCAGTATTCCAGAGACGTCGGTGATGTGCGGGTAAGCCGCGGCGTACTGGATGACGAGTGGAGCGAACTCGCACTCAATGCTGCAGCCTCACCCCCAGCATCACCACCGTCGATGCCGTGCTGTTGCCCGCCAGGTTCGAATCCAGCCAGTCGCGGCGCAGCGTGCCGCGGAGCCAGAGGTTGCGGTTCATCTTGTAGATCGCCTCGCCCGACACGGTGTAGATCTTGTCGCGCCGGGGGTTGCCCTGATAGTCGAGTTCGCCCCAGGTGAATTTTCCGATCGCGGTCAGCCAGCGGCGGAAGTCGTGATCGACCTCGACGGTGTAGATGTGCGTCAGCACGCCGGAGGTGCCCGGCAGCGTGGTTTCAGTGACGGTGGTGTCTGAGATGAACTTGGCCGTGGTCAGCGGGGTCGCGGTCCACACCAGCGAGGACGAGACCAGCAGGCCATCGAGGCGGTTCAGCCTGGGATCGACATAGTCGCGCGCGGCGTAGCCGACGCCGATTTCGCCGGTCAACAGCCGCGTGAATTCAAAACTGGTGCCGCCCTTGACGTAACCACCGGTCGAGTCACGGGCGAAACCGGAGCGGTCGAGCTTGACGTCATGCACGCGGTTGTCGGCCTGCACTTCGACAAACGGCTTCAGGCCGGGCATCCAATCGTAGCTGACGCGGCCGACGCCGCCATACTGACTGAAATTGCGGTCGTCGTTGGTGCTCGAACTGCCATCGGTGAGCTTTGAGTTGGTGTAGTCGGTGCGGTCGACGGTGGCGCCGGCGGAAACCTGCAGGCGGTTGAAGCTCTGGTCGATGCCGACGGTTCCGCCGAGCGTGGTGTAGATCGGATAGCGGGCGAGGCCCGCCTGCACGTTCGGGCTGCCCGGATTGTCGGTCGATACGAACAGCCGCCCCTGCCCGGTCAGCCGTGTGTCGCGGCTGACATCGAGCCGGCCGTCAACATGGCCGATGAAACTGGGCCGGTCGATATCGAGCGGCGCCGACAGCGGCGTGCCGTTGGCGTTCGGCGTGAGATTGCCGCCGTAGCCGGTGAAGGAGCCTCGCAGATCAGCGACCAGCGCGTGGCGTTCCCAGTCGGAGACCGCGAGGAATTCCGGCGCGATCACGTAGAGCGGTTTGCCCCGCGCCGCCGCGAGCCGGCCGGGATTGGTATCGTAGCCGCCGGAGACTTCGACCGCCGACTTGATCAAGAAGCTGCCGGCATAGTCGCCGACCGCGCCGAACGGATCGTCATCGACCTTGAGGCGCTTGCGCGGCGGCTGCCCGGCCACCGTGCCCGCCATGGCCGGCGGGAGCGGTGTCTTGTGCGCCGAGTCTGATGGCGGAATCGAGAGCCGCAGCCCGGTGTTCGACGCGACCGGCGGCGGACTCCCGGGACCGACCGGCGGCTTCGGCTTGGCCTGCCCCGGATAGAATTTCGGCTTCTGGCGCTTGCGGTTGAGCGAGTCGTAGCCGGAACTGGCCGCGCCGCTTGCGGCCGGCACGCCGTATTTCGGGATCTGTCCGATCCGTGACGGCGCGGGCCTTGTCCTGTCGGTATCCCCAGGCTTTGGGTTGTTGAACGGGTCGTTCACCTCCGCCGCGGTCCGGCGCAACGGCGAATCCGGCGACATCACCTGGCTGGTGCGCGTCGTGCTGAACAGGTCCGGCGTGACGGTCTGTGCCTTCGCCACGGTTCCCGACAGGGCCGTCAGCACAAGACACGGCAAGGCGGCGCGGAGGAGGCGCGCGCAGCTGTTCCGGCCCGTTGCTGGCCTGGCCATCACGACAGGAAATACCCCAACAAAAACATACGCTTGATAGGTTCGCACATGGCGTACGCGAGGCGCGTTCGTTAACGGAGTTAAAACAACTATGGTTAATGAGCAGTTGAGGCCGCCGCCGCGCGCGTCGCATCGCGGGACGGGTCATGCTATGGAGAGTCCCGGGGACAACGTCCCCTCTTCCCTGGATACAGACATGGCTCATCCGAATCCGCTGATGGCAAAATCATCCGGCACCGACCCCGCTGACGCTGCCGTCCAGTCGGCCCTGCGTACGCTCGACGCCGAAGGCAGCGGGATCGCCGCGCTCACGGCGGCGCTGCAATCCGATCTCCGCGCCCCCTTTGCCGCCGCCGCCGAGCTGATCCGGAACGCCAAGGGCCGGCTGATCGTCACCGGGCTCGGCAAATCGGGCCATGTCGGCCGCAAGATCGCCGCGACCTTTGCCTCCACCGGTACGCCGGCCTTCTTCGTGCATGCCGCCGAAGCCAGCCATGGCGATCTCGGCATGATCACGGCCGACGACGTCATCCTGGCGCTGTCGTGGTCCGGCGAACAACCGGAAATGAAGAATCTGATCAGTTACGCCGCGCGCTTCGGGATTGCCGTGGTCGCGATGACGTCGGAGCGGGAATCCTCGCTCAGCAAGGCGGCCGACGTCGCGCTGACGCTGCCCAAGGCGCGCGAGGCCTGCCCGCACAATCTGGCGCCCACCACCTCCTCCCTGATGATGCTGGCGCTCGGCGACGCGCTGGCGATCGCGCTGCTGGAAGGCCGCGGCTTTACTTCGGTCGATTTCAGCGTGCTGCATCCGGGCGGCAAGCTCGGCGCGATGCTGAAATACACCCGCGACCTCATGCACGCCGGCGACGCGGTGCCGCTGAAGCCGCTCGGCACAAAGATGTCAGACGCGCTGGTCGAGATGACATCGAAAGGCTTTGGCTGCGTCGGCATCATCGATGCGCGCGGCAATATTGCCGGCATCGTCACCGACGGCGATCTTCGCCGCCACATGGACATGGGCCCCGGCCTGATGACGGCCACCGTCGATGAGGTGATGACGAAAAACCCGAAGACGATCGACCGCGACGTGCTGGCCGGTGAGGCGCTGGAGATCCTCAACTCCTCGAAGATCACGACGCTGATCGTCACCGACGCCGGCAAGCCGGTCGGCATCGTGCACCTGCACGATTTTCTGCGTGCGGGTGTGGCGTAGGTTCGTAGGGTGGGTTAGCCGCAGGCGCAACCCACCGCCTTCGAGCCACCGGAGGGAATGGTAGGTTACGCCTGCGGCTAACCCGCCCTACGATTCCTCACTCCGGAAACCGCGCCGCCTTCTCCTCCAGCGGCAGCGCCAGCCCGTTCGCGAGATACGATACGGTGCGGTAGAAGCCGCACAGCAGCATGATCTCCAATATCTGCGCGGCGTCGTAATGGGCAGAAAGCCCAGAGAATTCGGCGTCGCTGAGCGTCGCGCGGTCGTGCAGCGCGTCGACGGCCGCAATCAGCGCCTGCTCGGCCTGCGACCAGCAGGCCTCATTGGCAGTGCCGCGCGCGGTGGCGCGGATTTGCTGTTCGGTCAGGTGCGCGGCTTCGGCGAACGCCGCGACATGCACGCCCCACTCATACTCGCACCCGGTTCGCGCACAGGTGCGGTCGATGACGATCTCGCGCTCGCGCAGCGACAGCGGCCCGCGGTCGAGCAGGCTGCCGCCGCGAAACTTCTCCCAGGCGCGGCCGTGGCCGGCCATGACGCGAAACAGCAGCAGCGGCGGCGCGCCGCGCATGATGCGGTCGAACTGGGAGGCGATATCAGGTGCATAAGGCGGATCGAGCGGCGCGATCCGCGGCATGGTCTGTGACATCGATTGATCCTTATGCTACAAATAACGTAGCAATACGCTACATTATCTGTAGCGACGTGCAAGGGGATTTTCGATGCCGAAAAAGGATGCCGCCGCCCAAAAGACCGCCGTTCGCGGCTCCCGATCAGGCCGGCCGATCATGGCGCTGCTCGATCTGCTGGGGCGGCGCTGGACGCTGCGGATCATCTGGGAACTGCGCGACGGCCCGCTGACCTCACGCGCGCTGCGCACCGCCTGCGACGACGCCTCACCGACGGTGATGCAGGCGCGGCTGTCGGAATTGCGCGAGGCCATGCTCGTGGAGTTGCTGGCCGGCGACGGCTATCGCCTGACCCCGCTGGGCAGAGAACTAATGGAAGGCTTTCAGCCCCTGAATCGCTTTGCGGAGCGGTGGAGCAAGCGAACGTCCAGCTAGGCTGCCGCCACCGTCAGGCTTGCACCGTCGGCCTGCACCACCTTCACCCGGCTGCCGGCCGGCGCATCCGGACCGGCGACGCGCCAGATCGTGTCGTCGATCCGCACGGTGCCCGTCCCGTCGACGATCGGCTTTTCCAGGGTGAATTCGCGGCCGATCAGCGCCTCGGTCCGCCTGTTGAGAAACGGGTTGCTCAGGCTGCGGCTGCCCTCGCTGCGCGCAAAATGGCGCCACGCCGGCACCGCGGCAACCGCAAACACCGCAAACATCAGGATCTGCGTTTGCCAGGACGGGTTGACTGCAAACGACAACAGCCCGACCAGCAACGCCGCGAGCCCGAGCCAGAACAAGAAGATACCCGGCGCCAACAGCTCCAGCGCCATCAGGATGAAGCCGAAGATCAGCCAGTTCCAGGTGCCCAGGGTAGAAAACATCTCGGCCATGACACGAACCTCTCATCAACCAGAATGGTCCTCCGGATCGAACCTCACCGCTGCGGCGCGACCGGCGGCGGGGTGGGGCCGGTGTTCGGCACCGAGGACGCCCGCCGTGCGGCCGTGGCTGATGTCGCAGCTTCGCCGAAGGTCGCCTTGGCGATCTCGCCGATGCCGGCCAGCGATCCCAAAATGCTCATCGCTTCGATCGGCAGCATGACGATCTTCTGATTCGGCGAATCCGCAAGCTGACCGAACGCCTTGATGTATTTGTCGGCGATGAAATAGTTCAGCGCGGCGACGTCGCCTTTGGCGATGGCCTCGGAAACCATCTGCGTCGCCTTGGCCTCGGCTTCGGCCGAGCGCTCGCGCGCCTCGGCGTCACGGAACGCAGCCTCCCTGCGGCCTTCGGCCTGAAGGATCTGGCCCTGCTTGGCGCCTTCCGCGCGCAGGATTTCCGACTGGCGCTGGCCCTCGGCCTGCAGGATGTCGGCGCGCTTGACGCGCTCGGCCTTCATCTGCCGGCCCATCGCCTCGACCAGATCGGCCGGCGGAACGATGTCCTTGATCTCGATACGGTTGACCTTCAGTCCCCACGGCGAAACGGCGGCATCGACCACGCGCAGCAGCCGCTCATTGATCTCGTCGCGGTGCGACAGCACCGCGTCGAGATCCATCGATCCCATCACCGAGCGGATGTTGGTCATGGTCAGGACGATGATCGCCTGATCGAGATTGGATACTTCATAACTCGCCTTGGCGGCATCGAACACCTGATAGAAGGCGACGCCGTCCACCGTCACGGTGGCGTTGTCCTTGGTGATCACCTCCTGCTCGGGAATGCTGATCACCTGTTCCATCATGTTCATCTTGCGGCCGACGCGGTCGAAATAGGGAATGATGAGATTGAGCCCCGGCGACAGCGTGCGGGTGTATTTGCCGAACCGCTCGATGGTCCAGTCGTAGCCCTGCGGCACCGTCTTGACCCCCGCGAACAGCGTGACGATCACGAGCAGAACAAACGCGATCGCGAAGATATCAAAGCCGCTCATAAATCCCTCCAAAGCCGGCAGGAACGCCGCCGGACGCACGATCGTTTGTCGGCGGCGCCACGGCTCCGGTTCAGCCGGCGCTCCCGGGTCCGCACTGTATAGCTAGGGAACGGTTTTTCGGCCACCAGATGTTCGAGTTCGAACGGCGGCAGGGTATCGACACATTCTCGACGGCTTATAGCCAGCCCTGCAGCTCGCGCAGCACGAGCTGGCGGATGACGTCCATGCCGGGATCGCTGTCGTTGAGGCAGGGAATGGCGGAAAAAAGCTCCCCGCCATTATGCTCGAAGATCTCCGCATTCTCCTGCGCGATTTCCTCCAGCGTCTCGAGGCAATCGGCGGAGAAGCCGGGGGTCACGACGGCGATGCGCTTCACGCCATCTTTCGCGAGTTTTTCGATGGTCTTGTCGGTATAGGGCTGCAGCCACTCGTCGAAGCCGAAGCGCGACTGAAACGTAAGGATCAGCTTTGAGGCATCAAGGCCCAGGCGCGCGCGCAATGCGTCGGTCGTTGCGACGCACTGCGCCTGGTAGGGGTCGCCCTTGTCGACATACTTCTGCGGCATGCCGTGAAACGACGCCACGATCAGTTCGGGCTCGAACGGCAACGCCGCCAGATGCGCCTTGATCGAAACGGCGAGCGCCTCGATATACTCCGGGTCATCATAGTAAGGCGGGCTGACCCGCAGCGTCGGTTGCGCGCGCATGTCGGCGAGCGCGCGAAACGCCTCATCGCAGACCGTCGCCGACGTCGCGGCGGAATATTGCGGATAGAGCGGCACCACCAGCAAGCGGTCACAACCCTGCGCGGCCAGCGCCTCGATCCGCGAGCGCATCGACGGGTTGCCGTAGCGCATCGCCCAATCGACCACGACGTGCTTGTGATCGGCGATCGCGGCTGCCAGCTTTTCAGCCTGCGAGCGCGTGATGGTCTTGAGCGGAGACTCGTTCTTCTCGGTATTCCATATCTTTTGATAATCGCGTGCTTTGCGGCCGGGACGCACGCGCAGGATGATACCGTTAAGGATCAGTTTCCAGAGCAGGCCCTGATCCTCGATCACGCGCGAATCGGAGAGGAATTCCTTCAGGTAGACCCGCACGCCACGGGCATCTGCCGTGTCGGGCGTGCCAAGATTGACCAGCAGCACGCCGACGCGGCGCGGCAGGGCAGCCGGTGCCGGCTCGGGATGTTCAATGGGGGCGACCGCGGACATGATGGCGATGGCTTCGCGCGTTGCACCATCCTTGTCAAGATAACCGCCTGGCCGGTACGATTGCCGCGGGCGGGAGGAACCATGACGATCGCCGAATGGTGCGTTTTCGGAACGCTGATGCTTTATCTGCTGACGATCGCCTCGGTCAAATGGGCCTGGCATCGCCAGTTCGACAACGCCAAGCCGCGCGATCCCGCCTTCTACGAGGACGCCATCCGCGCCCGCGCGCTCGGCGCCCACCAGAACGGGATCGAGGCGTTTCCCTTCCTTGCGGCCGCCGTCCTGCTGGCGGAATTCCGCCTGGCCCCCCAGCACCTGATCGATGAACTCGCGATCCTGTTCCTGATCGTCCGGGTCGCCTACGTCTTCACCTATCTCGGCAACCGCCCGACGCTGCGCTCGATCCTGTGGAGCACCGGCTTCGCCCTCAACATCGCGATTTTCTTTCTGCCGGCGATCAAAGCCTATCTGCCGACATAAATTCGTCAGGTTAGGCCTCCAGCTCGCGGGGGTGGCATCGTTCGTATGACGGACGAATAAAGCCTCGATTTGCGTCTCGTTCACCTTCTTGAGAAGAACCAGCGCGGAGGCTCGAACCGGAGAACCTTGAATTCCGGGCTTCCCCGCGATATCTAGGGTGCGCGTGCAACAATAGGGCCGTCATGGCAAAGCAGCAGATCATGCGGGTTTTGGGAGCGGCGATCGTCCTGATCGCGCTTTCGCTCGCGCCGTCTGTTGCCCGGGCCCATACCGGCCATCCGCACCTCGCGTCCGTTCATGACGGCCAAAGCCAAGCCGTATCTCAGGTCGCATCTCAAGCCGCTTTTGATGAGATTGAGCAGTCGGCCGGGTCTGCCTCGTTGCGGCAGGCGCGGTGGAAAGCCGACGGGATGCCGCCGGCTTCCGACCGGAACTGCGCCGGCGACTGCTGCCTGTCCGCATGCGCCGCATGTTGCGCGACCGGGTTGCCCAGTCCCATGGCGTTCATCGCGTTTCCGCGAGCGATAACCCGGATCGCCTTCGGCCCCTCACCGATGTGGCCGGAGCGTGAGCCGGAGTCGCTCAGGCGGCCTCCCAAGACCTTCATCTGAATCCGACCGAACAATGAGTTTGCGAGGCATGCCCAGTGCTGCCCGCAGACGACGGCAATTCAGATTGAAGGACGACCGGTATGCTTTCCCATTTTGGGCGTGCCTTGCGTGCTCTCGCAGCAGCCGCAGCTCTATGCGCTGCGATCGCCCCCGCTTCCGCCCATGAGGGCCATGAACATGGGGAACAGCCGCCCGTCTCGGCGAGCGCCCTGCCGCGCGGCGAGGCCGATTCCGACGCGTTCGAGGTCGTTGCGATCGTCCGCGGCGACAATCTTGAAATTTATCTCGACCGGTTCGCCACCAATGAGCCGGTAACCGGCGCAACGATCGAAGTCGAATCGCCCAACGGTCCGGTGAAAGCTGTGGCAAGCGCCGACGGCACGTACCGGGTGGCGGCGCCGTGGCTGGCAAAGAGCGGACGGACGGAGCTGATCTTCACGGTCACGGCGGGAGACACCACCGACATTCTGCCGCTGGCAATCCAGTCCACCCCCGCAGCTGCGCAAGGCGCAGCACAGCAGGATGCGGCTGCCGGCGGACACATCAACAAGACATCGGTGCTTCTCGTCCTGGGCGGCGCGCTCTTCGGGGCACTGCTCTCCGCCATTGCACTGCGCGGCAGGCGCAGGGTGGCAGCCCTTGTCGTCATGTTCCTTCCCATGCTCCTGGGGGCACGCGAGCCGGAGGCCCATAAAGGCCACGGCCACGAGGAGGAAAAGGCACAGATCGCCATCAGCACGGTCTCGGGCGAGCGCGCCCAGCGCCTTCCCGATGGGGCGGTCTTCGTGCCCAAATCGGTGCAGCGGATATTTGCGGTGCGGACGCTGGTCGCCGAGCCCGCCGGGCACAAGAAGGTCACCGAACTTCCGGGAAGGATCATTCCCGATCCCAATGCCAGCGGCTACGTGCAATCCGCCGTCGGCGGCCGTCTATCCGCGCCATCGGGCGGCTTTCCCCGGCTGGGCACACCGGTGAAGCAGGGCGACATCCTGGGCTATGTCACCCCGCCCATTGCGGCGATCGATGTTTCCGACATGCGGCAGCGCCAGGGCGAACTCGATCAGCAGATCTCGATCGTCGAACGCAGGTTCGCCCGCTACGAGCAGCTCGCGCCATCGGGCGCGATATCGCGCACCCAGCTCGAGGACACACGGCTCGAACTCGAAGGGCTGCGCGACCGGCGCGCATCGATCGAGAAATCGCGGCGCGAGCCCGAAGCGCTGATCGCGCCGGTGGCGGGCGTCATCGCCGAAGGCAGCGCCGTGGCGGGCCAGATCGTTCAACCAAGTTCCGTCGTCTTCAACATCATCGATCCCTCCCGGCTCTGGGTCGAGGCGCTGAGCTTCGAGAGCCTCGAACCGTCGCGCGGCGCGCGGGCGTCGACCTATACGGGCAGGAATTACGACCTTGTCTATCAAGGCACAGGCTTTGCCGATCGCAGCCAGTCCGTGCCGGTGCATTTTGCCGTGACGGGCGACACTGCGGGGCTGAGAGCCGGTCAATTTCTCACCGTGCTGGTCGCGACCGAAGATACCAAGGAAGGCCTCGCGGTGCCGCGCAGCAGCGTCGTTCGCGGCTCCAACGGCCAGGATTTCGTCTACGAGCACATCGCCCCCGAGCGGTTCATGCCAAGGAGTGTGCGCACGGAGCCGCTCGACGGCGATCGCGTGCTGATCGTGTCCGGCTTCACGCCCGGCAAGCGGATCGTGTCGCAAGGCGCGGACCTGCTCGATCACGTCCGCTGAGGAGGCGCGCATGTTCACGTTCCTGGTCAGCGCCTCGCTCCGCAATCGCCTTTTCGTGCTTGCAATGGCGGCCGTCCTCGTTCTCCTGGGCGCCTACACCGCGCGCCAGCTGCCTGTCGACGTCTTCCCGGACCTGAACCGTCCGACCGTCACCATCCTGACGGAATCGGAAGGTTACGCCCCGCCGGAAGTCGAACAGCTCGTCAGTTTCCCGATCGAAACCCAGATGAACGGTGTGCCCGGCGTCAGCCGGGTACGATCGGTCTCGGGCATCGGGCTTTCGATCGTCTATGTGGAGTTCGACTGGGGCACCGATATTTTCCGCAACCGCCAATTGGTCGCGGAACGTCTCGCGCAAGTGCAGAGCCAGCTGCCTTTGAACATCACCCCGCAGATCGGCCCGATCAGTTCGATCATGGGCCAGATCCTCCTGATCGCGGTGACGTCGAAGACGGCTTCTCCGATGGAAGTGCGCGAGATCGCCGACTTCACGATCAGGCCGCGCCTGCTCGCCGTGCCCGGTGTCGCACAGGTCATCCCGATCGGCGGCGAGGTTCGACAGTACCGGATCGCGCCGCTGCCGTCCGCGCTGCGCGCGCTTGCCGTGAGCTATGAGCAGATAGAACAGTCCCTCAGGCAGTTCGGCACCAATACCGGCGGCGGCTTCACCGACCAGAACGCCCGCGAATTTCTGATCCGCAATATCGGGCGCACGACGAGCCTCGAAGACCTGCGCAACATCGTCGTTACCACCATCGAGGGGCGTCCCATCCTGCTTCGGCAGGTGGCGAACGTTGAATTTGCGCCCAAGGTCAAGCGGGGTGACGCCGGCTATATGAGCAAGCCCGCCGTGATCGTCTCGGTGGAGAAGCAGCCCGATGTCGATACGGTGAAGCTGACGCGGCAGATCACGCAGGTGCTCGCGGAGTTGGAGCCCAGCCTGCCGTCCGGCGTCAAGGCCAACGAGATCATCTTCAGGCAGGCGAGCTTTATCGAGAACTCGATCCAGAACGTGGAGCGGGTGCTGCTCGAGGCCGCCCTTGTCGTCGCCGTCATCCTGTTCGCTTTCCTTCTCAACTGGCGTACGACGGCGATTTCGCTGACCGCGATCCCGGTCTCGATCCTGACCACGGCCATCATCTTCAAGCTGCTGGGCCTGTCGATCAACACGATGACCCTGGGCGGGCTTGCGATCGCCATCGGCGAGCTGGTCGACGACGCCGTCGTCGATGTCGAGAACATCTTTCGCCGGCTGCGCGAGAACCGGGAGCAAGGCAATCCGCGATCCGTGTTCGACGTGGTGGTTTCGGCTTCCAACGAGGTGCGGTCGGGCATCGTCTACGCCACGATGATCATCGTTCTGGTGTTCGTGCCGCTGTTTGCGCTTTCGGGCATCGAGGGGCGGCTGTTCGCGCCGCTCGGTCATGCCTACATCATCTCGATCCTCGCGAGCCTGTTCGTCTCGATCACCCTCACCCCGGTGATGGCCTATTACCTGCTGCCGCGGATGAAGCGCCTTGCGGAACGGGAGAGCTGGCTCGTCCGCAGGCTCAAATCCGCGAACCATGCGGCGCTCAGGCTTGCTTTCGCCCACAGGGGATTGCTGCTCGGCGTCACGGCGCTGGCGGTGCTGGGCGCAGGTTTGGGCGCGCTCGGCCTGAAGCGCGCGTTTCTTCCAGCCTTCAACGAAGGTACGTTCACGATCAACATCGCGTTCAACCCGGGAGTTTCGCTTTCCGAATCCACGCGCGTGGGCTCGATTGCCGAACGCCTTCTGCTCGACGTGCCCGAGGTGATCAGCGTCGGAAGGCGCACGGGCCGCGCGGAACTGGACGAGCACGCCGAGGGTATCCATTCGTCCGAACTCGAAGTCGACCTCAAGCGGTCGCAGCGGCCGAAGCCGGAGATTGTCGCGGACATCCGCTCGCGGCTTTCGGTGCTGCCGCTGTCGGTCAATGTCGGGCAGCCGATCTCGCACCGGCTCGATCATCTGCTCTCGGGCGTCCGCGCCGAGCTGGCCCTGAAACTGTTCGGCGATGATCTCGACACGCTGCGCAGCAGCGCGGAAGAACTTCGACTGCGGCTTGCGAAGATCGAAGGTATCCAGGACCTGCAGGTCGAAAAGCAGGTACGCATCCCGCAACTCGAAATCCGCGTCGACTATACGCGCGCCGCCTTGTACGGCGTGCAGCCGGGCGCGGTGACCGATCAATTGTCGCGGCTGTCGAGCGGGCGCGTCATCTCGCGCGTGGTCGACGGCTACAAGCGCTACGACGTCGTGATGCGCCTGCCCGACCAGCTTCGCACGACCGAGAAGCTCGGCGACCTCCTGATCAAGACCCCGTCCGGCTGGATCCCGGCGCGCCAGATCGCCGACGTGAAGGAGACCGACGGGCCAAACCAGATCCTGCGAGAGAACGGCCGCCGCCGCATCGTCATCCTCGCCAACTCGGACGGCAGGACCGACATGGCGGAGATCGTGCGGCGCGTTCGTGCAGAACTGCAGGCGGCGAACCTGCCGCAGGGCGTCACGGCGAGCCTTGAAGGCACGTTCCAGGCCCAGGAGGAAGCCAGCCGCAGGATCGGTATCCTTTCACTCGTCTCGCTGGCGCTGATCTTTGCGATCCTCTACAGCCGCTACCGTTCCGCCGTGCTGGCGCTGATCATCATGGGCGGCGTGCCGCTGGCCCTGATCGGTTCGGTCGCGGCGCTGGCGCTGACTGAACAGCCGTTGTCGGTTGCCAGCATGGTTGGCTTCATCACGCTGGCGGGAATCGCGACGCGCAATGGCATTCTCAAGATCAGTCACTACATCAACCTCGCCCTGCGCGAGGGAATGGCGTTCGGGCCGGAGCTTGTGATCCGCGGAAGCCTCGAGCGCATGACGCCGGTCCTGATGACCGCGCTGTCCGCGGGGCTGGCGCTGCTGCCGCTGCTTATCGCGGCCGACGAGCCCGGCAAGGAGATTCTGCACCCGGTCGCGGTGACGATCTTCGGCGGGCTTGTCAGCGCGACCTTGCTCGATGCCCTGATCACGCCTGTGCTGTTCCTCATGTTCGGCAGGACGCCGCTCATGAGACTGATGCAACGGCAGTCCGAAGAGCGTCCCGGCGATCATGCCGCTTCGCATTCCTACTAATCGACCCCGCCTTGAAAAGGAGACGACGCATGAAGTTCGGATATCTCATCCTCGGCATTGCCTTGCTCGCCGCGCTGCCTGCCAACGCACACGAACCGAAGGCTTCCCATGGCGGACGTGTCGCCGACGCCGGCCCTTACCATGTGGAACTCGTCGCAAAGGAAACCGCCGTTGAAATCTTCCTAACCGGTGAAAACGACAAGCCGGTCGATCCGAAGGGCTTCAAGGGCGTCGCGATCTTCAATCTGCTTGGAAAGGCCGAACGCATTACGCTCGCACCTACGGAAAAGAACAATTTGGCCGGAATGGCGGCTGCGCCCCTCCCGGCCAATCCCAAGGGCGCGATACAGCTCACCGCGCCGGACGGCAGAACTGCAACCGCGCGATTTGATTGAGGCTGCCGAAGGTATGCACCCGCAGGAGCCTTAAAAAAAGCCCGGCGTCACGCCGGGCTTTTCGTTGGCGATCTTGCGGGGTCGAACTACCTCCCGCCCATTGCGCCGAACTTGTAGTTCAGGCCGGCGCGCACGATGTGACCATCGTTCTCGAACCGGCTGTTGTAGCCGGTGCCTCCGCCGCCGTTGCCGGGAACGACCGCAACGTTCACCGTTTCATCCCTGAAATCGTAGTACAGATATTCCGCCTTTACGCTCCAGTTCGAACCGAACGCGTGCTCGATGCCGGCGCCGACGGTGTAGCCGGCCTCGGTACGGCGGTTGTTGCCGGCGAACTGAATCTGTCCGGCAGGACCGAAGAACGTGGCGCTGTTCTCGATATCCGCGTAGGCCAGACCGCCCGTCGCATACAGCAGGGTGCGATCCCAGGCATAGCCGATGCGGCCACGCACGGTGCCGAAATACTCCATCCGCGTGCGGAAGTTATTGTTGAGCGTGCCGATGCCGTTCAGCGGGATCGTCACGACGTTCGTGTCCTTGCGGATATAGACGTAGGAGATGTCCGTTTCCAGGCCCATGACCCAGTTCGGCGTGAGTTGCCAATTGTAGCCGGCCTGGCCGCCGCCGATAAAGCCCTCGCGTTCGAGACGAACCTGTCCCGGGCGCGCACCACCGGCGACGTTGTTGATGTTCGCCAGGACCTGGCCGGTCGTGGAGATGCCGTCGTCCTCTTCGAACGTGTAGCCGGCGTGAACGCCAACATAGAAACCGGACCAATCGTAAGCCGGCGAGACCAACACCGGCGGCGCTTTTGTGACGCGGGCGGGAAGATCCGCGGCAAGCGCAGGAAGCGACAGACACAGCGTCGTCAGCGCCGCGGTGCCGAATTGAAAGCTCTTCATGTTAGTTCCTCTGAAGTACTGAAACGGTCCCGGAGGAACGATCTACACATTCCGAGGTAGAATGCTGTTGCACCGACATCACACCGCACCAGCGGCATGATCGCAGCCGGATTGATCAAAGCGCCGTGTTCGGAGATCAACGCTGATGAGATATCGAAAGTACCTGTGCTGCAGCCACTTCTTTCATTCCTCGGACGTCGCAGAGGGCACGATCATGACATGGATTGACGCCATGAACTCGATGCGGCATCTGGGCGCGCCGCATGTTTGAAACCCATTCCGCTCTTGATCGTACGCGGCCCACTCGCTCTGTGATTGCCGGTCCAACTGGGTTTATTCCGCGATCACGAGATCGTGTCAGGCCAGATGCATCTCGCGTGCCGCGATCCGCTCGCGGATCGCCTTCGGCACCGGGACCGGGCGATGGGTTTGCTGGTTGGTGTTGACCCAGACGATCTCGCCGGTCACCAGCGCTTCGTTGCCGCCCTTGAGGAAGATCGCGAGTTCGAAAACGATGCTCGAATTGCCGATCCGGGCCACGCGTGCGCAAACGTCGATCTCCTGATCGAACCGCACCGGGGCCTTGTACTCGATCAGCGACTTGACGACGTGGTAATCCTCGCCCGTCCGTTTGGCGTCGGCATACTGGTCATATCCGAGCGCGCGAAAATATTCGGTGATGGTCGTGTCGAAGTAGGTCAGGTAGTGCGCATTGAAGACGACGCCCTGGCCGTCGATTTCGGAATAGCGCACCCGAAAAGGATGAAAGAACCAGAACCGCTCACGTGTCATTTGATTCCCGATCTCGCCTTGGCGGCTTTGCTTATTCCATCGCGACGTTCGGAGAAAGCCGCGCCCGCGAAAATGCGGAGCCGCAGCCACGATTAACCTTGTGTTAAGAGATTGTCCGCGCCTACGGCTCGAAAACGGGATTCCTGAGGTACTCTCATTCTCGCAAACGATCCAGCGAGTGGGGGCTCAATGTGATCAGGACTATTTGGCTCGGCTTTACGTTTTTGATCATTGTGGCCGGTGCTGGTTCATTCAGGTTCGCCTTCGGTCATTTCGACGTCGCCAACGCTTCCAGCGTTGTTCCTTCAGAGCACGATCGATCCATCGGCGTGAAAATCGTTGAGGATACTTTAACGAAAGCAGACCAGTTGCCGGTCGCTTACGTCGCTCCTGCGCCCGATGCCGCGGAATTGGCCAAGGCCGCGTACAGCGCCGTTGAGGCGCTGCATCCGATCCCGCAGGCCGTGGTCACTTCCGACATTGTGAAGCCTGCACTGGATATCGTTGAGCTACAGGTGAAGGAGCCGGCCGCCCCGGTCGTTCGGCCCGCACCTCCCGTGGTTCGGAAAGCAAAATCCCAGAAACCCAAGCTCAAGCAGCCGAAGCCCGATGCGCTCGCCAGCAAGTCGACGCCGGCCACTGATCTTCAGGTCTGCCAGTTGGAAGAGTTCGAGGCATTCCGTTACGCATTCAGTCTTCCGACCGGCTGCCACAAAGCTGCAGCGGCTATATCCAATCAGCTCGTTTCAGAGCCAGGAACCTGACCGGGCGAGTTTGGTCAAGCGGCACGCTCGTCATTTTGGGATGACATCCTGATCAGCCGCCATTGCCGCGGTTCGGTGGAGATCGACGGACAATATTAAATAGTTCGCCCGGCGGTATTCGGGCGCGGGATTGCGGCAAACAGTCCGCCGATTCCGCTACGGGCCGACCACGCCGGCCTGTATGCTCCGGCCTGTCGGTGCAGGATCAGCGGAGCTTTCGTTCCCGGAATCGTCGGGCCGAAAAGCACAGCGCGGCCCCGCTCCTTCCAATCAAGCAAAATCCGATGATGGAGGAAGTCATGCCGCTGCCTGTTTCAGTCAACCGCCGCACCTTGCTGACCCTGCTCGGCGGATCAATAGCCGCACCTTTGGCGGCGCCACGCGTTGTCAGCGCGCAGGAAGGCTGGCCCGCACGGCCGGTGCGCTACGTCAACGGCTTCCCGGCAGGCGGAGCAACCGATTCGCTTTCACGCATCCTCTGCCAGAAGATGAGCGAACTCTCCGGACAATCCTTCGTGGTCGAGAATCGTGCTGGAGCGGGCGGCGTGTTGGGCGCGGATGCGGTCGCGAAGGCGCCGCCGGACGGGTATACGGTCGGGCTTGGCGGCATTGCCAGCAATGTGCTGGCGATCGGGAGCTACGCCAAGCTCCCCTACGACCCGGTGCGCGATTTCACGTTCATCTCCGGCATGTGGCAGCTGCCGAATATCCTGGTCGCCAAGAAGGAGCTGTTCTCCTCGGACCTGAAGGAGCTGCTCGCCGCATTCAAGAAGGAGCCGCGCAAATATACCTATGCGTCGGCGGGCTTTGGCACCACATTGCATCTCTCGGGCGAGATGATGAACAGCATGGCGGGCGTGGACGTCCTCCATATTCCCTACAGGGGAGCCGGCCCGGCGCTGACCGACCTGCTCGGCGGCCGCGTCGACATGCTGTTCGACAATTTACCCGGCTCGCTGCCTAGCGTACGATCCGGCCTGATCAAGCCGGTCGCCGTCACCTCCGCGACGCGCATCCCCGAGCTTCCCGACGTGCCTGCGATGGCCGAGTTGCTGCCCGGATATGCCATGACCTCATGGACGGCCATGATCGGGCCGGCCAACATGCCGGCCGATCTGGTGTCGCAGATCAACGCGCTCACCGCGAAGGCGCTCGCCGATCCCCAGGTGAAGGCGCGGTACGGCGACCTCGGCGCATCGACCTGGCCGACATCGCCGTCCGAAATCGCGACCTTCCGGGACAGCGAGCAGGCGCGGCTGCTGCCGGTCATGAAGGCGGCGGGGATCAAGCCGGAGTGACAGGGACCGGGCATCCGACGAGCTTAACGCGCAATTAACCGAGACTTTCCAACGGACGATCGGGCCATTCGCGCGGCCTTTACCGTGACGGCAACTCATTCGGAAGTTTAACGCCCATTTATCTCACAAAAGGTCACCTCAGCGGACGCCGCAGCCATCAGCCGCCCGCGAGGTGAAGCATATGACACCGGAGACCACCCTACCCGTGGCGACCACGCCCCCCGGCCCGCCCGATCGCCCCATCCGCGTCCTCTTGCTGGCGACGGTTCTGGTCGCGGCGGCCCTGGTCGCCATGAGCTTTCTGATTGCCAACAATCTGCGCGAAAGCGCGCTTAGCGACGCGGAGCGTGATCTCTCGCGTCACAGCCTGACGCTGGCCGGACAGGCCGAACGTTCGTTTCAATCCATCGATCTGATCCTGTCCAACATCAACGACCATCTGGAATCGCGCGGTGTTTTCGACAGCGCCAGTTACAGCGTCGTGATGAGCGGCGAAGATACGCACCAGTTCCTCAAGGGAAAACTTGCGGGTCTCCCGCAACTGGAAGCGATCACAATGATCAATTCCGACGGAAAGCTGATCAATTTTTCCCGCTACTGGCCGATACCGGCGGTAAACGTTTCCGATCGCGATTATTTCAAGGCGCTCAAGAGCGACGGTTCGCGTAAGACGTTCATCAGCCAACCGGTCCAGAACCGCGGGACCGGAACCTGGAACATCTACATCGCGCGTCGCGTCAACGGCGGTTCCGGCGAATTCGCCGGCCTGATCCTGGCGGCAATGTCGCTCGAATATTTCGAGGATTTCTACAAGTCGATCTCGCTAGGCGAGGGCAGCGCCGAAGCGCTGCTTCGCGACGACGGCACCCTGCTCGCGCGCTACCCCAAAACCGCGGAAATCGGCAAGCTGGTCGCCGGCGCCGACACCCTCGCCCTGCTCAGATCCGGCGGCACCGTCCGCGGGATGTCACCCGTCGATCACGTGATGCGGATCAAGGCCGTCCGCAAGCTCGCGGGTGTTCCGCTCTCGATCATGACGACTCAAACCGAGGACAGCGTGCTGCAAGGCTGGCGGGACACCGTCAAGCTGCTGCTCGGCTTCACCGCGGCGATGATCCTGGCGCTGACGCTGGCGGCCTTCGTCATTGTTCGCAAATGGCGGGAACAGGAGGTGCTGCGGCGCCTGCAATCGGAAAAGGCCGAGGCGGAGCGCGCCAAGGCGCTCGCAGAGACCGAGTTGCTGCGTCAGCAGGAGCGCACCGCGGAGGCGGCCAACCGCGCCAAATCGAATTTCCTGGCGGTGATGAGCCACGAAATACGCACGCCGATGAACGCAGTTCTAGGCCTCACCAGCACCCTGCTGGAAACGAATCTCAGCCGCGACCAACGCGAATCGGTGCATGCCATTCACGTCGCCGGCGACAGCCTGCTGGAAATATTGAACGATATTCTGGACTTCTCCAAACTCGAAGTCGGCAACCTGACGCTCGAATCCGCCCCCTTCTCGCCCGCCGGGGTGCTGGAAAGCACGCTGAGCGTGGTCGGAGCAAGTGCAGCCGCCAAAGGACTCGAATTGCGGGTCGAACTCGATCCGAACCTGCCAACCGGCCTGCTCGGCGACGGCGGCAGGATACGGCAGGTTCTGCTGAACCTCGCCTCCAACGCGATCAAATTCACCGAGGCCGGAGAAATCAGGATCACGGTGGAGCGTCTTGAGGTCGAACAGGACTCCGCAAGGCTCCGCTGGTCGGTGACGGATTCAGGAATCGGCATTCCCGCCGACCGCCTGGGCGCGCTGTTCAACGACTTCGTCCAGGTGGACAGTTCGGTGAGCCGGCGGTACGGCGGATCCGGTCTCGGGCTTGCGATATGCCGACGCCTCGTCCGCCAGATGGGTGGAGATATCCACGTCGAGTCGAAGGTCGGCTATGGGTCGCGCTTCTTCTTCGAACTTTCCCTGCCCAAGGCAGAGCTGCCATCCGTCACAAAACGCGAGGACGATCCCTCGATCCTGCTGTTGAAAAAGCGGATCGAGCGGGCGGGAGTTCCGTTGCGGATTCTCATCGTTGACGACAACCAGACGAACCGGCTGGTTGCAGCCAAAATGCTCGGCGAATTCGATATCGACATCAAACTGGCCTGCGATGGACTCGAGGCGGTTGCGGCGGTCTTCGAAAGCGATTTCGATCTCGTTTTCATGGATATGCAAATGCCCGAAATGGATGGATTGACGGCGACCCGGAAAATCCGGGCAGCAGGCGGGAAATACGAGCAGGTTCCGATCGTCGCCTTTACCGCCAATGCGTTCGCCGATGATCGCGAGGCCTGCAAGGCCGCCGGGATGAACGACTTCCTCGCCAAGCCGGTCCGGAAGAAATTCCTGGTTCAGGCGGTGCTGCGCGGGCTTTCGGAGCGGGACCTGGAAGCCGGCAAAGGCAGCGTGACCGGGCAGGACAATGAACATGCGCCGCGTCGCGGTGCGGCCGAAGCACTGTTTGACCGCAGCGCGTTCGACGCTCTGGTCGCCGAGATCAGCCTTGAAACGGCAATTCATACCTTCAGTGTCTTTGTCGAGGATACCCGCAAGCGGCTCGATGCGTTCAGCGCCATGAACATTGCGGATGATCGAAGCAGGATTCGCCTTCAGGCCCACGCGTTGAAGTCGACCGCCGGGACATTCGGCTTCCGGCGGCTTTCGGCGCTCGCGGGCCGGCTGGAAAGCGATTCGGCAGAGATCGCCGAGGCCGATTTTCACGCGCTCGTACCTGAAATGGGCGAAGCCTTTGCATCGGGAATGGTGCAGTTTGCCAGCGCCCGCAAGGCGGCATGACAGGCTTTCGGAAGGCCTTTATGCACAGCGCCGGACGTCGTCCGGCGCTGAACCGTATCGTCCGACATTGCCTTCAGAGGCATCAGCGGTGGAGCTGATTCACACACGCGCTGAAAAGAAAAGCCGCCCGAGGCGGCTTCTCCCATCTCGAACCGGGTAACGCAGATCAAGCTGCGGCGACCGCCCGCCTGCCCTTGCGACGATAGGCCATCAAGCTCACGCCGGCGAAACCCAGGATCATCATTGCCCAGGTTGACGCCTCGGGAACGGCGGCAACCGCCGAAATGGTCAAGACATCGTTCTGTCCAAGGAACGGGTTTCTCAGGTTGAAGCTGCCCAATGTGAAAACCGGATCGGCCGGATTTCCTGTAAACAGGTCCGGACCATTGCTGGTCAATTGAACGAAGCCGAGCGTTGTCCCCCCGATGTTGAAATCGGCGATCAGATTGGTGCCGAACGAAATCGACGCCACACCCGCAACCCCGCCAAAAATGCCGGAGACGTTGTCAAAGCCAACCTGATTGCCGAACAAGCTGCTTGAACTGAAGAAGTTCGGCATCGTCTCGGTATCGATCTGAAAGCTTGCCTGGTGGGACCCCGTCAGCTCGAAGTTCAACAAACTCGCGCTGGCTGGCGACGTGGCCAAGACGGCGAGCAGCGCGGCCACGGCCGCGCCGGTGTTCCTTCTCATTTTGATAATTCCTTCCTTTCTGTGACGGTCCCACGTCGATCACAGCACGGGAAGAAGCAGCTCGCACTACGAAACTTGCGGATTGAAAAATATAGCCTGGAAGGTGAAACGCATCTCGGGTTTTCCCGTACCCCGTCGAACGTCATCGCCGAAACCGAAACCACGATGACGTCTGTGATGTCTACAAACAGGTCGCGCGTTCGGCGGCGAGGTAGCCGAACAGCAGGCCGATGCCGAACAACAGCACGAGACCGGCGGCGCCGAACTCGATGCCGCGCATGATCAGCGTGCCGCCGCCGTCCCGACCGCGGCTGAACCGTGCGGCCAGGCCCTTGGCCGATACGGCGACCACGGCGATGGTCGCGACCATGATCGCGGTGCCGAGCCCCATCACAAAAGTCGCGGCGATGCCGGCCCAGAACAGGCCCTGCGCCAGCGAAAACACCAGCACCAGGATCGCACCCGAGCAGGGCCGCATGCCGACGGCGAAGATCGTGCCCAGCCCTCGCCGCCAGCCGCCGGGACCGGCGAGTTGGTCCGGCGTCGGCCCATGCGAGTGGCCGCAATGCTCGTCATGGACGTGATGATCGTCGTGATGGCCATCATGATCAGGGTGGCCGTGATCGTGGCCATGATCATGATCGTGGTGATGATGTGCCGCCGCCGGCGCCGGCTTCGCCTGCAGCGCGCGGATGAAACCGCCGCCCTTGGTCCAGACCAGGCGGGCGCCGACAGCCGCGATCAGGCCGTAGCTTGCGATCTCGATCGCCTTTTCCGCCGAACACATCGTCTTCGCCGTGGAAGACAGCAGCCAGGCGAACACCGCGACGATTGCGACCGCCACGACCGCCTGCAGCAGCGCCGATACGAACGACAGCACGATGCCGCGTCGCGCGGTCTCTTCGTTGGCGACGAGATAGGACGAGATCACTGCCTTGCCATGGCCGGGCCCGGCGGCGTGAAAGACGCCGTAAGCAAAGGAAATTCCGAGCAGCGACCAGACCGCGCTGCCGTCCGACTTCGCTGCGCGGATCGTCGAAGACATCTCACGATAGAATTCGGATTGCTTGGCGAGGATCCACCCGATGATGCCGCCGGCAGGTGGCTCGGCTGGCGGACGCGGGCCGCCGAATGGATTCTGCGCCAGCACGGCATGCAACGCGGCGTCAAAGACAATGATGGCCGCGAACGCCGCAGCCGCTACCGCCACGCCTCGCGCCAGACCCACAGGCAGCTTCACGGGCAATCGACCATGATCTTGTTGGCGAACATCGCGCCGTAGTTGGAATTGTCGCCGTTCATGAAATTGTTCTCGTTGAGGCGCTGGGCAGTAGCGGTGCCGTCATTCGGCCGCTGGAACTGCATCTTGCAGGTGGCCGGCGCGCCGTTGAGCTTGATCGGGTCCTTGTCGTCGAACTTGAAGTCGATGAAATAGGAGGGATCGAAGACTTCGAGCGCGGTCTGCTGCGCCTTGAACGGCGTCTTGAGCGGCAGCATGAAATGCAGCGTCAGCTCGCTGTCCTTGTATTCGAGGAAGTAATCGACCGGCTCGACGAACTTCTGCTTCTTGCCGTCGGCCCTGGCGAAGGTAAAGAAGTTGAACTCCTTCAGCGACTCGACATTGGTCTGCGCCAGCGGCGCCAGCTCTTCGCGGGTGTAGATCCCCTTGGTCTTGCTCGCCAGCCCCTGCAACGCGTAGGTCGTGAACATCTCGTCAAAGGTCCAGGCGTGGCGGACGCCCGTGATCGTGCCGTCGGGGGCGTAGACCACCTCGCTCTTGGCGGTGATCCAGACGTGCGGATGCGCTTCGGCCGGCGAGGCGCCGAGCGACCACGCGAGGATGAAGGCAAATAAGCCAGACACCACACGCAAGACGTCGTCCCTGCGAACGCAGGCACCCATAACCCCGGTCGCTCGTTGAGGGGGAAGGCGTCTGGCAATGTGGCAGAAAGCTGCGGCACGGCGTATGGGTCCCCGCGTTCGCGGGGACGACGAGTAATGAGTGTCTCGGCTGGTCACGCCGCCTCCGGAGTTTCGAGCAGGCCGCGCCGGCGCAACAGCGCGTCGGCTTCCGGCTCACGGCCGCGGAAGGCGACGTAGGCGTCCTCCGGGTCGCGGGAACCGCCAGACGAGTAGATGTCGTCATGCAGGCGTTTGGCGGTGGCGGTGTCGAAGATGTCGCCGGCTTCCTCGAAGGCGCCAAAGGCGTCAGCGTCCATCACCTCCGACCACATGTAGCTGTAATAGCCGGACGCATAGTGATCGCCGGAGAAGATGTGGCCGAACTGCGTCGGCCGGTGCCGCAGCGCGATTTCGGCGGGCATACCGATCTTCTCCAGTTCGGCCTTCTCGAATGCGCCGACGTCGCGGCTGGCTTCGGCCGGCTGGGTGTGGAATTCGAGGTCGATGAGCGCCGAAGACACGAACTCCACCGTAGCAAAGCCCTGATTGAACTTTCGCGCGGCGAGGAAACGCTGCAGCAGGTCGTCCGGCAGCGCCTCGCCGGTCTGGTAGTGCTTGGCGAACTGCCGCAGCACCTGCGGCTGCTCCTGCCAGTGCTCGTAGAGCTGCGACGGCAGTTCGACGAAATCGGTGAACACGGAGGTTCCCGACAGCGAGGGATAGGTCACGTTGGACAGCATGCCGTGCAGGCCGTGGCCAAACTCGTGGAATAGCGTCCGCGCGTCGTCTGGCGACAGCAGCGACGGCTGGCCATCGGCGCCCTTGGCGAAGTTGCAGACGTTGATGATCAAGGGCGCGACCTCACCGTCGAGCTTCTGCTGGTCGCGCAGCGAGGTCATCCAGGCGCCGGAGCGTTTTGAGGACCTGGCAAAGTAATCGCCGTAGAACAGCGCCTTGTGCTTGCCCTCGGCACCCCTGACTTCCCAGACCCGGACATCCGGGTGCCAGACCGGCACATCCTTGCGCTCCGAGAAGGTGATCCCGAACAGACGGGTGGCGCAGTCGAAGGCGGCCTCGATCATGTGGTCGAGCACCAGATAGGGTTTTATGGCGGCATCGTCGAAATCGGCGCGGCGCTGGCGGAGGATCTCGGCGTAATAGCGCCAGTCCCACGGGGCGAGGGTGAAATTGCCGCCCTCCTCCGCGATCAGCGCCTGCAGGGCATCGCGGTCGGCGAGCGCTCGCGCCCGGGCCGGCTTCCAGACCCGCTCCAGCAGGCTGCGCACGGCTTCCGGCGTCTTGGCCATGGAATCCTCCAGCCGGTAGGCGGCGTAGGTTGGATAGCCCATGATCTTCGCGGCTTCCTCCCGCAGGGCAAGAATCTCCACGATGGTGGCGTTGTTGTCGTTGGCGTTGCCATTGTCGCCGCGCGCGGTGAAGGCCTTGAAAACCTTCTCGCGCAAGTCGCGGCGGGAAGAGCTTTTCAGGAACGGCTCCACGGAGGAACGCGACAGCGTCACGATCGCCTTTCCGGCCATGCCGCGCTCTTCTGCCGCAGCCTTGGCTGCGGCGACGAACGCCTCGGGAAGGCCGGCGCGGTCGTCCTCGCCGAGCTCCAGGAACCAGTCCTGCTCGTCGCCGAGCAGATGGTGGCTGAAAGAGGTCCCGAGCTGGGCCAGCCGCTCGTTGATCTCGGCCCGGCGCTTCTTGGCGCCCTCGTCGAGGCCGGCGCCGGCGCGGTGGAAGTTGGTGTAGGTGCGCTCCAGGAGCCGCATCTGTTCCGTGCTCAGGCCGAGCTTGGCGCGCTTTTCGTGCAGCATCGCGATGCGGCCGAACAGCACCGCGTTCATCATGATCGGGTTCCAGTGCCGCGCCATCCGCACCGAGACCTCCTTGTCGATCTCGAGGATGGCCGGATTGGAGTGCGCCGAGACCAAGTCGTAGAACACGGCCGCGACCTTGGACAGCAGCTTGCCGGAGCGCTCCAGCGCCGTGATGGTGTTGGCGAAGTCCGGCAGGGTCGGATCATGGGTGATCGCCTGGATCTCGGCGGCATGGTCGGCAAAGGCCTGCTCGAAAGCCGGCAAAAAATGCTCCGGCTCGATCTCGGCGAACGGTGGCGTCTCGAACGGCGCCTGCCACGGCTGGAGCAGCGGATTTGTTCCGGCTTGCGGGGCGGCTGCCGCTTGCTGGGTTTCTGACATCACACTTCCCGTCTTTTCCTTGAAATATGCGGCAATCTATATCACGCCATACGGCATTTTTGGGCCTTTTGCGCTTGATAGATGGGGCCTTTTCGGAGAGATTGCGCCCCCTGAAAGGGATCTTTTTCCATGAGCTCACAGCCCGCAACCACCTCCCGCGCCATCGCTTGGCCGAGCGTCATCACCGTGATCTCGGCGGCGATCCTGATCGGCGCCGAAGTGTTCGGTGCGGCATTCGCCGGCGGCTGGGCGCTCGCGATCCTGTTCGGCCTCGACGACACCGCTGCG
Source organism: Bradyrhizobium roseum (assembly GCF_030413175.1). Taxonomy (NCBI): domain Bacteria; kingdom Pseudomonadati; phylum Pseudomonadota; class Alphaproteobacteria; order Hyphomicrobiales; family Nitrobacteraceae; genus Bradyrhizobium; species Bradyrhizobium roseum. Next base: position 6,522,950 of record NZ_CP129212.1, read on the forward strand.
CACATCCTGCAGGCGGTGCTGTTTGCGATCGGCGTCGTGATCATGGCGGCATTCATCCGCGCCGCTCAACGCATCGAGCCGTTCTTCAAACGCGGCTGACGCGCGTTGGAAGAAAGCGCTGTGGCACAGGCCCAAAAGCGCTCACGGCACCTTTCAGAAATCTTAACACCCGTTCATGTTTGTCGCGATCTACGCGCTGCCAGCGCGTTCGTAAGCACGCGTTAGGGAAATTTGTCCCCAGCCTAAAAAAAATGTTGCGAAGCGAAATCAAAAGTCTTATTTCGAGCTTGCCCAATTTCGCACGTGCCTGTGGTCGTGTGTCAGTCGGTAGGTATCCGGACAAGAGGCCGGACAGCCGCCAAGGGATGAAGAACCGAGGGTCGCTCACGTTCGAGTGGCCAGCATCTCTCTCAAGAGATGCCGTTGAAGGTCTCTCCATCCTTTGCAACCGTGACTGGCAGCCGGAGGCGAACCGGCGCACCCCGCTCTCAACGGGGGACGCGACTTAAAGCAACGACGGATCGGGCTTTTTTGGTCTCTACCGGCATTCCACCGCCGGCGCGGGCTACTGAAAAGGCTTGTCCTTCATTGCCAGGTGTGCGGGCGGGAAATTCCCAACCAATCCACGGCAGCACAATTCGGTCTGAGTCCAAGGCCTTGTCGCGTCTCCATCGTGCGGCAGCGCCGGCAAACTCATGTCCGAGATCACATTTGAACGGGTCCTTGTCGCAAAGGCCGTTTGGAGGGTGCTATGACCGAACGTATTCAGGAATTTCTGCGCAACCGCCGCAGCGAGGGCCAGGACACCGAGCCGTGCCTCGTCGTCGACCTCGAAGTCGTGCGCGACAACTACGCGACCTTTGCGAAGGCGTTGCCGGACAGCCGCGTGTTCTACGCGGTGAAGGCAAACCCGGCGCCGGAAGTGCTGTCGCTGCTCGCCTCCATGGGCTCCTGCTTTGACACTGCAACCGTCGCCGAGATCGAAATGGCGCTGGCTGCCGGTGCGACGCCGGACCGCATCTCGTATGGCAATACGATCAAGAAGGAGCGCGACATCGCGCGCGCCTTCGCGCTCGGCATTCGCCTGTTCGCGGTCGACTGCTCAGCAGAGGTCGAGAAGATCGCCCGTGCCGCCCCCGGCGCAAAGGTGTTCTGCCGCATTCTCTACGACTGCGCAGGCGCCGAGTGGCCGCTGTCGCGCAAGTTCGGCTGCGATCCGGAGATGGCGGTCGAGGTGCTCGACCTCGCCAAGCGTCTGGGCCTGGAGCCGTGCGGCATTTCGTTCCACGTCGGCTCGCAGCAGCGCAAGGTGAAGGCGTGGGACCGCGCGCTGGCGATGGCCTCGACGGTGTTCCGCGACTGCGCGGAGCGCGGGATCAGCCTGTCCATGGTCAACATGGGCGGCGGCTTCCCGACCCGCTACCTCAAGGACGTTCCTCCGGTCGTGCAGTACGGCCGGTCGATCTTCCGTGCGCTGCGCAAGCACTTCGGCAACCAGATCCCGGAAACCATCATCGAGCCGGGCCGCGGCATGGTCGGAAATGCCGGCATCATCGAGACCGAAGTCGTCCTGATCTCCAGGAAGAGCGACGAGGACGAGGTGCGCTGGGTGTATCTCGACATCGGCAAGTTCGGCGGTCTCGCCGAGACGATGGACGAGTCGATCCGTTACGCCATCCGCACCCCGCATGACGGTGCGGAGATGACGCCGTGCGTGCTTGCAGGACCGACCTGCGACAGCGCCGACGTGCTGTACGAGAAGCTGCCGTATCCGCTTCCGGTAACGCTCGAGATCGGCGACAAGCTGCTGATCGAAGGCACCGGGGCCTATACGTCGACCTACTCGTCGGTGGCGTTCAACGGCATCCCGCCGCTGCGGACCTACCACATCTGAACAGCCTCGCTTGAGGCTTGAACAACGGGAGCCGGTGCGCCGGCTCCCTCCCCTGCACATGCCAATTCAATGACAACGCTTGGCGCGGCTTGATGGCCGTTGCGAGCGGGGACTGACGTGCCATGACTGCTTTGCGGAACACCACTGCTGCCCTCATCTCCGATGCCGCGCCGTTCGCGATCCGTGCGGAACGAGCCTCGGACGTCGCTGCGCGCGAGGCGCTGCTGGATGCCTGCTTTGGCGACAACCGCCATATGCGCACCTGCCAGCGCCTGCGCGAAGGACGCGCGCCCGCCGAAGGCCTTGCCTTGTCGGCCGTGCGCCAGGGCCGCGTGATCGGATCCGTGCGGTTGTGGCACGTCAGCGCCGGGGGCCAGCCAGCGCTCATGCTCGGCCCTCTGGCGGTGGAGGCCTCCTGTCGCCAGCTCGGCGTCGGGGCCGCGCTGATGGAGCAGGCGATCGCGGCGGCGAAAGCGCGCGGCCATCGCGCGGTCATCCTGCTGGGCGACGCGCCCTATTACGCCCGCTTCGGCTTCTCGACCGCCAAGACTGGCGAACTGGTACTGCCGGGCGCGTTCGAACGCGACCGGCTGCTCGGCCTCGAACTTGGCGAAGGCGGACTCGATGGCGCCTGGGGCATGATCGCCGCGACCGGTGCGCCGCTCAAATCGAAGGCTTCGCGGGCTCGCAAGGCGCTGCTCGTGCCGCATGCGGCTTAGGGCATCATGGCGGGAAGCCGGCCCGGACCAGGCGGAGGTTCGAACCGGCGCCTCCGCCGCATCGTCATGGCGGTCCTGATCGTGATCTCCGTGTTGATCGCGAGGGACTTTCTGGCGCGCCGCTGGGGCGGCTCTGCGCCGGCTGCCTCCGATGTGACCACGCCACTCCGATAGCGCCGCGAGGGGTTGCACAGGCCGGCGAAAAGCCCTTAAACCGCGCCAAACTGTGCCCCGAACTTTTCCCGAGATCACTCCAGGATCGAGGTCAGCCATGCCACGTCGCCTGATTTCCACCGGCTCACCGTTCGAGAAGACCGCCGGCTACAGCCGCGCCGTCATCGACGGCGATTTCGCCTTCGTCGCCGGCACCACCGGCTACGATTACACCACCATGGTCATTCCGGCCGATGTCACAAGCCAGGCACGCAACTGCTTTAGGAACATCGAGGCCGCCCTCAAGGAGGGTGGCTTCGCGATGGCCGATATCGTCCGCGCGACCTACTACATCACCGACCTCGCGGATGCGGACGCGTTCTTCGCGGTCTGCGGCGAGGTGTTCGGCGAAATTCGCCCGGCCACAACGCTCCTTGTCGTCGCGGGCCTCTACAAGCCTGAGATGAAGATCGAGATTGAAGTGACCGCCAAGCGCCGCACCGCCTGATCCCCGTTACTGACAGACACGATTTGGAGACCCGCTCATGAGCCCCGCCTCGCAGATCTACGCGAAAATTTCCGGCCCCATCGTGATGGTCGGCTTCGGCTCCATCGGCAAAGGCACGCTGCCGCTGATCGAGCGGCATCTCGACTACGACAAGTCGCGCGTCACCGTGATCGATCCGAAGGACGAGGGCCGCAAGGCGCATTGCGAGAAGCACAATGTACGCTTCATCCAGAAGGGCGTGACCAAAGACAATTATCGCGAGTTGCTGACCCCGCTGCTCACCGAAGGCGGCGGCCAGGGCTTTTGCGTCAATCTCTCGGTCGATACCGGCTCTACCGACATCATGGAGCTCTGCAACGAGCTTGGCGCGCTTTATATCGACACCGTCAACGAGCCCTGGCTCGGCTTCTATTTCGATGCTTCGAAGGGCCCGGAAGCGCGCTCCAACTACGCGCTTCGCGAAGCGACGCTGGCCGCCAAGAAGGCGCGTCCCGCCGGTTCGACGACGGCCGTCTCCTGCTGTGGCGCCAATCCCGGCATGGTCTCGTTTTTCGTCAAACAGGCGCTGCTCAATGTTGCCGCCGATCTGAAGCTCAATGCCCCCAAGCCGAAGACCAAGGCCGAATGGGCGGACCTGATGCGGCAGGCTGGCATCAAAGGCATCCACATCGCCGAACGCGACACCCAGCGCTCCAAATCGCCGAAAGAGCCTGATGTCTTCGTCAATACCTGGTCGGTGGAAGGTTTCCTGTCGGAAGGCGTGCAGCCGTCCGAACTCGGCTGGGGCACCCATGAAAAATGGATGCCCGAGAATGCGCGGACCCACCAAGCCGGCTGCGGCGCCGCCATCTATCTGATGCAGCCCGGCGCCAACACGCGCGTGCGCACCTGGTGCCCGACCCGCGGCGCGCAGTATGGCTTCCTCGTCACCCACAACGAGTCGATCTCGATCGCCGATTATTTCACGGTGCGCGACGCCTCGGGCACGGCGGTCTACCGGCCGACCTGCCACTACGCCTATCATCCGGCCGACGATGCCGTGCTGTCGCTGCATGAAATGTTCGGCCGCGCCGCCAAGATGCAGGAAAAGCACCACATCCTCGATGAGAACGAAATCGTCGACGGCATCGACGAACTCGGCGTGCTGCTGTTCGGCCACGACAACAATGCCTACTGGTTCGGCTCGCAGCTCTCCATCGAAGAGACCCGCCGGCTTGCGCCCTATCAGAACGCCACCGGCCTGCAGGTGACTTCAGCGGTGCTTGGCGGCATGGTGTGGGCGCTGGAAAACCCGAACGAAGGCATCGTCGAAGCCGACGAGATGGATTTCGATCGCCTGCTGGAAATCCAGATGCCATATCTCGGCCCGGTGAAAGGCTATTACACCGACTGGACGCCGCTGACGGATCGTCCGGGCCTGTTCCCAGAGGACATCGACACGTCGGATCCCTGGCAGTTCAGGAACGTGCTGGTGCGATAAACGCACTCGCCGCCCGTTGCCGTGCGAACGATGCGCCGCCCATTACCGGCGGCGCGAATGCCCATGGTCTGGGTTGTTCCGCTGCAGTGCACAGGATGCCCCGTCAAACCCCGACGTAGAACTACGCATGGGAACTTGGTGTCGTGTAACGCTCGATTAATCCAATCACGCCACGCTGAGGGGTAGTTTTGCGATGGCACAGGGCCGTCGCCGAAACCCTGAAGCGAGGGCTCCCGGTTGGAGCGACCAACATGCGAGTCATTCTTGCCATCGTCCTGTCGGCCGCAGCCTTGGCTGCCTGCACGCCCGAGAGCAACAACGACGTCACGGGCTCGATCGACACTTGCGCCCGCAAGCTCTACAGCGAGTACAATCCCAAGAACAAAAAACAGTGCGTCGCGGTGTGCATCGCCTGCGAGCGCGGCGTGACCACGACCTGCTCGACCGCCTGTACGCTGCGGGGGGCGCAGTAAGGGCGGGCACGTGGCCGTGCGTCACGTCTTCAGATAATCGAACGCCACCGTCCCCAGCCCCAACGTCAGATCCGCCTTGCAATGCAGCGCGGAGACCACCTCGCGCACCGGCAGCCGCGCCACGTCCGCGAGCGCGTGCGGAAACAGGCCGAGCGCGGCGGGGCCGGTCCAGGCTTCCTTCAGCGTGATGTCTTCCAGATAATAGCGCACCAGTTCGCAGATCCGCGGGCTGCCATCGACATGCGGGATGATCTTGAGCATGAAGTTCGGCGCCTGCATCGACTTCAGCACCGCATCATGATCGACGGCGCGGTGCTTGTAGCCCATGGTGGCGGAGGCGCACAGCACCGAGCCGTAATGTAGCGTGCCCACCAACACGTCACTCTCCACGGCGATCTTGGGCGACGCCAGTTTCTTCGGAAAGCCCCAGAGCTCGCGGCCGCCGGCGATCGGGCCCTCGTCGTCCAGATACATCGAATGAACGTAGACACCCTCCTCGCCCTTGAATCGAACCGGGATCACCTGGCCGGTTTCGGTGTAATCGCCGAAGCCGGTCGAGTCGGGCATGCGGATGAATTCGTATTTGACGATCGGCTCGGCGACTTCCAACGGCTCCGGCACCACAGCGGCGAGCGCCTCGGGATCGGTGCGATAGGTGATGATGAAATATTCGCGGTTGAAGAAGCGATAGGGCCCGGGCGGAAACGACGGGTTGGTCAGCGGCATCGAATAGGCGGTTCGCCTGACGTCGTCGATCTTCATCGGTTGCCCCCTCTGCCTTGATACGATGAGGAAATATGGCGCAGCCGACGACGACAGGCGAGACTGTAAAATCGGCAGTACGGCCAAAACGCCGTCACGATGCCGTCATGCCGCTTAGGCGACGCCGCCGAGATAGAGCCGCTTGACGATATCGTTGGCCTTCAACTCGTCGACCGACTGCGCCGCCACCGCGATCTCGCCGTGCACGATGATGTAGCCGCGGTCGGCGATCCGGATCGCCTGGTTGAAGTTCTGCTCGGCCATCAGCACCGTCAATCCTACGCGCGCCTTGAGTTCGCCGATCTTGGTAATCGTCTGCGACACCAACAGCGGCGACAGCCCGACCGACGGTTCGTCGATCAACAGCAGCCGCGGCGAGGACATCAGCGCGCGGGCAATCGCCAGCATCTGCTGCTGTCCGCCGGACATGGTGCCGGCAAGCTGACTGCGGCGCTCTTTCAGCACCGGGAACGTCTCGAACACCAGCGCGAGATTTTGCTGGATGGCGCCACGGGCCACTTTCCGGAAAGCGCCGAGCATCAGGTTTTCCGTCACCGTCAGCTTGGGAAACAGCCGCCTTCCCTCCGGCACCAGCGCGACGCCGAGGTCGACGATCGCCTCGGGCGAGAGTTTTGCAAGATCGTGCACCGCGCCGTCGATCGAAAGCGCAAGCCGGCCGCGATCCGGGCGGACCAGGCCCATGATGCACTTCATCAGCGTGCTCTTGCCGTTGCCGTTGGTGCCGAGCAAGGCCACGGTCTCACCGGCCTCGACATTCAGCGTCACGCCGCGCAGCGCCTTGACCGCGCCGTAACCGGCATCGAGACCCTCGATGGCGAGGCTAAGTGCCAAGATAGGCCTCCTGCACCCGCTTGTTGGCCATCACCTCATCGGGCGCGCCGATCGCGATGATCCTGCCGGCGTCGAGGCACATCACCCGTTCGGAAAAACGCATCACCGCCTGCATGATGTGCTCGATCATGATGATGGTGATGTCCTCCTCGCCGAGGCTGATCAGGAGATCGAGCACTTCGTCGACCTCGGAATGGGAAAGGCCCGCCATGGCCTCGTCCGAAATCAGAAGTTTCGGCCGCATCGCCATCGCGCGCGCCAGCTCCATCTTGCGCAACTCCACCTGGCTTAGCGTGTCGCTTGGGGCATAGGCCTTTGCGGCGAGCCCCATCCGCGTCAGGATGGACATTGCGACGTCTTCTTCCGGGAGAGATGAATCGACATTGGCAAAGTCGAGCCCGACCATCAGGTTTTCCAGCACCGTCATGCTCTTGAACGGCCGTGGGATCTGGAAAGACCGGGCGATGCCACGACGCGCGCGCAAGTGCGGCGGCAATTGGGTGATGTCCTCGCCGCAAAATACCACGCTGCCCGTCTGCGGACGCAACGCGCCGGAAATGCAGTTGATCAGCGTGGTCTTGCCGGATCCATTCGGTCCAATAAGGCCGAAGCGCTCGCCCTTCCTGATGTCGACGCTGATATTGTCGAGCGCGGTGAAGCCGCCGAATGTTTTGGTCAAGGTTTCGACCTGCAGCAGGGGCGCGTCCGTCACTGTCATGGCTTGCCTCCCGCGCGCAGGCGGTAGCGCGGCCGCAATAGCCCGATGATGCCCTTGGGCGCGCCGACCACGAACAGCACCAGCATGATGCCGAGCACCAGCACGTTGACCTCAGACGAGATGGTCACGGCGAGAAGCTGCTGCGTCGAGCCGAGCAGGATGGCACCGAGTACCGGGCCGATCCAGTGCGCGGTGCCACCGATCAGCGCCATCGCCAGCGCCGACACCGAATAGTTCAGATTGAACGCCGAGGAAGGATCGGCGTATTGCAGGTACATGGCGGCGGGCGCACCGGCCGCCGAAATCAGCGCGCCCGATATCATGCAGGCGACCAGCTTCAGCTTCAGCGTCGGCACCCCCGTGCATTCGGCAGCGAGTTCGTCGTCGCGCAGCGCCTGCAGGCCGCGCCCGATCCGGGAGTTCTGGATGTAGCGCGAGATCACAACGGCAATGACCGCGAGCACGGCCTGCACGAAGAACAGCATCTTCACGTAACTGTCGAACGGCGCCATCACCGGCGGCCGCTGGAGCTGGATGCCTGCCGCACCGCCGACGAATCGCCAGTTCATCACGCAGGTCTCGATGATGATGGCGAGCGCGATGGTCGCGATCGAAAAGAAGATGCCGCGCATCCGCAACGTCAACAGGCCGACCGCGAAGCCGAGCAGCATGCCGATGAGGCCGGCGACCGCGATCTGCACCACCAGCGGCGCGCCCGTCGCCTTGAACAGCGAGACCGCCGTATAAACGCCGACGCCGAAAAACGCGTTGGTGCCGAAATTGACGTAGCCGGCATAGCCACCGAGGATGCTCCAGGCGACCGCGAGCGCGATGAATTGCAGGATGACGTAGCCCGCAAAGAACGGATATTCGTTGCGGACGATCTGGGTCATCGCCAGCACGGCGACGAGAAAGACGGCCACGCCGGCCCAGAATGCGATGCTGTGGCTGCGCTTGTTCATCGGCCGAGCAGACCTTGCGGCCGGACGGCGAGGACGCCGAGCAGCATCGCGAACGAGATCGCCGGCGCCCAGGAGGCGCCGAACATCGTCAGCACGATCGATTCGGCAACACCGAGGATGATGGCCGCGATCAGCGTGCCGCTGATGCTGCCGAGCCCGGCCATGACGACGACGCAGAAGGTGCGCCCGATATAGGCGCGGTCGAGTGTCGGCTCCACCGGCGCGACGATGATCAGGAGCGCGCCGGCGATTCCGAGCACGGCGGTGGCGATCCCGAAGGCGAACTGCTTGATGCGGACCGGGTTGGCGCCCATCAGCCGCAGCGCCTCTTCGTCCTGCGCCACCGCGCGGATCGCGCGGCCCATGAAGGTTTTCGACAGATACACCGCGAGCAGCACCGTCAGCCCCAGCGCCACCGCGAACGCCACCAGCTGCCGGATCGGGATCCGGAACTCGCCGAACCGCCAGGATTTGCCGATATAGGTCGCGGTCACCGAGCGCTGGTCGACGCCGAACTGCATGATGATCAGCACTTCGATGATGAAGGCGATGCCGAAGAAGAACGCGATGCCGCGCACCCCGGCGTCGCTGCCGCGCCGCTCGAAGGTCTCGTAATAGACGCGGTAGGCGAGGAGGCCGAACAGGAAAAACAGCGGGGTGATGATCAGGCCCGCCAGCAGCGGATCGATGTCGTAGCTTTCGTTGAGCTGGTACACGCCATAGGACGCGAGCACCAGGAAGGCCGGATGCGCGACGTGGGGGACGTCGAGCAGCCCGAACGAAACGGACAGCCCGACGCTGACGGCCGCATAGAAGCAGCCGAGCAGCACCCCAAGCACCACTGCGCCAAGCAGCAGGTCCATCGAAAACACGTCAGGTCCCCCCTCGGCGACGCGCAGAAACAGCCACGAAGCCTACTTCCGGGCTGCCTCGAAGGGACTGATGAGCGTGCCGGTCTTCAATTTGTCGGGGTACAGGATCACCTGTTTGCCCGGCTTCCGAAATTGTTCGACATCCTTGTCGACCACACCCCGGAACTGCGCCTGCACCGTTGCGCTTTCTTTCCACTCGCCGTCTGCCGCGAACACGATCGGGCCGACGATGGTCTTGTGCTCGTTCTCCCGCAAATACTTTGCGAGGCCCTTCTGGTCGAGCGACTTGGTCGCGTTGACCGCCGCCTCGATCATCTGCCCGGTGGCGTAACCGTATGGCGCCAGATAATAGCCGAGCGGGTCGACCTTCGCTTCGACGGCGCGCTTGGTGTAGACCTCGAAAAACTCCTTGGTGCCGGCGTGATACATGCTCTGTTCCGGCAGCCAGGTGTTGTAGTTGACGACGCCGTTGAGCAGCGAACCGAGATTCGACATCACGGCCGCGAACTGCAGGCCGACCATGCCGCCGCCAAAGACCTTGACGTCGTCGCCGATGCCGATCTCGTTCACGGCACGCAAGATGCCGGCCGAATCCGGCGGATAGGACGCGACGTAGACGATATCGGGCTTGGTCGCCTTGAGCGCGCGAATGATGGACGCAAACTCGACCGTGTTCGGCGGATAGGACTGATCGAACACGACGGGGAGGTTGCGCTTCTTGGCGACATCGCGGGCCGTCAGCGCCAGGTTCTGGGCGAACTCCTGGTCGGCCGCGAGCAGCGCCATGTTCTTGCCGCCGGCCTTCTGCGCCAGGTCGATGAACGACGAGGCCCAACTGTCCGCCGGCCCCCACGGCGCGTTATTGAACCACATGTCGTGGCCGACCTTGCTGTTCACCTGGAACGAGAAATTGCCCATCAACAGCAAGCCGCGCTGCTTGACGAACGGCATGATCGGCGCGGTCGGCACCGTCGCATAGGGCGCGAACAGCAGATCGACCTTGTCGACATCGACCAGCTTGGAGTAGATCGCCGGCGTCTCCGAGGCGCTCGACTTGTCGTCGTAGACGATCAGCTCGACCTTGCGGCCGAGCAGGCCGCCCTTGGCATTGATATCGTCGCGCCAGATTTCGATCCCGAGCAGCGAAGCCTTGCCGCCGCCGGCAAGCCCGCCGGTCTGCGGCATCGACATGCCGATCTTGATCGGCGGTTGTTGTGCGAGCGCGCCTGTAGCCCGCCCTGCGACCGCCGCGGCCATCGCGCCGCCGAGAAATGTCCTGCGTTTCATTACTTCCCCCTTATTCGTTTTGTTTTCTGTGTGATTTTGGTTTCGCCGGATCTTCGTCCGGTCGATGATCGGATGCGCCTATGCCGGGATTATCCGGCGCCTGCCGGCGCGGTTTCGTTTCTGGCCGATTGTTTCATGATCGCAGACGGATCGGCGCCGACGCGCCCGCTGGTCTTGTCGGCCTCGCTCTCGCGCGACAGCCGCATGTCGAAGCGGATGCTCGGCATGCCCTTGATCGGGCAGTCCGGATCGTTGGCCTTGACCTCGACGGCGAGATCGCCCGACGAGCCGAACACCACATCGTCGGCGAGATGAGGATCGTCGCGCAGATAGAGCGCGGTGACCAGTTCGCGATAGCCGGACGCACCGACCAGGAAATGAATATGCGCCGGCCGCATGCCATGCCGCGCCTGCGCCTTCACCATGGCGCCGACCGGCCCGTCCATGGGAATCGAATAGCCGAGCGGTTTGACTGTGCGCAGTACATAGAGGCCATCGGCATCGGTTGCGAACACGCCGCGATAATCGACTGATGTCGCGCTGGTCTGGATGTCGTACAGGCCGTCGGCGCCGGTCTGCCAGATCGAGACGGTGGCGCCCGCGACCGGCTTGCCGGCGACCTCGGTGACGCGGCCGTAAAGCACGCATTCGCTGTCCGGCTTGGAATTCTTGGCGATCGAGCTGCCGGCGGCGAGCGTCGGTGTCGCCTCGCGGTAGAACGGACCGAGCAGGCTGGTGTGGGTGGCGTCTTCCAGGGCGGTGGCGTCGTGCAGGCCATTGACCAGTGCCGAGAGGCCGAGCGTGTCGGACAACAGGATGAATTCCTGCCGTTCCGGCGAGCACATCTTGCCGGCGGCGGTCATGAATTCGATGCCTTTGATCCATTCCGCGGGCGTCAGATTGACCTCGCGGGCGAAGGCGTGGAGATGCTTGACCGCCGACGCCATGATCGCCTTCAGGCGTGGGTCCGGCGTCGTCGCCATCTGGTCGAGCACGGCGTCCGTGATCGTTTCAGGCGTCAGCTCACGCATGCATCACTCCCCGAGCTGCCGGCTGTTTTTCGAGCTGCCGGCCGTTATTACGGCAAGCCTATCCGCTTGTTGGGGAGCAGCACAAGGCGTTCGAGGGAGGCGCCGACGCCGCCTCATACAAATTGATGGTTGCAGATTCGCGCTTCGGATCGACGTAGAGGCACCGGTCACCGATTTTGCGCGTGCACAATCGACGGCGCAGAGCGATCATTTCTCGCGGATCGGCGGCGCGATCTTCTCCGCGGGCGCCGGCGGCAGCGCAGGCTGGGCACCTGCCTTCTGCGCGTCCTCGTCGGGACGGGCCGGTTGCGGCGGAATGTCCGAGGGCCTTTGACCGGTCGTAGCCGGTTCGGACGGCGCAGACGGCTTTGTTTCTGCGCCGGGCGTCGACTGCGTCGGCTGCGTTGCCTGCGCGATCTGCAAGGGTCCGCTGGTGCTCAGCACGGTCAGTGCCAGTGCCGAAATGCCCAACCCTGCCGCAATCAGCATGGATGCCAGCAGCATTTCCCGTCGGTATTCGCGTTGGCGGCTTTCGGCAGACATCTCGGTCAACCCCACAAGATTGTTCGCGGGGTCAACGGCCGGCAAGGCGCAAGGTTCCGCGGCGGCTCAAGCCCGCCCGAACCGCCTAGAATTCGAGCATCCCTGCGTCGCCATCCTCGGTGCCGAAGGCCAGCAGCGTGCCCTTGGCGTTCCAGGCCAGCGCCGAAACCGGTTCGCCGCCATTGCGGCGCACCAGGATTTCCGCGCCGTCCTCGAGCCGGACGATCAGGATGGTGCCATCGCTGTAGCCCGCGGCCATGATGTCCTGCTTTGGATGACAGGCCACCGCGGAGACGCGCGCCTGCAGTGGCGCCAGCATCGCCGGCTCCTTGCCCATCGGACCGTCCTTGCTGGTGAACGGCCAGATGATCACGGTATCGGCGCCCGAGGTGGCGAGCCCCTTTCCGCCGACGCTCCACGACATCGAACGGACGCGGCCGGGATAGCCGCTCATCCGCATGTGCCTGTTGTCGGCCAGCCGCCAGCCGTGCAACGCCGGCTCATGCATGCCGGTGACCAGGAATTTGTTGTCGGGACTAAAGGTGACGGCGAGGTGGGAGCCGGCCCATTCGAGATATTCCGGCTTGGCCGCCATGTTGGGAAACCACAGCGTCACGCCATTGTAGTGGGCGACCGCCACACGCAGTCCTTTCGGTGCGAAGGCGAGGCCGCCGACGGTCGAGGGCGCATCAAAACTCTTCTCGTCGCCCTTGCCGCTGCGGACGAACGCCGTCTTGCCGGCCGACCACGCCACCGCGCCGTCGGGATGCAGCGCGACATTATCGATCCAGCGCCGCTTGGCGTCGGTCGCGAGCACCGTAACCTCGCCCTTCGCGTCGAGCGCAACGACCTTGCCATCGTCACCGCCGGTGACGATTCGCTTGCCGTCGCATGCTGCGCAGAGCACGGCACCGCCATGGATGGCGACGGTCGAGATTTCACCGGCCTCGTTGACCATCGCCGCGGTTTCCTCGGCGCCGATAAACACCGCCGTGTCACCGAGGAAATGAACCGAGGTGACCGGCATGCCGACGGGGAGCTTTCTCACCTGGTCGGTGAGGGAAGCGATGGAGGGCATTTCGCCCGGATCGAATTCTTTCATCACGTGGTAATACAGCTCTCAAAACCGTCGCGGATCATCTGTTCCGGCAATTCGCGGCCAATGAAGACGACCCGGCTTTCGCGCGCCTCGCCGTCCCTCCATTTCCGCTGGTGATCGCCCTCCAGCATCATGTGTACGCCCTGGAACACGTAGCGGTCGTCGTCATCGGTGAAGGCGAGGATGCCCTTCGACCGCAAAATCTTCTGGCCCTCGGTGGCGACGAGGTTTTGCAGCCACGGCATGAATCTGGTTGGATCGAGCGGCTTGTCCGACCGCAGCGACAGCGATTGCATGTCCTCATCGTGGTAGTGCTTCAGCCCGCCATGGCTGTGGCCGTGATCGTGGTCATGGCCGTGGTGGTGATCGTGATCATGGTGATGATCGTGCCCGTCGCCGGCGTCGAGGAATTCCGGCTCGATCTCCAGGATGCGATCCAGATCAAACGCGCCACGCTCCAGCACATCCGCCAGCGCCACCTTGCAGCGCTCGGTACGGTGCAGTTTTGCGTAGGGGTTGATTCCGCGGATGCGCGCCTCGACTTCGGCCAGTTCGGCCTTGGAGACGAGGTCGGTCTTGTTCAGGACGATGACGTCGGCAAACGCGATCTGGTTCTTGGCTTCAGGGGCATCCTTGAGACGGTCGCTCAGCCATTTGGCGTCAGCCACGGTGACGACGGCGTCGAGGCGGGCGTTCTTCTGCACGTCCTCATCGACGAAGAAGGTCTGAGCCACCGGCGCAGGATCGGCCAATCCCGTGGTCTCGACGATGATGGCGTCGAATTTGCCCTTGCGCTTCATCAGCCCGTCCAGGATGCGCACGAGGTCGCCGCGCACAGTGCAGCACACGCAGCCATTGTTCATTTCGAACACTTCTTCGTCGGCGCCGATGATCAGATCGTTATCGATGCCGATCTCGCCGAATTCGTTGACGATGACGGCGTATTTCTTGCCGTGGTTTTCCGACAGGATGCGGTTGAGCAGCGTGGTCTTGCCGGCGCCGAGATAACCCGTCAGCACGGTCACTGGAATTTTTGGGGACGAAGGTTCAGACATAACAGCTCCGGGCGGAATTAATGGTCACGCCGGCAGACAGGGAGGGCCCCTGCCCTATGGGCTCAGCGCGCTGGTCAGCGCCTTTATATTGTGCCTGACCATTGCAATGTAAGTGGGAGAATCGCCCTTTTCGCCGGTCAGGCTGTCGGAATAGAGCGTTCCGCCGACCCGGACGCCGGTCTCGGCCGAGATCCGGCCCATCAGGCGGGGGTCGCTGATATTTTCGAGGAAGACCGCCGGTATCTTGGCCGCCCTGATCTGGGTGATGATCCTTGCAACATCGCGGGCGCTGGCTTCGGATTCGGTCGAGACCCCGACTGGGGCAATGAACTGGACGCCGTAGGCGGCGGCAAAATAGCCGAAGGCATTGTGCGTGGAAATCACCTTGCGGCGGCTTTCGGGGATTTTTGCGATCCCATCGCGCACCTCGCGCTCCAGCGCGTCGAGACCGGCCAGATAGGCGGCAGCACGCGACTTGAAGCCTTCCGCTTCCGCAGGTGCTGCGGCTGCCAGCGCATCGCGGATATTGGTGACGTAGATCTTCGCGTTCGCGATCGATTGCCAGGCGTGCGGATCGGCCTCCGAGCCGAGCTTGAGCGGCGCGATGCCCGTCGTCGCAGTCACGACCGAAGCCTTGGCACCGGCGGATTTCACCAGCCGCGGCAGCCAGCCCTCAAAGCCAAGGCCGTTGACAAAGACGAGCTTCGCATCTGCTACTTTTTTTGCGTCCGAAGGTGTCGGCGCATAGACATGGGCATCGCTGTCGGGGCCGACCAGCACGGTGACATTGACGCGATCGCCTCCGACGTTGCGCACAAAATCGCCGAGGATCGAGAAACTCGCGACGACGTTGAGGCGCTCCTGCGCCTGCGCCGGAGCCACGGCCGCAAACAAGGCGAAAGCGATGAGACATATCCGGATCATGACTAGGCCTCGAGATGGCGGCCGGGAAACATTTGCCGCACCAGTCCGCTGACGGGACCGAACAACAGTGACGCCACGTAGATTCCCGCCGCGATCAGGATGATTGCGGGTCCCGAGGGAATCCTGGTCTGGAACGACAGCACCAGCCCGGCATAGCCCGAAACGACGGCGCTGGCGACCGCGATGCAGATCATGCCGGTGATGTCGCGCGACCAGAACCGCGCAATGCCGGCGGGCAGGATCATCAGACCGACGCCGAGTAGCGTGCCCAGCGCGTGAAAGCCGTTGACGAGGTTGATCACGACCAGCGCGAGGAACGCCAGATGCGCGGGCGCGCCGGCACGCGAGACGGTCCGCAGGAACACTGGATCGACGCATTCGATCACCAGCGGGCGATAGATCACCGCCATCACCAGGAGTGTGATGGTGGCGTTGAAGGCGATGACCAGCAGGGTCTGGTCGTCCATTGCGAGAATGTTGCCGAACAGCACGTGCAGCAGATCGATGTTGGTGCCCTTGACGGAAACGATGGTGACGCCGAGCGCCAGCGACACCAGATAGAAAGTCGCAAGCGAGGCGTCCTCCTTCAGCTCGGTATGGCGGGCGACGAGGCCGGCGAGCAGCGCGACCGTAAAGCCCGCGATCAGCCCGCCCGTCGTCATCGCGAACAGGTTGAGGCCAGAGACGAGGAAGCCGATCGCCGCTCCCGGCAGGATCGCGTGCGCCATGGCGTCGCCGACAAGGCTCATCCGCCGCAGCATCAGGAACACGCCGATGGGGGCGGCGCCGAGCGCGAGCGCAATCACGGCGGCGAGCGCGCGGCGCATGAACTCGAATTCGGTAAAGGGCGCGATCAGCGCGTCGTACAACATCAGGCCGCCCGCGGCGCCGCGGCGTCCACGGCGCAAGCGGCCGCCGTGTCGTCGAATGCTTCGCACATCCGCCGCGCCTGTGTAAGGTTTTCGACGGTCAACACCTGCGCGGTCGGTCCCCACGCCACCGGTCCGCGCGCCAGCAGCAGCGTTTCCGGAAAATGCGCGCGCACCAGATCGAAATCGTGCAACGCCGCCAGCACCGTGCGCCCCTCGTCGTGCCAGCGCCGCACCAGCGCCAGCAGGTCGGTCGAGGTTTTGGCGTCGATGGCGTTGAACGGCTCGTCCAGCACGATCAGCCGTGCATCCTGCAGCAGCGCGCGCGCGAACAGCATGCGCTGCATCTGGCCGCCGGACAGCGTGCCGATCGAACGGTTTTCAAAGCCGTTGAGCCCGACCGAAGCCAGCGCCTGCGTGATCTTCTGCCGCGCTGTCTTGCCCATGCCGCCGAAGAAGCCGGTCGTGCGCCACAGGCCGGTGCCGACCAGATCGAACACCGAGATCGGAAATGTCCGGTCGATGTCCACGCTCTGCGGCAGATAGGCGATGTCGCGAATATCGAGGCCGCCAAGATCGATCGAGCCCGCGAGCGGCTTCAGGATGCCGGCGAGCCCGCGAAACAGCGTCGATTTGCCGGCGCCGTTCGGGCCGACCACCGCCAGCAACGCGCCCTGCGCGACCTGGCCGTCGAGGTGGTGCACCGCCGGGTGGCGGTCATAGCCCAGCGTAACGTCGCGGAATGTGATCTGTGCGGCCATGCTCACCTCATCGCCACCAGCACGACGGCCCACAGCGCCACGCTGACGGCGAGCGCGGCGGCCAGCCGCCCCGCCACGGTCATGCGCAGGATCGACCATGGGGCAGCCTGCGGCGGATGTGGCGTCGCCGGGCCATGGGCGTGACTGTGGTGATGATGGGCGTGATCGTGGGGATGGGCGTGCGGCATGGCTTGACGTTATAATATAACACTGCGGAAGTCCACGCGTCCCCGGGTGGCCAGCCCGCCCCTAATACCGTCCCCACGCCATGTCAGTGAACGCGGCGCCCAATCCGGGCGACCAACTCCCGTGGTGACCACGAACCCCTGCCCGGAAAGCGCCCTGCCGGAGCCGGCCACGGTCTGCGCGCCCGGTTGTTCGACGCCGTGACGCTGGGCATGGGTTTGCTGGCTGTCTTCCACTACTGGCCGGACGGCTTCGTCGCCGAGCTTATTCGTCGGTGCCTAAACGCTGGCGCATGCGCTGCAGGGCCTGAACTGGCAATCGGTGCGGGGTATCTCTGAATTCCTGCTCTGCATGCTTGGCATTCTGATCCATTCACCACGCTGCTGACCGCGCCCGCGAGTTTTACCGGGCTGGTGTTCACGTTCCTGCTGCCAAGCATCGCGCAGGCCTACTGGCTCTGGGAATTGTGGCCGGCAACCGGCGCGTGGTCGCATCCGCTGACCCTGATGTGCGCGGCGTGGCTGGCCTTGTTCGGCGTGTGGCTTCTCACCAGAACGACGTTTGCCACTCGGCCTGCGCCACGAGTCAACCGAGCATCACAGCCGCGGGACGACCGCCAAAATAAAAACCCCAGGCTCACGCCCGGGGTTTTCATTTCGAGTATGCGCCGCGCCGCCGCGTGGTCGGTATTCACACCGCTCAGAACTTGTACGCCAATCCGACGCGTGCGGTGTGCAGATGATCGTGGAAAGTATAGGGGCTCGGCTGGGTCGCCGGCGGAACGCCGCCGCTGCCGTCGCCGAGGTCGAACACCGTCTTGTTCTCGAACTGCATGTAGAGATATTCGCCGCGGATGGTCCAGTTGTTGGTGAGGGCATATTCGATGCCGCCGCCGGCGGCCCAGCCGACCCGCGTCGAATTGCTGCGGCCGATATGCTCGGGATCGGGCGTCGGAAAATCGTCCAACGCCTCGTTCTTGATGCTGGCGACGGCCAAGCCGCCCTTGGCGTAGAACAGCGCGCGATCGAAGGCGACGCCGAGCCGACCCGTGAACGCGCCATAGCCGCCGTAGCTGGTTTCGAACCGATGATCCGGCGCAATCGCCGAGAACACCGTGTGGCGGGCACCGATGTAGCCGCCTTCCGCTTCGAGGCCGAACACGAAAGAGTTCACTTGCCAATTGTACCCGATGAAGCCGCCGCCGAAGGCGCCATTCACATCGTGCGCGATGCTTTCGCAACTCAGACCGCCGCCGCAGTCCAACGCGTCAGGCAGGCCGACGTCGGTCCGCGACCGGCCCCAGCCGTAGCCGACGTGCCCGCCTACATAGAAGCCGCTCCAGCTGAAAACCGTTGCCGCAATCGGCGACGCCTTGACCGGCATCCGCGCGGCGAGGTCGGCGGCCATCGCCGACGCTGGAAGGAAGACGCTCAAAGCAATGCAAGCAAAAAACTTTTTCATGGAAGCCCCATTGTGGATGTATCTCACGCGCTGATGTTCGGTGAATACAGCGGTTCGGCCGGGAAAGCTGTTGTGCCCGTACAACGACGTGTCGGAATTCGACAGTGCGACAAGTTCGCCACAGCGATAATGCGCTGAACGACGCCGGCAGGCTTCATTTCAAGGCTCCGGCGTTGCCGGCGACGCATTGAAGCGAAGTGTGATCTCGGCCTGACGACTAAAAAACGTCGGTCTGCGCCGGCTAAACCGCCTTCATGATTCGCGTGAAGATCGGGGTTGCCAGACAAGCCCCCACGCCGTCGAAGCATCGACAGTGATCGGGATCACAGCGGATGCCACGTGCCGATCTGGCTGAGCACCCCGAAACGCGACATCAGGGCCGATGCCTTGGCGTAACGCTACGGCTTTCCGATCGCCATCGCGATCGCTGCCGCCAGAAACGGAAACGGCACTGAGACCGCCGCGCGAAACCAGACGAAGCGGGCCGGCATGAACGGGATTTCCCACAGGATCATCCGCTGGAAGGCGAACAGCGCCCAGGCCACGACATAGGCGATTACCTGCGGCGAGCCGCCACCAACCTTCAAGGCAACCGCGCCGATCGAGAAGCCGACCACGGGACCGCCGGGGGTAGCCGCGCCCGCGATGACCGCGGCCAGCACGCCGAGCCAGCCGCTGTCGGGCCCGAGCCAGCCGGTGATGACTTCCGGCGGGATGACGGCGGCGATATAGCCGGAGCCGATCACGCCGAGCGCAATGCGCGGCACGATGTTGATGAAGTCCATGCTGCCTTCGCGCACCGACGACACCAGCACGACGCGGCCGCGCTGCCACGCCATGAAGCCCAGGATCAACACCGACCCCCACAGCGTCACGTCGATGATCAGCGCGGAGGCGCTCACGACGGCTCGCCCTTCGGATACATCCGCACAAAGAGGAAGCGGCCAAGCGCGCCAGCCAGCACCGGGATCGGCAGCGAGATCACGATGCGCCATAGCGTGAACTCGGCACCAAGAATCGGCAGTTCCCAGGCGACAGCGCGGCCATAGCCGATCAGCGTCCAGCTCACCACCATCGCGATGGTGGCGCCGAAATCGGCGCCGACCGTAAGCAGCGCAGCCGCCACCGGATAGGCGGTGAAGGGACCGCCGGGCAGGATCGCGCCGAACGCCGTGCCGATCAGCAATCCCTTCAGTCCGGAGTTCGGCCCCAGCGATCGGGAAACCTTGTCGTGCGGCAGAATTTCCGCGATGAAGCCGCCGAGCAGGCAGCCCGCCAGCACGCGCGGCATGATCTCGCCGAACAGCCAGAGGTCCTCGGTGAGGATCTTGAGTACGCCGTCGATGCCGTCGCGCCGCCAGACCAAGCCTGCGCAGACCGCGACCAGCGCGCCGATGAATATCATCGACCAGCCCACCGGCTTGCGGGCGCGGCGCGGCTTCGGCTCGGCGTCGTCGGCGGGCGCCGGGTCTTTGATCGGAGATTCTGACAAAGGTGATGGGTTCGGTGTGATGCTGCGGCATCCTGCTTAGTCCCGCCATGGAGGCGGCGCAACGATAGCCCTGCGCATCTCAGGCATGCCCATGCGGGGACGCCACACGCCCTCGCCTGCGGACCGTCCGTTCAGGTGAGCTGCCGGACCAGCGCCAGACCGGCAAACAGCCCGGCCAGCGAGAGCAGGACCGAACCGACCACGTAAAGCGCCGCAAGGCCCAGTTCGCCGCGCTCATAGAGCAGCGCCGCGTCGAGCGAGTAGGCCGAGAACGTCGTGTAGCCGCCCAGGATGCCGGTCATCAGAAACAGCCGCCACGGCTGCGAGGCCTCGCCCTTGAAGGCGAGATAACCCGCGATCAAACCCATCACGGTCGAGCCCGTAATGTTGATGATGAAAGTGCCCCAGGGAAACCCGGTGCCCATGCAGCGGGCGCAGGTGACGTTGATGAAATGGCGCAGACTGGCGCCAAGCCCGCCACCGACAAAGACCAGCAAATAGCTCATCGCAGCATTTCTATATCGGCAAAGCACCAACGAAAAGGGCGGCAGCCGCAGCTACCGCCCTGTTCTCCCGTCATTCCGGGTTCGCGCTGTGCGGGCCGGAATGCCGTGATAATGCTCAGACGCCAGCCTTGCCGTAGAGCTCGTCGACATAATCCCAGTTGATCAGCGAATCGCAGAACGCCTTGAGATAGTCGGGACGGCGGTTGCGATAATCAATGTAGTAGGAATGCTCCCAGACGTCGCAGCCGAGAATCGGCGTGGCGCCGTGGACCAGCGGGCTCTCGCCGTTCGCTGTCTTGGAGATTTCGAGCTTGCCGTTCTTCACCGACAGCCAGCACCAGCCGGAACCGAACTGACCGACGCCGGCGGCGGCGAAATCGGCCTTGAACTTGTCGAGACCGCCGAGGTCCTCGGTGATCTTCTTTTCGAGACGGCCGGGCAGCTTGTTGCCGCCGCCGTTCGGCTTCATCCAATTCCAGAAATGCAGATGGTTGTAATGCTGGCCGGCATTGTTGAACACGGCCGGATTCTTGCCGAACGAACCCTTGACGATCTCTTCCAGGGACTTGCCTTCGAACTCGGTCCCCTTGATCGCGTTGTTTCCGTTGGTCACGTAAGCCTGGTGATGCTTGTCGTGGTGATATTCCAGCGTTTCCTTGGACATGTGGGGCGCAAGGGCGTCGTGGGAATAGGGCAGATTGGGCAGCGTGAAGGTCATGGGTGATGTCCGAACTGATGGGAGACGAAGTTTAACGGAAACCCTTATAGAAGGTTCCATGGCGGTTAAACACCGCAATTTGGCGAAGCCGGTGGGGCCTGCCTGGCGTCCTGCGCGTCGAGCGTATCACCGGACGCCCCCGACGAGGAATGACATGAGTATCGAGATCGACGTCCTGAACGGTGATTCCTCCTGGCCGCGGGCCGAACCGCTGCTGCAGGCGGTCTGGCCGCGCGCGGAAATCGAAAAATTGCCCTGGGGTCACGTCAAATGGGCCCATGCCGATTTGCGGGTGCTGATCGACGTGCCGGAGGATGCCGCCCAGCCGGGACTGTTGTGCCACGTCGGCATCTATTTCCGCACGGCGACGTGGGACGGACGAAAGGTCGAGATCGGCGGCATCGGCGGCGTTTCGACGCGGGCGGATTGCCGCGGGCGCGGCTATGCCACGCTGGCGCTGAACGCCGCGATCCGGACGCTGCGGGATCACGAGGCGGTGCGCTTTGCGATGCTGTTCTGCGAGCCGCGCAATGAGGCGTTCTACCAGACGCGGGGCTGGCATCCGTTTCAGGGCGAGGTCTATGCCGAGCAGCCGGAGGGAAAAATTCGCTTCCAGGCGATGGCGCCATATGTGTTCGATTTCACGCGCAAGCCGCGCGACGGAATTATCGACCTATGCGGCCTGCCATGGTGACCCCTGCGCGATGCGCGGGTGGCTTGCGGCGCCGTCGCCGGATAATATGTCAGGCGTAATTTATTGAATTTGGATCACCTGCGCCGCATGACCATTGACGCCCCGCTCGACGCGCGCCCCGCAGTCCCGTCCGCCCCGGCCAACAGCCTGCTCAACGCGCCGATATTGCCGACGCTGCTGAAGCTCGCGTTGCCCAATGCGATCGCCATGGTGGGAACCACCTTGGTCGCCGTGTTCGAGACCTCCTATATCGGCCGGCTCGGCACCGAACCGCTGGCCGGCATCGCGCTGGTGTTTCCGTTCGTCATGCTCACGCAGATGATGTCGGCGGGGGCGATGGGCGGCGGCGTCTCTTCCGCGATCAGCCGCGCGATCGGCGCCGGCGAACGCGATCGCGCGGCGACGCTGGCGCTGCATGCCGCAATGATCGGCGCCTGCGCCGGAATCTTCTTCACCGCTGTCATGCTCATGTTCGGCCGAACTTTCTATACGCTGCTGGGCGGCAGTGGCGGCGTGCTCGAACAGGCCATGCAGTATTCGCACGTGCTGTTCTCGGGCGCGATTTCGATCTGGCTGGTCAACACGCTGGCTTCCGTGGTGCGCGGCACCGGCGACATGCGCATTCCATCGGTGACCTTGATCGGCACCGCGCTGGTGCAGATCACTGTCGGGGGCGCACTCGGCCTCGGGCTGTTCGGTCTGCCGAAACTGGGCATGGGCGGCGTGGCCGCGGGCCAGCTCACCGCGTTCACGCTAGGTGCGCTGTTTCTGGCCTGGTATCTCCTGAGCGGCCGCAGCCGTCTGACTCTGAAGCTCAAGGGTTTTACGTTCCAGCGCGCCATGTTCTTCGACATCCTCAAGGTCGGCGCGGTGTCGTGCCTGTCGCCGCTGCAGACGGTGCTAACGGTCTTGATTTTCACAAAAATCCTCGCAGGCTACGGCACCGAGATTCTCGCCGGCTACGGCATGGGCTCGCGGCTGGAATTCCTGCTCACGCCGATCTCCTTCGCTTTCGGCGTCGCCTCGGTGCCGATGGTCGGCATGGCGATCGGGGCGGGTCTCGTCACGCGCGCGCGACAGGTGGCCTGGACCGCGGGGCTCGCCGCCGGCATCACGGTCGGCGCCATCGGGCTGATCGTCGCGGCGAAGCCTGCGCTTTGGGTGTCGCTGTTCACCAGCGACCCCGGCGTCACGGCCGCGGCGCACTCGTATTTCACCTGGGCCGGACCAGCGTTCGCATTTTTCGGCATCGGCGCCTGCCTCTATTTCTCCTCGCAGGGCGCCGCAAAGGTCGGCGGTCCGGTCATGGCCGGAACCGCAAGGCTGCTGATCGTCGGTGGCGGCGGCTGGCTGCTGGCATCGGCGGGAGCTCCAGCGTGGCAGATGTTCGCGCTGGTCGGCGTCGCCATGGTCGTCTATGGCCTCGGCACGGCGCTGTCGGTCCGACTCACCCGCTGGGGCAAATAAACGGCCAGGTTGTGCAACGAACTTAATGTGAAGTTGCGCAAATCTGATTTGTTGCTATGCAAGCCTGCTTTTCGGGGAATGATTCATGGCTGGCAAAACATCTTTCACCATTGCGACGGCTTTCATCATCGCGATCGCGGCAGCATGGCTGGCCGCTCCGCCGGTTCGCGCACAAGGCGCAGGCGAGCCGACCGGCGTCTGGCTGACGCAGTCCGGCGACGCACGGGTGAAGGTAAGCAAATGCGGCGGCGGCATTTGCGGCGTCATCGTCGGTCTCAAGGCACCGATCGATCCCGCCACCGGCAAGCCGCAGGTCGATGACAAGAATCCCAACCCGGCGCTGAGGCAGCGAGCCATGATCGGCCTGCCGCTGTTCAGCGGCATGCAGCCGGTCGCGCCCAGCAAATGGTCGGGCCAGATCTACAACGCCGATGACGGATCCAGCTACGCGAGCAGTATCTCGTTGGCCGGGCCGGACGCGCTGCGCGTAGAAGGCTGCGTCGGTGCGCTGTGCGGCGGCGAGACCTGGACGCGGGTGGGACGGTAGATTCTCCGCTACGGCACCTGCATCAGGCCGCCATCGCCTTCAGCGCCGTCGCCGCCGACGCATATCCGCCGCGCGCGCCGTCGATGAAGTGGACGTGATCGCTACGCATCACCGAGGGCGTGAAGCAAGTCATCATCGCGGCGTCTTGCCGGTGCAGGCCGTAGCGCACGATCCGCTCCGATGCCGCCTTCGCCAGCAGGTCCGCCAGCGCTTGCTGCATCTCCTCGGTGCAGTCGAGGATCATCCGCAGGCCGTCGTCATATTTGCGGAAGTCGGAATTCTCAATCACCTGCTGCACGTAATTCTTCGGCACGAATTTGCCGACCTTGATGCCGAAGCGCATCACGACATAGGCCCACAGCGTCACCGCGAGCACGACACCGCGCCGTTTCAGCAGCGGCCCGCCGCGGGCGGCGCGCGCTTCATACTCGACGCCGGCCGGCGGCCAGCGCAGCGGCGGCCCGCCCGGCGGTACTGGCCGGCCGGCATCCGGAGATTGTTCGGCCAGGCGGATGATGTCCTCGATCACCTTGCGGAAACGATGCGGATCGGCGCCGCCGGCTGGCACCACCAGCACCGACAGGATGAGCCCGCGCGTGGTCGGAATTTCCTCAAACCGGCACGACAGTCCGGACAGATCGGGCTGCGTGCCGGGCGGCGCCGCCGGCACCGCGAACGCGCCGCGCTTCATCGCGGCGTCCGCCCAGCCCAGACCACCGCCGGAAAACATCGCATAGGACAGGTTGGGTGACGGCCCGAATCGGGCCACGCGCACATCGAGGCCCTGCGCCCGGATGTCTTTGACCGGCACCAGCGCCACGCGCATGGAAAGATTGAGACTCTCCTCGACCCAGGTCGCGGTCGCCGCCAACGCATCGCGCGCCCGCTCGAGATCGCCGGGCGACACCGCAAAGCTGGCGCCATCGCCACCGAACACGAACGGAAATTCGCGCCCTTCGAGCGCGTTGGCGACAGCGGCGATGACCGAGGCACCGGCCATGTTGACCGCCTTGTAGCGCTGGTTGGCGATCGCCCTGGTCGATTCCACGATATCGGCGACGCCGACCGCCCAGTCGTCCGGCAACGGCGAATACATCGCCGGGTCCATCAGGCTGGCAAAGCCACGAAAGACCGGAATCGCGCCGTAGAAGATGTCGGTGCCGTCAAGCGTCGTCATGGCGATGCGGCCGCCCCTAGTTCGAGGTTTCTAGCAGATACGGCCGAACTTTTAATTGGGTTCGCGACAGATCGTCCTATCCCTTCACGATCCCGCGCAGCACCAGCGCGTTGAGCCGGTTGGCAAACGCCGCCGGGTCCTCCGGCAACTCGCCGTCGAGGATCTGCGCCTGCTCCAGCAGCAGGAACGACAGGTCCTTGGCCGCGTCCTTGTCGCCGGCGATCGCCGAGACCAGGGGATGGCGCATGTTGACCTCGAGGATCGGCTTGGTGGTGGGCGCCTTGTTCTGCATCGCCAGCAGGCGTTCCAGCATGCGGTCATGCGCGCCGCCGCCGGCGACCAGGCATGACGCGCTCGCGGTCAGCCGCTGCGAGGCGCGGACGTCGGAGACGCGTTCGCCGAGCGCGTCCTTGATCAGCGCAATCGTCGTGTCTTGATCCGCGGTTGCCTCGTCCCGCTTGTCCTCGGCCTTGTCGTCCAGCAGCGGAATCAGGCCAAAATCGATGTCGCCCTGGCTCAGCGACTTCAGCGGCTTGCCGCCGAAATCGAGCGGCGCGGAGGTCCAGAATGCATCGACCGGATCGGTCAGCAGCAGCACTTCGATGCCGCGCGCCGTCGCGGATTCCAGTTTCGGGTTGGCCTTCAACCGTTCGACGCTTTCGCCGGTGAGATAATAGATGTCGGTCTGGTTCGGCTTGAGGTCCTCGACATATTGCTTGAGCGAGCGCTTCTCACCTTTGGTCGTGGTGAAGCGCGAGAGGCCCAGCAGTTTCTCGCGACGCTCAAAATCCTCCCAGATGCCTTCCTTGATCACGGGGCCGAACGCGTCCCAGATCTTGGCGAACGTCTCCGGCTCCTTGTCGCCGAGGCTTTCCAGCTCCGAAATCACGCGGCCGGTGACGGCCTTGCGGATCTGGCTGAGCTGCGGGTTATTCTGCAGCATCTCGCGCGAAATGTTGAGCGGCAGGTCCTCGCTGTCGATCACGCCGCGGATGAAGCGCAAATAGGCCGGCAGGATCTCGGCGTCGTCGGCGATGAAGACGCGGCGGACATAGAGCTTGACCTTGCCCTTGCGCGCCTGGTCGAACAGGTCGAACGGCTTGTTCGACGGCGCGAACAGCAGCACCGCATAGGACTGCCGGCCCTCGGCGCGGTAATGCAGCGTCATCGCCGGCTCGTCGAAGGCGCCCGCGATCTGCTGATAGGCCTGCTTGTAGTCCTCCGGCGTCAGATCGGACTTGGACCGCTGCCACAGCGCGCTGGCCGAATTGATCTGGCGCGGCTCGCCCTCCTCCGGCACCAGTTCGATCGGGAACTGGATGTTGTCGGACCAGGCGCGAACGATGCGTTCGATCTCGTGGGTCTCGATATATTTCGCCGCGTCCTTTTTCAGGTGCAGCACGATCTCGGTGCCGCGCGTGATGCGGGCGGCGTCCTCTTCGCTGGCCTGCGCGATTTCAAACCCGCTGCCGCCCGAGGACGACCAGACGAAGACCTGGTCCGAGCCGGCGCGGCGGCTGGTCACCACGATGCGATCGGCCACCATGAACGCCGCATAGAAGCCGACGCCAAACTGGCCGATCAGGTTGCTGCCGTCCTTGGCCTCGGTCAGGCGGGAGAGAAAGGATTTGGTGCCGGAGCGCGCAATGGTGCCGAGATTGTCGATCAGTTCCTGCCGGTCCATGCCGATGCCGGTATCGACGACGGTCAACGTATCGGCCTTCTTGTTCGGCACGATGCGAATTTTGGGCGGCGCGCCGTCGGTGATCAGATCGGGCGCTGATATTGCCTCATAGCGCAGCTTGTCGCAGGCGTCCGATGCGTTGGAAATCAGCTCGCGCAGGAAGATGTCGGTCTCGGAATAAACCGAGTGCACCATCAGGTTCAGGAGTTCGGCGACCTCGGCCTGGAACGGCTGGGATTCGGGGGCGGTGGTGGTTGTCATCAGGGGCTCGCAAGGAACAGGGCTAAACCAAAGCCCTGATATAGCGATACCATCTGGGGTGGCAAGATTGAGCCGCTCCGTAACCCTATGCCCGCCCCCTCACCGCTCAACGAAAGCGCGCTGGAATTGATCCATGATGGGCTTGGACAGGTAGCTCAGCATGGTCCGGCTGCCGGTCTGCATGAATACCTCGGCCGGCATGCCCGACATCAGCTGAAGCCCGGCAAGCAGGCGGCGCTCCTCCTCAGGCAGCATGATCCGGACCGTGAAATAGGATGTACCGGTCTGCGGGTCCTTCGTGGTATCGGGCGAAATGAATGAGACCTGCCCCTTCAATTGCGGCGTCACGCGCTGGTTGAAAGCGGAGAAGCGGACAAAGGCCTGCTGGCCCTTTCGCACCTGGTCGATGTCGTTGGGCTGCAGTTTGGCCTCGATCTGCAAATCGTCGGAATCCGGCACCACCTCCATCACGGCATCGCCGGCGCGGATCACGCCGCCGATGGTGTGTGCGTTCAACTGATGGACCACGCCCGACGTCGGCGCGCGCATCTCGATGCGCTCGAGTATGTCGCGCGCCGCGACGGCGCGCTCGCTGAGTTCGGCTTCCTTGCCCTGCGCCTCGCCAAGATCCTTGACCACTTCGGTGCGCACGTCCTGGTCGAGCCTGACCAGTTGCAGCTTGGCCTCGTCTACCTTGGTCCTGGTCTCGGCGATCGTGGAGATCAACTGGCCCCGTTCACCCTCGATCCTGGCGGCCTCGCGCTGCAGCGCCGTGAGCCGTGCGATCGGAACGAGACGCTTGTCGAACAGCTCCTGCACGCCGACGAGTTCGCCGGTGATCAACTCCAGCTGCTTGGCCTTCGATGCGACCTGCGCCTCGAGGCCGACGATCTCTTCGCCAAGCTGCGACACCTTGCTCTTGAGCAGCTCCTTCTGACTCTCCCGGGCCGTCGTCCGCGCCCGGAACAGCGATGCCTCCGATGCCAGCACGTTCTTGACGCTGGGATCGTCCAGCCGCGACGACATTTCGGTAGGGATCGCCGGCTTGGGCAAACCGTCGCGCTCGGCCGTCAGCCGCGCGATCTTCGCCCGCATTTCGTCGAGCTGCTTGCTGACCACCTGTTGGCTGGCCTGCGCCTGCGTAGCGTCCAGCCGCAGCAGCAGGTCGCCGGCGTTGACCCGCATGCCGTTATGGACCGGGATTTGCGCGACCACGCCGCCGGTCGGATGCTGGATGGTCTTGACGTTGGACTGCACCACCAGATTGCCCGGCACCACCACGGCGCCCGATAGCGGCACAAGCCCCATCCAGCCGCCGGCCACGCCACCGACGATCAGCAGCGCCCGCAGGCCGGTGCGCAGTTCGCCCTCGTAGGCGCGGCCCGCGCGCTGCACGATGCTCTCGCCGGGCGCCCCAGCCATGTCCCTCGACCCGTCGCGATCGGCGAGAAAAGCGACGCCGGCGGTCAGGCCG
The DNA here is from genome assembly GCF_030413175.1 of Bradyrhizobium roseum. NCBI lineage: Bacteria > Pseudomonadati > Pseudomonadota > Alphaproteobacteria > Hyphomicrobiales > Nitrobacteraceae > Bradyrhizobium > Bradyrhizobium roseum. The sequence continues at coordinate 6,551,579 of NZ_CP129212.1, forward strand.
TTGCGGACCACGTTGGCCACCGAGCGGTCGCGCGAGATCGGGCCGGCGGGGCTCGGCGGCGCCAGTTGCGGCGCCTCGACGCGCGGCGGCCGCATCTCTTCGATCGGCAGGGCCTCCGGCCGCGACCTTGGGAAATTCATCAGCGATGGATCGTCGGGCGAGATGATCGGCCCCCGCGCCTGCGGCTCATTGTGCCGGCCCATGCGTGGGGGGGCATACTCCGCCGGACCGCGCATGCCGCCCACCGGCGGCGCGGTCATGAATTGTGGATCGCGCGTGCGTCCACCGCGCGGCGGCGGCGGTTCCGGATCGAGAACCTCGGGCTGCGACCCGAACGGGCCCAGCCATTCCAGCACCCGCCCCATCTTGCTCTTCTTCTTCGACCGCTTCGGCCGGGCCTGCCGCGGACGCCGCGAACCCGGACGGCCCTCGTCGTTCGCCGGGCGGCGAAGCGGCGGCCGCTGGTCCTGCTGATTGTCGAGTTCGAAAGCCTGCCGCAGCCGCTGCAGTTCGAGAATCAGCGCCTGGCCCTGCGGTGCCGCGGCATCCTCATCCGTCCCCTCGAACCGGCGGCGCGAAACTCTTTGATCGGCATACACGTGATCGAAACCCTTCATGATGGTACGCTTTCGGCAATCGCCTGACGCGGCTCAGCCTTGGCCTGCGGCGGAGACTGCGGTACTCCCGGCACTCCCTTGCCGCCGGCGTTGCGGACACGCGCGAAGACCTCGGCGCTGGGACCGAATGCGATCGCCTTGCCTTCGTAGAGCACCATGGTCATGTCGAGCGCCGACAGCGCACTCGGCCGATGCGAGATGACGACGACGACGGATTTGTTCTGGCGCATGATCCCGATGGCGCGGGTCAGGGCGTTCTCGCCGTCGGCATCCAGATTGGCGTTGGGCTCGTCGAGCACGAGCAGAAAGGGATCGCCGTACACCGCGCGCGCCAAGCCCACCCGCTGCTTCTGGCCGGCCGACAGCGACATGCCGCCTTGTCCGATCCGTGTCGCATAGCCTTCCGGCAGACGCAGGATGATGTCGTGGACGCCGGCAATCTGCGCGGCCTTCAGGATCGCGTCCGAGTTGGCATTGTCGTCGAAGCGGCAGATGTTTTCCGCCACGGTGCCGTCGAACAGACCGACATCCTGCGGCAGATAGCCGATATGCCGGCCGAGATCCTCATTGCGCCATTGGTCGAGCGAGGCGCCGTCGAGCCGCACGGCGCCGCGATGCGCCGGCCAGATTCCAACCAGCGCCTTCGAAAGCGAAGTCTTGCCCGATGCGCTGGCGCCGAGCAGCGCCAGTCCCGAACCGGCCTTGAGCGAGAAGGTAACGCCGGAGACGATCGGCATGTCGAAACCGGGCGCCGCCACCGCGAGATTCTGCACGGATAATTCGCGGCCGGGCCGCGGCAGCTTCACTGGCGGCGCGGGAGGCTGCGCCGTCGCCTTCAAGATGTCGCGCAGGCGCGTCAGGCCCTGGCGCGCGGCGGCGAGCTGCTTCCAGGTGCCGAGCGCGATCTCCACCGGCGCGAGCGCGCGCCCCATCAGGATCGAGGACGCGATCATGATGCCGCCCGACGCCTTGTCGGCGATGACAAGATAGGCGCCCATGCCCAGCATTCCCGACTGCAGGATGTAGCGCAGCACCTTCGCGCTCGAGCCCAGATTGGCGTATACGTCGGTCGCGCGGATGTTTTCCTGCAAATAGCGCTCGTTTGCCTGCGCCCAGCGCGCCGTCAGCCGGTCCGTCATGCCGAGGGCCCGGACGATCTCCGCGTTGCGCTGTGTCGCGTCCGCCAGCACCTGCCGCTGTGCGTTCAGGTCCGACGCCGCCTTGGTCGCGCTGCGCGAGATCCGCTCGGTCACCAGCGTCATGGCAATGATCGCGGCGGTGCCGAGCAGCGCGGTTAAGCCGATCAGCGGATGAAACAGAAAAAGCCCGATCAGGAACACCGGAATCCAGGGCATGTCGAGGAACGCCGTCGGTCCCATGCCCGACATGAAGGTGCGCACCTGGTCGAGGTCGCGCAGCGGCTGCTGCATCAGGACAGGCTTCACCCCGCGCAGCGGCAAAGTGGCGAGCGCCGAGTGGATCGCTTCCTGCAGGCCGCCATCGAACAGCGTCGCGATCCGGCAAAGCATCCGCGACCGCATCGCATCGAAATAGCCCTGCACCAGATAGGCGATCAGCACCATCAAGGAGAGGCCGAACAGGGTCGCGAGGTTACGGCTCGGGATCACCCGGTCGTAGACCTGCAACATATAGAGCGAGCCCGACAGCATCAGGATGTTGATGACGCCGCTGAACAACGCGACGCCGATCATGCGGCGCGCGCTGTCGCGAAGCGCGTTCGCGACCGGATCTCCGGCGTTCAACGTCGACAGCAGGTCCGAAATCGCCCGAGGCGTCGCAGCTGCCCGCGCCCGGTTCCGTGCCTGCCCCTGAGCGATACTCATTGAACTGCCCTTTGCCCCCTTCGAGTGGCGGGTTTCCCTGCAAGCCTGCTTGACGCGCGATGCAGACCATTTTTCGACGAGAATGCGACGAATGCCGATCGTTCAAGTTCGCTCGCGGGTAGAAAGGTGGCAAACGCCGCATTGTCGCCGGCTCTGTGTGGCGCGGCTGAGCGGAATTCCGGCACGAACGAGCGGGCCCCCCGGATTCGCGCGCCAAGCGCCGATACCAGCAGCAGTTTCTCAGCCTTGCGGGGGCTTCATTCGCCTCTTTTCGGGGCACCGCCCGTCATGGATTCGTCCGTCTATCACCTTGCTTCGGCGCTCAATGGTCGCCGTCTCGGCCGAATGACGCCACGAAGCTAACCGATCCTTCATCGTGCACACATCCCGCTCCCTGGTGGATGGCGGCGACCACGCATCAATGAATTCGACTGGATGACAGGGGACCAAGAATGGCTCGTTTCACGCTTTGGGGAGATCAGCGCCGCGCCGATCTCGAGCAGCCGATCGACGAGGCGCCGAGCCCGCCGATGGCCCCCGCGCCTCCGTCCGCAACACCGCCGGAGGACGCGCCTCCGCTCATCGATACGCCCTCGCCGTCCACTGCACCCACCTTCTCCGGCCTTGGTACGACCTTCAACAACGCTGTCCAGGCGCCCGTGAGCAGCCTGCCGCAAACGACGGTTGACCAAGGCAGCTTGGGAACTAGCGGCGTCGCCAATATCGCGAACGAACTCACGACGGTGCATAACGGTCTGCTGGCGGAGGTCGGCAAGGGGCAGCTGTCCGGCGCCGCGCTCGGCCATGTTCAGGCCATACTGTCCGACATCAACACCGCGATTTCGACGGCCAATGCCACGGCGAACACCGCCGCCATGATCGGCAATACGGCAGCCGCAGAACAATCGCTTCGCGCCAGCAATCTCGACATGGTCAATGCCGTCAATACGGTCAAGGCCAATGTCGCGCTGACCAACCTTGCACTTGCGTCGGCGCCGGCGGCAGTGCCTGAAGCACCCGCACCGCTCGCCAGTCTCGCGGAGATCGGCGCGAGCTTCAATGACGTGGCCAACGACATCCTCGGCGGCGTCACTGACGACAACCGGGCCGGGATCACCGAAGACCTCAATACCGTGATCAAGGACCTGCAGACGCTGATCAGCGCCAAGCCGGAAATGTTCGAGGGAGCGGTCGGCGAGCACGCCAACGAAGTGCTGCAGCAGCTCCAGCTCGAGCTCGCCTATATCAATGACCCGGACATCAGCCCCGATGCGGCGCGCGCCAGCATCGACAACATCCTCGACATTATCGAAATCGTTCAGAGCGACCCCAAGCTGGCCGAGATGGCGACGCAGGACGGCGTCAGTGGCTTCTCGCCGATCCCGGGCGTCGGAAATCCCGCCGAAGCGCTTCCTGAAAATGATGTGCAGACGGTCTTCACGGCCAATTTCATCGCCCAGTCCAATTCGCTCGGCCAGCAGGCCATCGACCTCGTTGGCAGCGGCGATATTAACGCCATTGCCGCGTTGATCGACAACCTCAAGGCATTCGAAAAGTTCGTGGCCGAGTTCGACGCGGCACAGGGCGGCGACGCATTGCTGACGGCGACCGGTGCGCTTGGCGCCGAGGTGGCCGCGATCATCAAGGGACTGCAGACCGGCGATGCCACCCTGGTCACGGCGGCGGCAGACCAGATGCACGGCAACGCGGCCGATGTCAGCGCGAGCAACGTCCCCGTCACCGGAGGCAGCTACAATCCCAATGGCGCAACTGTGACCGAAGTCCTGGGGACGGCGCCGGTGGCCGAACCGCCGGCCGCCGTGTCAGCGGCAGAGTCGGTTCCTGCACTCGACGTAGTCTCTCCAATCGGCGCCGAGCCGGTGACGCTTGCGGCAGCTGACGTCAGCATTGCGATCGAGGACCATGGCAATGCGGACATGCCCGATCTGGCGCATCAACTGCACCATACGTGGGGATAGCGGCGCGCGGCGCGGCCTCCGACGTCCCCGATGCTACGGGAATGCCGGAGGCCGGTACTTCGAGTGAAGAACGCGTTCGCCGATCCGGCTGACGCAACGGGCACAGAGAACAGGCATGAGCCGGCCTGGGCCCGCAAGGAAAGATCCTTGAAAAACGATCCTTGGACGGTGGCCCCAATAACGGGTTTGGGGACCCATCGTCGGTACGGCGGCGGCATCGGCGGTTGGAGGAATCGGCGCGGTTGCTGTCCGGTAAATGAATTAGCGGGGCATCTGCGTGAGGCAGCGTAAGACGGACTATGGGACCATCATTCTGCACTGGACGTTCGTGGCAGCCTTCGCCGTTGCGCTCGTTACCGGTCTACGCATCGCGACCGAATCACCCGACCGAACCTGGCTCAACTGGTTCGACGCCGTACTGCCGCGCGGCAGTGCATGGGTCGCCCATATGCAGGCGGCGATCGTGCTGGTGTCGGTCGCGATCGGCTATGTCGTCTACATGCTCCGCTCCGGCCTCGGACGCCGCGTCCAGCTCGACAAGGTCCGGGTGCGCGGACTGTTCCGCCGCGGACAAGTCAGGTTGAGCGCCGTGATCGCCCTGATGTACTGGATCTTCTTCGTCACGATGTCGGGACTGCTGATCAGCGGCGGGCTGCTCTATTTCGGCTTCTACTCCGGCTACGACGTCGCGATGCTGCACTGGGTCGGAACGTGGGTGATTCTCGCCTTCGTCGTGTTGCACGTCCTGACCCAGTACAAGAGCGGCGGCGTTGCGCAACTGCTGCGCATCTTCCGTCCCGCCCCACTGCCCGCGCCGCCGCCGAAGCTCGATGCAGTCGAGCTTTTGGGCATGCTGGCCGAGCAATCGGCGCGCGCGTCCGAATCGGAAAATTTCGGCGCCCCGCCCGAGGTCCCGTCCCATCCGCTGCAGCCGCGCGCCGAGGCCCGCCGCGACCGGCCCCGCGAACCTGACCCTGCGATGCGCCCGACGCCCGGCCCCGCGCGGTCGCGCAACCCGACGCTGCAGGCCAATGCGTTCGTGGTCGCGGTCGCCGCCGCTATCACCGGCGGCTCGCTCCTCGTGGCAACCGACCGGCTAACGGTGGACAGCGTGCAGATCCGCCGTATCAACCCGGCCGACGCTCCGATCCTCGACGGCGACACGTCGGATCGGGCCTGGCGCGGCGTCAAGCCGTTCTCGCTGCTCACCGGAGAAGGCGGGAATTTCGACGGCAAGGGAGAAGCCCGAATCGAGATCCGCGCGGTGCATGACGGTACCTACGCGTATTTCCTGTTCACCTGGCAGGACGCGACGCGCTCGCTGAAGCACCTGCCGCTGGTCAAGGAAACCGATGGTTGGCACCTGCTTCATTCCGGCTTTCAACTCGGCGACGAGCATCAGTACAACGAAGACAAGTTTTCGGTGCTGTTCACCACCATGGACGTCACGCTGGCCGGCGGCCGGACGTTTCATCCGGGACCGCAGCCCGTCGCCAGTGCGCCGGCCACCATGAGCGGACGCGGACTCCATTACACCGCGGCCGGCTACGCCGATGTCTGGCAGTGGAAGGCGACCAGCAGTTCGGCCGGATGGCTGGACGACGCGCATTTCGGACCGCCGGCCGACCCGACCCCGATGCAGGTGGCCAATGTCTTGCCCTACAAGGGCGGCTTCGCGACCGACCCGGGAACGGCGAACTACCGGGACAATTTCTCCGTCGAGGCCGACACCTCGGGCGGCCCGCGTCGCAGCCGCCTGATCGCTCCACTTCGACTGCCCAAAGCCGTCGCCGCCACCACGGACGCGATGGGCGACATCGATCTCGATCCCAATCACGGCGAGAGCGACGGGGCGCGGTGGTACATGACCGATCAGGATTCGGTGCCCTACTCGACCGATGCCGACGCCCGCATCCCGGTCGGCACCGTGATCCCGGGCGTCATCCTGGGCGGCGAATTTTCAGGCGACCGCGCCGACGTTCGATCGGCGGCCCGTTGGGCCTCCGGCCTCTGGGCGCTGGAGGTGAAACGTCGGCTCGACACCACAAGCAAGTTTGACGTGCCCATCCGAAGCGGCGTCTTCATGCGGGTCGCCGCCTTCGACCACAGCCAGATCAGACATACGCGGCACGTGCGGCCCATTCGTATCGAGGTGGAATAAATGTCAAAGATTTGCAAAGTCACGATCAACGACGAGCCGTTTCTCGCGAACCGCGGCGAGCTGCTGCTCGACTGGGCGTTGATGAGCGGCGTCGATCTCCCGCATGACTGCCGTTCCGGAATCTGCGGCGCCTGCCGCGTGCGGCTGGTCGACGGCCAAGTGTTCGGTGGTCAAAGCCGCGGCGACGACATGATCCACGCCTGCCAGGCCCGGATCGTCTCCGATCTGCAGATCGAGATCGAGGACGCGCCCGAGCCGGTGGCCTTGTCGGCGGAAGTAGCGCAGGTCGTCCCGCTCGCGCCCGACGTGGTGGGCGTCGACATCGAACTGCCAAAGCCGCTCGACTACCTTCCCGGCCAGTATTGCAAGCTGCAGTTCCAGGGCATGCCGCCGCGGTCCTACAGCCCGACTTTCCCGATGGAAGGCGCGCCTCACGATCACCTGCTGCACTTCCACATCCGCAAAGTGCAGAACGGGCTGGTTTCCTCGGCGCTCGGCCAGGAAATCCGCGCCGGCCACCGCGTCAAGCTGACGGGGCCGTACGGCCGCGCTTTCTTCAGGAAAGATCATCCGGGGCGCACCGTACTCGTCGCCAGCGGCACCGGCTTTGCGCCGATGTGGTCGGTCGCGGTCGCCGCGATCATGGAACAGCCGCAGCGCGAAATGGTGTTCATCGTGCAGGCCCGCAGCATCCGCTCGCTCTACATGCATGCGGCGCTATGCCGGCTGGCGCTGTTTCCCAACGTCACGCTGATCCCGATGGTGTCCGAGCCGCAGCAGATGTCGCACGCCATTCAGGGTGGAAGGCCGACCGACCATCTGCCCGCACTCACGCCCGACGACGTAGTGTACACTGCGGGCGCTCCGGCGATGACGGATGCGGTAGCGCGGATCGCCAAGAGCGCCGGCGCACGATGCTACACCGATCCTTTCGTGCAGGAGCCGAGGGCCGCGGAACAGTCCGGCCTGATGTCGCGGATCACCGGCTGGCTCAGCGAACCGAAGAGCCCGCCCATCGCCCCTCAGCCGGCGCCAATGCCGCGCGGCGTCGCCGCGGTCGGGGTTGGCAACCGCTAGAGGCTTTAACCGGAGTTCGCGGCGATACCTGCTCACGGACATCTCGAACGCGGCCCTTGCGTTCGCAGCGATGTTGCGCCCCCACCACGCGCCGTAAACGCGGTCGAACACCAGCGGTTCGATCGCCGCCCGGATCCGGCGCACCGCAAACGGCCATGCTCGACGGCGATGCCGAAGAAGCCCGAGAGCGACATGACGGGTTGCTGCCGTCTGAGGCGGGGTGGGTAAGACAAAAGAAACCAAACGATTCTGACATGTTACGGGACGGTTTGATATTGCGACCCGGATGGACAGCAGATAGGCTTCTTTCGACACCGCGTGGTTGCCCCGTACTGACCATCTCCGGTTGTCCCAATCGGGAGCGCTGGGACTGAACTTTTCGGGATGCTAACGTCATGAGGCGCAAGATCGCCGCCATTCTGGTAGCCCATATCGCCGATTACGGCAGATTGGTTGCCGATGACGAAGAAGAGACGCTGCGGCGAATGGCGTCCTGCCGATCCACCATTGACGATTTCATTGCGATAGCCGGCGGGCGCATTTTCAATACCGCGGGCGACGCACTCCTTGCAGAATTCTCGAGCGCCGTCGAAGCCGTGCGCTGCGCCATCGAAATCCAGGAGAGCCTGCGCACGCGCAACCTTGCTTATCCGGGCAGCCGGCAGATGAACTATCGCATCGGCATCGGCATCGGCGACGTCGTCGAACGCGAAGGCGATCTGCTCGGCGATGGCGTCAACATCGCCGCACGCCTTGAAGGCCTGGCGGAGGTCGGCGGCATCTGCATTTCGCGCGCGGTGTATGAACAGGTGTCCAACAAGCTGTCGGTGCGATTTATCGATATCGGCGCGCGGAAAGTGAAGAACATTCCGGAGCCGGTTCACGCCTATGTCGTGGCGACGTGGGACAATGCCCGCTCTTACGGGGCGCCGCAGGCATCCGCCGCTCCGGCAAGAACAAAACCGGCCAACAGGAGGATATCAGTCGCGCTCATCGGCGTGATCGCACTATGCGCGGCAGCTGCTGCTTTCCTGCTGGTAACCCAGCGGCCCGACGGCAAGGCAGCCATCAGCCAAAGTACGGCCGCGGCATTGCCATCGGCATCGGCGAGCCCACCTCCGACATCTTCATCACCTTCCACAACGTCATCGCCTCCGGCGGCGGCGATGCCCGCCCCAGCCATCCGTCGTACCAGCACGGCCAGAAACGAATCGGAGCCTGCAAGACGCTCCTTTCAATCCTGCAGCGATCTGGCGACTCAACGCGGTTGGGGTAGCTATGAAGCGCGAGGAAAAACAGAGTTTATCGCTGCGTGCACGAAGGGCCAGGTTGATTGAAATCGACGGCTTCTTTCGTGCTCGGTCTGATGGCTACCACGTCTCCTTGAACGGCCGGATCTCCATTTCGAAGGTCCATGCGCTGCGCGGCTGGTCGTACAGCCGCCAGTAGGCATCCGCGACCGACGCCGGCGGCATCAGGGCATCGGGATCCTTCAGCGCATCCGGCCCCAATGCCTCGATCCGCCGTTGCCGAACCCATTCGGTGTCGACGCCGGAATCGATGATCAGGTGGGCGACATGGATATTCTGCGGCCCGAGTTCGCGCGCCATCGCCTGCGCCACCGCGCGCAGCCCGAACTTGGCGCTGGCAAACGCCGCATAGCCGCGCCCGCCGCGCAGGCTGGCGGTGGCGCCGGTGAAGAAGATGTTGCCCTGGCCGCGCGGCAGCATCAGGCGCGCGGCTTCGCGGCCGGCCAGGAAGCCCGAATAGCAGGCCATTTCCCAGACCTTGCGGAACACCCGCTCGGTGGTGTCGAGGATCGGGAAGTTGACGTTGGCCCCGACGTTGAAGATGCAGACCTCCAGCGGCGCGAGCTTGTCGGCCTCGTTGAGGAAGGCGGTGATCTCCTCTTCCTTGCGGGCATCGAGCGACCGTGCGACGATCTTGCCGCCGCCGGCCTCGATCTCCTTTACCAGCGGCGCGAGCTTGTCGCCGTTGCGGCGCCCGGCGAAGACGGTGAACCCCTCGGCGGCGAATTTCTTGGCGATTTCTGAACCGATGAAGTCCCCCGCCCCGATAATGGCCGCGGTCGCATTTCTCTCAGACATTGGCTCTCTCCAGTTCAATGCGGGCCGATCCTCCCGGCGGGTGGTGATTTCAGCCGGCCGCCGCCGTCAGGTCAATTCTGTTTTGGTTCGCGATTTCCCACAGCTTGTGGTTCAGAATCTTGTCGGTCGACGAACGGCGCAATGAAAAAGCCGCCTCAAACGGGCGGCTTCTGCATCGGATGGGTACGCGTTCAGCCGGCTTACAGCTCGACCTCCCCTTCGTGCTCACCGTCCCAGTAGGTGATGCGCGAGGCCTTGACCCTGATCAGCACGATATTGGGCGTATCGACACCTTGGTCGAACCATCGGTCCAGATCGCTCGTCCAATGGGCCTTGAAAGCAGCCTTGTCGCGGATCAGTTCAGCGGCGCCTTCGACTGCAACATAAATGGCATCCGAAAATATTCCGCCATCGCTGGTGAAACCCAGCGCGACCTTCGGATTGGCCTGTATGTCGGCGACGGTGCGGGACTGTTCAAACGTGAAATAGTACGATGTGCCGTCGTAGTCGACATCGCCATTGTTGCTCATCGGACGGTTGGCGATCTGGCCATTCTCCGTATGGGTCGACAGGATAGCAATGTCGATGCCTGCCATTCGCTTCGAGATTTCTTCAATCGATTTGTGATTCATGTCCCACCTCAAGTGCGTCTGGCGGGACAACAGAACCGCCGTCAATCAGTTCCAGCGTCCCGTCGTGAAGCCCAAGCAGCTTGAGAAAAAACAGAAATTCTACGGGTTTCATCAAGCTGGATCCGAGACCGATGCTCGTGCTGCCGCCCCCTATTTCATCTTGACGCGCGGCTCGCGGCTCCAGACCCGCAGTTGACCGAGCTTGCCGACGAATTCCCTGACATCCCCAGGAGACGCCAGCGCGATAACACCCTCGTCAAAGTCGGCCTCCGCAATGCCTGCTTTCGCGAACAACGGCACGGCGGCCTTCACATGACCGATGAACTTGCAATGCGCGAAGGCGTCGGCGACGAAATCACGTACCGTCGATTCCTTCAGCAGATCGTCGATCGCATCTGCCGCCGGCAACAGCGCGATGGCGTCATACAGCACGGATGGGCCGCCATCGATCATCTGATCGGCCTCGATCCAGCTGCCATCGCTGTCTTCTGCACCGCCCACTTTCGGCGCGATGATTTCGAAACTCGCCCCTTCCTTGCCGAGTGCCGTCTTCAGCGCCTTCAATAACGTCGCGTCGACGCCATCCGAGACGAGAATGCCGAGCTTGCGCCCCTCGAAGCGCTGCGGGCCGTTCTCGACGATGCTGAGCTTGGCCGATACATCGAGGTCCTGACGAACGGGCACCGCTGCATCGGCGGCCTTGGGCATCGCCTGCAGACCTAGCCCCGTGCCGACCTGCTGCGCCAGGGACTGGTCGATATTGAGCAGATGCGACACCACCCGCTCGCGGATCACCGGCGTTTTTACCTTGCTGAGTTCGAAGACCAGCGCAGCGGCGATGTGATGCCGCTCGCCTTCGGTCTGGCTCAGGAAGAACTGCCGGGCCTGGCTGTAGTGATCCGCAAAGCTCTCCGGGCGCAGCCGGCGCTTGGCGCCACTTTCGTGGTCGGCAAATGGCGTAAACCCGCGCTCGGGGGATTCGCGCGGTCCCTCCCCAAAGGAGTTCGGCTGGTAGTTGGCCCGGCCAACGGGATTGCGCATGGCCATATGGCCGTCCTGCTGGAAGTGATGAAACGGGCATTTCGGCGCATTGATCGGGATATGCGTGAAATTGGGACTGCCGAGCCGTTTCAGCTGCGTGTCGAGATAGGAGAAATTGCGGCCCTGTAGCAGCGGATCGTTGGAGAAATCGATCCCGGGCGGCACGTTCTGCGTCATGAACGCAACCTGCTCGGTCTCGGCGAAGAAGTTGCCGGGCATTCGGTCGAGCACGAGCCGACCGACCGGGACGGGTGGCAATACTTCTTCCGGAATCAGCTTGGTGGCATCCAGAACATCGAAATCGAAACTGTCTGCGAAAGCCTGATCGAACAGCTGAAACTGCAGCTCCCATTCCGGGAAGTTGCCGGTCTGAATGGCGGTCCAGAGATCGCGGCGGTGAAAGTCGGGATCGGCGCCGTTGATTTTCACGGCCTCGTTCCAGAGCACCGATTGCATGCCGAGCTTCGGCTTCCAGTGAAACTTGACGAACGTCGATTCGCCCTTCGCATTCACGAGGCGGAAGGTGTGGACGCCAAACCCTTCCATGAAGCGGAACGAGCGCGGGATGGCGCGATCCGACATCACCCACATGATCATGTGCATGCTTTCGGGGGTCAGGCTGATGAAATCCCAAAAATTGTCATGGGCCGATTGCGCCTGCGGGAAAGCGCTGTCGGGCTCTTCCTTGACCGCATGAATCAGGTCCGGAAACTTGATGGCGTCCTGAATAAAGAACACCGGAATGTTGTTGCCGACGATGTCCCAGTTGCCCTCCTGGGTATAAAGCTTGACGGCAAAGCCGCGCACGTCACGCGCCAGATCCGCCGACCCCTTGCTGCCGGCGACCGTGGAGAAACGCACAAAAGCCGGCGTCTTCTCGCCTGCCCGCTGGAACAGATCGGCGCGGGTGTATTTCGTCTGGGGTTTGTAATTCTCGAAGAATCCGTGCGCGCCGTAGCCGCGGGCGTGAACGACGCGTTCGGGAATCCGCTCATGGTCGAAATGGAAAATCTTCTCGCGAAAATGAAAATCCTCGATCAAGGTCGGGCCGCGCGGTCCGATCTTGAGAGAATTCTGGTCATCCGAGACCGGACCGCCCTGGGCGGTGGTCAGCACCGGAATATCGCCGCTGGCGGTTTGGTGAAGCTCGCCCCCCTCGCCCCGCATCAACTTCTGATCGTGGATCGTTGCCGACGCCGCTGCCGCCGTTGTGCCGGCTGTCGGCTTGGTTGATTTGGCCATGAGCTTTCCTGATATTTTGTAGCTGAGATGAGAAACGCCGAGTCGTGCCTGGTGTACGTGGCGACAGTGAATCCCGGAGAGACGCCTTGGCGGTCCGGCTAGGTGCGGAAGAAGACGAACCAAACAATCGCCATCGCGATGACGGCGATGCTGACGCTCACCACGAGAAGCAGCAGGATTGACGGCCCCGGCTCGGCCTGCCGGGCTTCCGTCGGCGTTTCGATAATGACGCCGTGCTTTTTGATGGCCATGACTGCCTCCTAGATTTTCGGTGCGAGGTCGGCGCGGTCGAACACCGGCACGGTCTCGACATCCTCGGGCGTGGCGCCGGACGGCGTATCTTCCGCGGCATGGCGCAACGCTTCGCTGGTGGCATCCAACCCATCCGCCGTTTCGTTCGCGCCGCTGCCGGCATCATGGCGCTTCGGTGGAACCTGCTTGCCCGCATCGGCGCCGGCTTCGAAATTCGTTTTGCTCATGTTTTCCATCCTCTGTGGCAAACCAAACCGCCCGCATGACGATGGTTCCTGCCGGATGAAGAGAAGCTTCGCATCGGGCTTCGCTTCCGGCTTTGCATGGCCCTCGGGCCTTAACCACGACGATGCATGAAGCGGCCCGCGAGCGGTTCTTTTGGAGATCGCGTGAACCAATCGAAATTCGGCGGATTAGCGTCGATTAACGGAGGCGCGAATGCCGAATTTCATTGCGTTGGTTGTCGAGGACGATGTCTTTCAGCGAGAGATCCTCGCCGAACTTCTGAGGGATCACGGCTTTGACGTGGTCGAGTGCAGTTCGGCGGAAACCGCCGAGCTCGTGTTGGCCTCTACGGGAACGGAGCTTGCCGCGCTGGTCACGGACGTGAACCTGGGTGATGGCATGTCCGGCGTAGAACTCGCGCAGTATGCGAAACGCCGGTTTCCCCACATCAACGTGGTGATGATATCAGGACATAGCCCGCCGCTCATTCCCGACGACACCCACTTCTTCCTGAAGCCGTTCAGCTCGAAAGATCTGTTGGCGACCCTGACGTGAAGGCCGTCGCAGACTGAGGGTGCAAACGCCGGTTGCGGAAGGCCGACGTGGGCAAAACGCCGCGGTTCCAAGGCGAAACCTGCCTGGAACCTCGCACCACCCTGGGACGTTGCCGCGCGAGATCAACGGAGGGTACGGATATGTCTCGCGGATTTCCATCGATGACAGCGTTGCTGGGCTTGCTTGCCATAGCGGGCTACCAGAACAGGGACAAGATCGGGGAGCTGCTGAAAGGTGCGACGGCGCCTGCGGGGCCGGGCAATCAGCAGAATCCGCTTGGCGGCCTGCTCGGCAATCTCGGCGGTGCCTTGGGCGGCGCAGGGGCCGGGGGTCTGCTCGGCGGCGGGCTCGGCGAATTGCTCGAACGGTTCAAGCAGAATGGCCAAGGCGACGCGGCGGAGTCCTGGATCAACACAGGCCCGAACAAGGAGCTGCCGCCGCCCCAATTGAAGCAGGCCATCGGAGCCGACGTGCTGGCTGCGCTGGAGCAGCAAACCGGGCTCTCCCAGGACGAATTGCTGGCGCGACTCTCGCGGGAGCTTCCTGCCGCGGTGGATCAATACACGCCTGACGGCCGCCTTCCGACCTGACACACACTCACAACGCTAAAGGACCATTCTCATGGGTATCATCTGGACCATCATCATCGGCTTCGTCGCCGGCATCATCGCAAAATTCATCATGCCCGGCGACAATGAGCCGTCAGGGTTCATTCTCACGACCATTCTCGGCATCGTCGGCGCGTTCGTGGCGACGTTTCTCGGACAATCGCTTGGCTGGTATCGGCCCGGCGAGGGTGCCGGCCTGATCGGCGCCGTGGTCGGAGCGATTGTGGTCTTGTTTGCCTACAGCGCGATTGCGGGCCGGCGCCGGGCCTACTGAGCGAGCCATCTCGTTTGGGACATCAATGAGATCGCCGGGGGTAAGCTGATCATTCCGCTCACCGTGGAATCCGATCAGGCCCCCGGTGCCCGCGCCTTGTTGCCGAGGCGTCCAACAAAAACATCGAAAACAACCCCATGCAAAGTAGCCGGCGGCCGGCCGGCGCTACCTGAGATTTTAGCTCAGACGCTTGACACGTCGGGCAAATCAGCGGCACAAGTTCATTATCCCGAAAATCGCTAAACGTGATCGACCAACTACCATCAAGGTACGCAGGCATGCGAACCACGTGGGCATCTGCTCAAATGTTCGCTTTGAGTCGGAGCAGCGATTCGCAAGTCGAATGTTATGGAACAATAAGCGACTAAACTGAGCCGAGAGCCACTTCAAGAATCGCCTCTGCGCGTCCAAATGAACCGGCGAGCCGGGGATCCCGGCACTTCATTTCCTCAAGAACGGTACGCAACTCATGGGCCGCATCAAGAGGGGCGGCATAAGCGAAACGTGTCGCCACCGTAGCGGCCTCGCGATAATACCTGGATGGATCCGGATGAGCGGCACATGCTTTCATCGAGATAAGAAAGATTCGAAGGACGACATCCGGCTTCGTTTGAGGGGAAATGAGCCGGAGACATCTGGTAACGACCGCTGTTGCGAGCTCTTCGTCGCGATTGATCGCAGCAATGTATGCGCAGCTGCGCAAGACTTGGTCGGCCGTGGTCAACTTGGCGAGCTGCTCATTTGATGCTTCGAGCAGCCGGAATATCTCATCCTTGAGGCGCGCATCAATTGCACCGCCGTAGGCGAGCAAAATAATGCCAGGGGCTCGCTTGAACGATGACCGTCCTTTGAGAAGCAGCCGAACTTCATTGAAAGCAGCCTCCGCCTGAATTGGAGAATGGAGAGGTAGAAAGCCATCCAATGGCCCGGGAAAGAAGGCAAAAAGCTTCGTATCTAGACCGCTTAGTGCTTCGTCGATCAAAACCGTCCAGTCCTTCGGACGCTTATCGGACGGAAGCAACATCAACGCGTTATAACAGCGTCCGATCAGTTCTGCCCTAAGAGCTTCCGGTGAGATCCACTCCGATTCCCATCGGGGATCATGCCGCGCATCCAGAGCCGTGTGCCACAAGTAGGTGCTTCCGAAGTCCCTAGCACTCCATTCAAAGAACTTATCGGTCTTCGTTAGTCCCGCCAACGCTGTCGTCAGTACGCCCGCATGCGAGAGAACGGCCATCCTGTACCAGGAAAGCGGTGGACTGGGTTCGTTGGCGACCGGTCGTAATGTCACAGTCCCGATAACGGCGCAGGCCGAGAAAACTTCCAGACGAGACTGCAACCACTTCTCATCCGCCAATAGCTTCTTAAGGAATGTGGTTCCAAGTTTTGCAGCCGCCTTTTCACCATTGCTGAAGCGGTCTTGGCACACTTCAAAACCAAACATCAGACTGAATGGATCTGCCGCGGTGGTCAACTTGGCAATTTCGCTGAGCGGAAGGGCCTCAAGGTCACCGAATGGAATGAGTGGCCGGGATATCGCAGAATAGGCAAGTCGTCTTAGACCTACCGGACCTCGCTCCAGCAGCAGCTTCCTATGCTCATTCTGTTCGTCAGCAATGTAGTCTGCAAAGCTTGGGTGCTTCTGAACCGGTCCGACGAGGCGGGTATAATAAGATAGATCTCTTGGGATCAGCTTTTCGGAGTTGAGAGTTTGCGGTCCCGACAACGCGCCGATAACATTCTCAGGTGTCTCCCTCAACTGCCCTAACAGTTCTGTATATTCTACCGCTGTAAACGCACCCGCTTCCGCACGGTCGAGCCAGAGACTTTCCTCACTCCTGGTAAGCGGCTTCTGCGAAAACACGCGCTTGAGGGCGCGTTTACGCCCAGCCTTTCTGTTACTGAGCACGTCAGCTTCAGCAAACGTGAAACTGGCATTATCAAACGTAACCATCACAGCGTTTGGCGTCACAAACTGGAGCTTTACGTCGGTTTTCGTACCGTCAGGCCGCTCTATCTTTGCCGACTTTCTCCCGGCCATTGCCAGACGTAGTGCAGCAACAAAGCTCTCAACCACGACCGAGTGGGTGCCGTTCAACGTTATGACCGGCGTTGTTTTGATGCCGATTGCCGCAGCGATCTCATCGGTTTCGACCAACTGCCTTTCAATGTTGGCATGGAGGTTCATAGCCATTTCTGCGACGAAACGCTTGCGCAAGCCAATCGGAATTTCTCCTTCGGCTTCGATCATCCGACGGTAGAACTCGGAAAGAACAGCAATTGCACGATCAAGCATAGCAGGGTGCTTTGCTCTCGCTGGAGCCGCCAGCCGCGCCTCGACCCAGTCCGAATATTCGACCTGCCTCCCTTTCGACACAGCGGGGGGAGAAAGCATTAGGCCCATCAAAGCGCTGGTTTTCTCAAAAGCAGCGGACCATCTTGCGTCATCTGCCGCGTCATACACGAGGCGTACTGGCAATGGCAGAACAGCCAATAGCCAGTCAGCCCTTGGTATGGTTGACGTGGAGGAGGATTCGTCACTCCACAAGCTTCTGAGCGATTGATGTACGATTAAGCGCGTGTGATCAACCCACGGCGTTTCGAGGGCACTATGCATCCGCGACCTAAGAGCTATGGTCAGGTTTTCCCTTATTGTGACCAGCTCTCTCGCTTCAACAAGCTTGCCATCTTCTACACTGGATCGCCCCAAACCATCTAGTAACTCAACTGCATCGACTGGAACGGCATAATAGCCTCCCTCTCTCAACCGGTTCAGGAGGGAGTACTTCTGTGATTCCGAGATGATGCCACGGCTGTTGAGAGCTGCAATTATCTCAAGCGTGCTCACGCAGGGAATGCGACTGGAGCCGTCTGACCACGCCGCTTCCTTGTTCAAAAATCGGTCGTCTGCAGCTATGGCATCGATATCGGACAGATTTGACAGGATATCCAGTGATGGGAAGCTGACGCTAGGCTCGTCATCATCAGAATCGGTGGACTCCCGGCGCGATATCCGTCGAGAAGAAAAAGAGACAGACCCCTTATCGAGAGCAGCATTAAGGGTTGTCCGAATGCGCTCGACGGAATTGAGCAAGTCAGATGACGACTCTTCGCCACGAAGAACCGCGTCACAATGAACTTCGATCTCTTCCGGGACATACACTGTGGCAACAGAGCTAATAAACGCGTCCAAGATGCCAACGTGATTGAGATAAGTGACCGATAACTGGTCGAGATAGGCTGTTGTACTCTTGTTTAGGGGCGCCTTCGCTTTCCACCCCTTGTCGACCTGAGACAAATAAGTGGAGGCGTTTGACTCAGTCGGCGCAGTTATCTTGTTTTGTACGAGAGCCAGGGCAGCGAGGGTATCGGTCAGGACGTCCGAATAGGAGGCCAGATCAGCTTCTTCCTCAAGAAATGAACGAAGCTTGTGAACCGGAGCACTCCGAACGACCACGCCCTTGGTCTCTCGCGCCTTGTCAAGAAGGGTCTGGAGGTCGGGATCGATGTCCAATGCAGCAACCTCCGCATCGGTCTTCAGCATTCGGAGCGTCTTCAGGCGCCCGTCGGCAAGCAGCTTCTTAATTTTGCGAGCTTTCTTCACCTCGGAGGGTTGTCTGAAGCGGATAGATTGGCGGTCCGTAAAAAGAGAGCTGAGAGTAGCCGGCGAGATGATGATTTGATCGAATGCGTCGATTATTTTTTGAAGAAGGCCTAGAAATTCCAACGTGAATATCGACGTATTGTCCAACGCCAGCCTGCGAACGCCGCTAAGGTCGAAAAGTGCCCGCGAGCCGGAAAACGCCAGCACGGGGAATTGATGCCTTGTATCTGACGATCTGGCATTTCGGAGTGCCGTCCCAAGGATAAATTCGACTGGCTTTCGATTGAGACCTCGAGCCGCCATGTAAAGGGGGACCTGCGCCCCTGCAAGCATGGCCTCAATATCATCTACCCGCTTGTTCCATCCGCTAGTCCTGTCAACAACGTCCTTGAGCTTGACGCTCTGAATCGGACCATCCTCAGTAGACAGCTCCACCGCTTTCTGGAGCCACTCGTGAGCCCGGGTCTCTTGGTATTCCTCGCCCCGCTCTATGGATAGATGATAGGCCGCCACCAGGATTTCGGGACTATCAGGCTCCCGTTCAATCGCAGCATCCCTGAACTTATCGACATATAGACTCCCGCTCTCAAACGCTATTCGCGCCAACCGTATCAAAAGCTTGGCATCCAGCATGTCGATCCTGCTGGCTTCCCGCGCGACTATCGCCTGAAGATAGCTCCAGTCTCCGGACTCAATTGCTGTGTTGATATCAAGCTCCCGGTCACCGGAATCCTCGCGACGGCTCACTAGTGCCCGTGCGATAGTCCGAGCTTCCAATGTCCTTCCAAGGTAGAAGTACGACCATCCCTCAACCGCCATAAAGTCGTCGCGAAGCTTGTGTAGCTCGGGGTAGCCTTGTGCAAGCTCGAGCACTTGCTTGTATTGACCATCCGCAAAGAGTGCCTTTTGAGAGATATCGTAGTCCTCGACGCGCTGGCTCTCCTTCAATAGCTGCGGTGCGTAGCTCGCTAGCTGCCGATGGTCGCGCTTTGACACCAGTAACGCGATTAGCAAACGCAAATGATTCAGTTCGCCGGTAGATTCGAATAGCTTCCGCAGCCGCTCAACTTCATCGCCTTTTTCCAAGGAGGCAATCAAATCTTCCATTCGGGCGGCGTTCTCATCGTCGACCAACGAACCACGTTTCTCGGCCAACCGAACGCGCGCATCGTCAAATCGCCCGATCCGACTAAGCGCCTCCAGTTCGATACCTAGCAATGTAACAAGATCAAATGGCTTTTGCTCGTAGAGGATTGAACGATAAGTGTCGAAAAAATCTGCGAGCTCTGAGAGATCCTCGCTGTGCCAAGCTAGTAAAAAGGCGGCAAACTGCTCTTCATTCGTCCAGTTTCCAAACTCCTTCTCGGCGGTCAGCCTCCGCTTGAGAGCCTCTTGATTGAAGGGAATTCCGTACGCAAGGGCGAGGCGCACTCGACTTAGAGTGTGTTTGGGGTCTTTAATTTCTCGCTCGATTTGCTGACGTGCAGCTTCGTACTTTGTTGGGTCCTCCAGCCTCAGCCAAAGTATCTGCTCTTCCAGAAGCGGCTGGATTTGTACAAGCTTCAAATCTGATACTACTGAGAGGGCAGTCTCAAGTTCGAGCCGCGCTTTGACGAGAGTCGCCGGTGTGCTCTCTAGGCTGTTGAACTGGAGCATCTTCGGGTTGATGGGCACTCCTTGAAATGGGATGTGCCGCTGGTCTTTGGGAAGAATAGACGAGAGAAGTAACCCGGAACGGATCATGTATAACGCGGGGAGAGCATTCAGCTGGGCTTCGCTTAGTAGCTCTGCGTCGCGCAGCGCGGCATCATATTCGTCGTTACCGATCCGCTGGAGCAGGAGGTTTAAAGCACCTCCAGCATCCAAGTCCGCAACACCAACACCTAACGACTTCGCCCATTGAAGGGCTTTCTTGGTTCCATCATTGCGCGTTAACTGACCGAACAGCGCGCTCCTCGCTTCGCACGTGTCCAGTCGTCTCAGGGCTCTAAGCGTGTCATTTGGATGTCCTACCGCGCTTGGCAGCAACGCATCATAGAATGATGTGTCAAGCCCAGGTTTTCTCTTGAGCGCTTCAGCATGGAAAACTTTCGCCCGATCAACATTTTCGGGACTAACATTGGACCGAGCAGCCCGCTCGAGAGAATCCGCCTGCAAATCGTAGGAGGCCTTTGCAAGATCCCCGTTCAGAATTCGCTGGGCCAGACTAGAAAACTCATCTGCAGTTTTCGACTCGATGAACCCGCGGCGTCGGTTGATGCGGGAAACTTCGCTAGCCAATTCGCGGTCGGCGACCGCCGTGGGTAACCGGTCGTCGTCGATCGAAGTCCGTCGCTCAACCTTCTCGGTGAGTGAAGCAAATTGGTCAGAGATCTGCTGCGCGGTTGGCTGAGCTTTTAGTCGTTTTGTAATTCTGTCGAGTTTTCCTTTCACCTCCTTTACCGCGGGGCTTGCCCCGGGATCGAAGGCCTCTTTCGCAGCGGGATAACGATCAATGTAGTCTTCAAGAGTTTCCCATCCCCAAACTTGGATTCTGACTCGTCTTCCTCTCTCTCGCTGCTGTTTGGTGAGCGCGGTTGCCAGCTTGTCAAGCTCGGTGTCATCACCTCCGGTCGTAACGATGATGTATTCAGATAACTGCGGCTTGTATTTCAAAGCCCTGCGCACTTCCGTGCGTACTTCCGTTGTCGTGAGTGCCTTATTTGGTTGCTTCTTCTTGCACTGAATACCGACGAGCTTCTTGGTATTGCCTTTGCGATAGCCCAAAAGGTCAATGCCGTATTGTGACTGACCGGAGCGCCCTAAACGCTTCACACTGGGATCTTCCAACAATTCCTGAAAAAGCACGACGCACTTGCGTTCGAAGTCGGCGTGGTTCTTTGGAATTCCGATATGTGTTGGCGTGTAGCCCGACATTTATTCGAACGCCCCCATTTCAGGAGCGACCCGTATTGCCGTCTCGCTGAAGTATTCGAAGTCTAATGTGCTTTCTCCATTGGACCTTGGGGACAGTCTCACAACTCTAAGTTATCACCAGCATTTAGGAGAAATAGCGTGTACAGGTGAGTTCGCAGCTATGTTGCGTTACTGCAGATTTTGGACTGAGACTTTTTTGGGCCATAGTCGATGGTCGCCGCGGCGAACTCGCACGCGAATTGCCAAGCGTCCGCTGTCTAACCATCTCGCGCTAAAAGCGGGGTGGCTGGATTAGAAAAGGATCGACCTCCCCCCCCCCGACCGGCGGAAATAGGCGATCGTATGTCAGGGACCGATACTAAGGCGCAAAAGCGGGGATTGGTACTGCTGGTGTGGGTCGCGCGGCAGTCCAGGCGACTGACTCCCAATTCAGTGCAATCGGGGCGGACGCGCTGACTTAGGCAGAGTGCCAGGGTCGGGCGGCAGTCCTGATCGAACCGTCTCCTCCGATAGTCTCTCCAAAACGGGAATATTCCCGGAAACAGCTGGAGACTTTCTGGGATTTCCTCCTCAAGTTTGGCAAAGCGGGAGTCCAGAGACCGGAGCAAGCGCAGCATGAACAATCCGGCGAACACATGCCGGGACCAGCTCCGCCGTGATCAAGATTTTCACCGGCTGAAACGACACAAACCCTGAGCAGCCCGTAGACACTTCCACGGATGCGAACCTTCCGTGGGCTATCGAGCGCAAGGATTCGCGTGGGATGCTAATCCCGACGCCGGGAGCCGCGGCTGTTGTTCACACAGCGTTGACACGCCATCTGCTCAGGAGCTTAAAATCAAAGGAAAAGCCGCTAAGTCTTTGACTTAGCGGCCTTTTCTGGTTGCGGGGATAGGATTTGAACCTATGACCTTCAGGTTATGAGCCTGACGAGCTACCGGGCTGCTCCACCCCGCGTTAAACCGTTGCGCTACCTTCGAAAAGCCGGTGCCGAAACGATCCCGGCGACGCCGGATGGCGCCGATCGATCCCGTTCGGAGGCTTCCTGAGAAGGCGACCCGGGCCGAAGCCATCGGGTGCGAGGGGTATGTATCAACGTCCCCTCGCTTTGGAAAGGGGAAAAGGCTCCGCGTTTGAGTATTTTATGACAGCAAAAACGAGGGTTTGAGGGGACAAAACCGGCCCTTGGAACCGCTCTTGCCATAAACGCCGCAAAAGTGGAGTTTTGCACCTTAAAGCGCGGCCGATCGGGCTGCCAGAACAAGAACTTCCGGGGGAGTGGAGCGGTGGCGGATACTTTCGATTTCGTGGTGGTGGGCGGCGGCTCGGGCGGCTGCACGGTGGCGGGGCGGCTGTCGGAGGATCCTGCCACGTCGGTGGCGGTGCTGGATGCCGGCGGCAGGAACGACAATTGGGTGGTTACCACGCCGTTCGCGCTGGTGCTGATGGTCGCCGGCAACGTCAACAACTGGGCCTTCAACACCGTGCCGCAAAAGGGCCTCAACGGCCGCATCGGCTATCAGCCGCGCGGCAAGGGCCTCGGCGGCTCGTCCGCCATCAACGCGATGGTCTATATCCGCGGCCACCGCGCCGATTACGACCAATGGGCCGCGCTCGGCAACGGCGGCTGGTCGTTCGCCGACGTGCTGCCCTATTTCAAGCGCGCCGAGAACAATGCCGATTTCGACGGCGAGTATCATGGCAAGGGCGGCCCGCTCGCCGTCAACAAATCGCGCACCGGCAATCCGGTGCAGGAGATTTTCCTGCAGGGCGCGAGGGAAGCGCAATTCCGCCTGCGCGAGGATTTCAATGCCGACGACCACGAAGGCCTCGGCATCTATCAACTGACGCAGAAGAACGGCGAACGCTGCAGCGCCGCGCGCGCCTATCTGCATCCGCACATGGGCCACCGCGCGAACCTGCGCGTCGAGACCCACGCCCACGCCACCCGCATCCTGTTCGAAGGCAAGCGCGCGGTCGGCGTCGAGTATCGCCAGGGCAAGGAGCTGAAGCAAATACGCGCCCGGCGCGAGGTGATCGTGTCCTCGGGCGCCTTCCAGACGCCGCAACTGCTGATGCTCTCCGGCGTCGGCGACAGCGCCGTGCTCGGCAAGCACGGTATCGCCACCGTGCATCATTCGCCCGGCGTGGGCCAGAACCTGCAGGATCATCCGGATTTCGTGTTCGGCTACATGTCCGACAATCCCCATTTCAACGGCATTTCCCTCAAGGCGCTGCCGCGCCTGCTGCGGGCCATCGGGCAATATCGGCGCGAACGACGGGGGCCGATGACGTCGAATTTTGCCGAGTGCGGCGGCTTCCTGAAAACGCGGCCCGACCTCGACATCCCCGACATCCAGCTGCATTTCGGCATGGCGCTGGCCGACGACCACGGCCGCAAGCGCCACCGCGGCACCGGCTTCACCTGCCACGTCTGCCTGCTGCGGCCAAAGAGCCGCGGCGAGGTCACGATCGGCAGCGCCGATCCGTTTGCGCCGCCGGTGATCGACCCGAACTTCTTCGGCGATCCCGACGACCTGGAAACCATGGTGGCAGGCTTCAAGACCACGCGGCGGCTGATGGAGACGCCGGCGCTGCGCGCGTTGCAGAAGAAGGACATGTTCACCGAAGGCGTGCACAGCGACGACGACATCCGCCAGCTGCTGCGCGCCCGCGTCGACACCGTCTATCACCCGGTCGGCACGGCGAAGATGGGCGTCAACGATCCGATGGCCGTGGTCGATCCGAAGCTGAAAGTCTACGGCGTCGAGGGTTTGCGCGTGGTCGACGCCTCGGTCATGCCGACGCTGATCGGCGGCAACACCAATGCGCCGACCATCATGATCGGCGAGAAGGCCGCCGACATGATAAGAGCGGAGATGCGGGCGGGTTAAGTGGTCCGTCATTGCGTGAATCGTAGCAGTAGCCCGGATGAGCTCTTGCGACATCCGGGGAAACTGTTTCCGCAGAGAGGCTGTTCCCGGATATCGCAAGAGCTCATCCGGGCTACGGACTCTCATGCGTGGAGAGAGCTGGTTTGCGGGATCGTATTATGCGTTATCGAAGGCTTATCAGCACCGTTCGACTTGGCTAGAGTGGCCGACATCAGACCAGCAAACATCATCTGACATGACGGGAGTGAAACAGTGGATCTTGGGATCAAAGGCCGCCGCGCCATCGTTTGTGCATCGAGCAAGGGCCTGGGACGCGCCTGCGCCATCGCGCTGGCCAATGAAGGCGTGCATGTCACGCTGACCGCGCGCGGCGCGGAGGCGCTGAAGCAGACCGCCGATGAGATCCGCCAGGCCAATCCGTCCGTCACCGTGACCGAGATCGTCGGCGACATCACGACGCCGCAGGGCCGCGCGGATGTGCTGAAGGCCTGCCCGGAGCCGGATATCCTCATCAACAATGCCGGCGGCCCGCCGCCCGGCGATTTCCGCAACTGGACCCGCGACGACTGGATCAAGGCAATCGACGCCAACATGCTGACGCCGATCGAGCTGATCAAGGCGACCGTGGATGGCATGATGGCGCGGAAATTCGGCCGCATCGTCAACATCACCTCGGCCGCGGTGAAGTCGCCGATCGAGGTGCTCGGCCTCTCCAACGGCGCCCGCGCCGGCCTCACCGGCTTTGTCGCCGGCATCGCGCGGAAAACCGTGATCAACAACGTCACCATCAACGGCCTGCTGCCGGGCCCGTTCAATACCGACCGCGTGCGTGGACCGGTGGCCAAGGTCGAGGCCGACAGGCGCGGCATCACCGTCGACCAGCTGCTGGCCGAGCGCGCAAAACTCAATCCGGCCGGCCGCTTCGGCGACCCCGAGGAGTTCGGGCTCGCCTGCGCCTTCCTGTGCGCCGACAAGGCCGGCTTCATCACCGGCCAGAACATCCTGCTCGACGGCGGCGCGTTTCCGGGCACGCTGTGAAGGCGGTCTGGTACGAGCGGACGGGGCCGGCACCCGATGTTCTGACCTATGGCGAGATGCCGACGCCGAACGCCGGCCCGGGCGAAGTCCGCGTGCGGCTGGAGGCGTCCGGGGTCAATCCCGCCGATGTCGGCCGCCGCGGCGGCAGCTATCGCGCGATGGAATATCCGCGCGTCATTCCCAACAGCGATGGTGCGGGGATCATCGACCAGGTCGGCGACGGCGTCACGCGGCTCACGGCCGGCCAACGGGTCTGGCTGTTCAACGGCCAGCGCAACGGCCGCGCGTTCGGTACCGCGGCTGAATACATCGCGCTCGCCGAACATCTGGTGACGCCGCTGCCGGACAATCTCACGTTTGCGGAAGGCGCGACCCTCGGCATCCCCGCCATGACGGCGTGGACCTGCCTCTATGGCGACGGTCCGATCGTGGGACAGACGGTGCTGGTCACCGGCGGCGCCGGCGCCGTCGGGCACTACGCGGTGCAGCTCGCCAAATGGGGCGGCGCCAGGGTGATCGCCACCGTCAGCTCGGCGGCCAAGGGCGAGCAGGCGCGGCTGGCCGGCGCCGACCTTGTCGTCAATTACAGGAACGAGGATGTCGTCGCCAAGGCGATGGCCTTCACCGGCCAGCGCGGCGTCGACCGCGTCGTCGATGTCGATTTCGGCGGCAATATCGCGACCACGCTGAAGCTGATGGGCATGAATTCGACGATCGCGGTCTATGCCACCAACGGCAACCGCACGCCCGTGGTGCCGATGCGCGAGCTGATGGAGAAATGCATCGCGCTGCGCGCGCTGGTGCTGTTCGCGCTGCCCCCGCCTCTGCTCGCCGCGGCGCAGGCCGACATTTCAAAGTGGCTGGCGGCGGGCAAGCGCCTTCACAACGTCGCCGCGCAGTTCGCGCTGTCGGATACGGCGCAGGCCCATCTGGCGGTGGAGAAAGGCGACAAGCTCGGCACGGTCATCGTCGACTGCGCGCGATAAAATAAAAAACAGATCGACAACAAATACAGACAGGGGGAAACGCCGGATGCACTGGACCGTGGGCAAGGTCAAAATCACAAAGGTCGTCGAACTGGAGACCGTCGGCAGCACCCGCTTCATCCTGCCGCTCGCGACCAACGAGGAAATCCAGAAACTGCCCTGGCTGATCCCGCATTTCGCCACCGAGGAAGGCCGGCTGAAGATGTCGATCCACTCGCTGCTGGTCGAAACGCCGTCGCGGCGGATCATCGTCGATACCGGGCTCGGCAATGACAAGCAGGGCCGCAACGTGCCGACCTGGAATAACCGCAAGGATCCATTTCTCGAAACCCTGACGGCGGCGGGCTTTCCGCCCGACAGCATCGACACCGTGCTGTGCACGCATCTGCATGTCGACCATGTCGGCTGGAATACGGTTCTGGTCGGCGGCAAATGGGTGCCGACCTTCGCCAACGCCCGGTACGTGTTCGGCAGGACCGAGTTCGAACATTGGCGCGACCACAGCGAGGGCCCGGCGCATCAGGCGGTGTTCGGCGATTCCGTGGAGCCGATCGCCGACGCCGGCAAGGCCGACCTCGTCGCCAGCGATGCCCGCCTTGCGGATGAAATCACCCTGATCCCGACGCCGGGCCACAGCCCCGGCCATATGAGCATCCACATCCAGTCGGACGGCGAGGAAGGCCTGCTGACGGGGGACGTGGCGCACCACCCCTGCCAGATGGCGCATCTCGACTGGTCGTCCACGGCCGATTCAGATCCCAAACAGTCGGCCGAAACCCGCCGCGAGCTGTTTTCGCGCTTTGCCGACACGCCGACACTGGTGATCGGCGGCCACTTCAATGCCGGCCACATCAAGCGCGAAGGCGATGCGTTTAAGTTTGTGGCACTGTAGGGTGGCAAAGCGCAGCGTGCCCACCATTCAAAGTTGCGCCTGATGACAGATGGTGGGCACGGCGCAAGGGCGCCTTTGCCCACCCTACCCTGCGCTTTAGGCGGTTGAATTTCCTGCCCCGCTGTTCCATGAAGCTTCTGAAGTTACGGAAATTGCCCGGAAATCCCAAAAAAACCCGTTAGAGAAACCCCGCAGGGAGTAATAAAATGAAGCTTGTTCGTTACGGCGCCAAGGGCGCGGAAAAGCCCGGCCTGATCGATAAATCCGGCCAGTTGCGCGATCTTTCCGCGCATGTGAAGGACCTCGACGGCGAGGCCTATGCGCCGGCCTCGCTCGCCAAGCTCGCCGCACTGGACACCTCCAAACTCCCGGCCGTCGACGGCAAGCAGCGTTTTGGCGCGCCGGTCACCGGCATCTCGAAATTCGTCGCCATCGGTCTGAACTATGCGGACCACGCCAAGGAGACCGGCTCGCCGATCCCGACCGAGCCGATCTTCTTCATCAAGGCCAACACCGCGCTGAGCGGCCCCCATGACCCGGTCGAAAAGCCGCGCGGCTCGACCAAGCTCGACTGGGAATGCGAAATCGCCGCCATCATCGGCACCCGCGCCAAGTATGTCAGCGAAGCCGACGCACTCAACCATGTCGCCGGCTACTGCGTCTGCAACGACGTCTCCGAGCGCAATTTCCAGATCGAACGTCTCGGCCAGTGGACCAAGGGCAAGTCGCACGACACCTTCGGCCCCGTGGGCCCGTGGCTGGTGACCAAGGACGAAATTCCGGACGTGCAGAAGCTGTCGATGTGGCTCGACGTCAACGGCCAGCGCCGCCAGACCGGATCGACCTCGACCATGATCTTCTCGATGGCGAAGTGCATTTCCTACGTCTCGCAATTCATGACGCTGCTGCCCGGCGACATCGTCACGACAGGCACGCCGCCCGGCGTCGGCACCGGCATGAAGCCGCCGCAATTCCTCAATGTCGGCGACGTCGTCACGCTCGGCATCGAGGGCCTCGGCGAACAGCGGCAGGAAATCATCGCGGCGTGAGGCAGACGCCGCCCGTGCCGTCGTCATGCCCGGCCTTGTGCCGGGCATCCACGTCTCACTTCCACATCAGCGCAAGACGTAGATGGCCGGGTCAAGCCCGGCCATGACGAGAACAAAGGAAACAACAAAATGAAACTTACCTTCTCTCCCGCCTCGCCGTTCGCCCGAAAGGTCCGCATCGCCGCGATCGAAACCGGCCTGATCGACAAAATCGAATTCACCTCAGCCGCCGTCGTGCCGGGTCAGGCCAACGAGGAATACTCCAAGATCACGCCGCTGAAGAAGCTGCCGGTGCTGATCCTCGACAACGGCGACGTCATCCTCGATTCCTACGTGATCGTCGAATATCTCGACGAACTCGCCGGCGGCGGCAAATTGATCCCCACTTCCGGCCCCGAGCGATGGAAGGTGAAGAGCGACCATTCCCTGCTGCAGGGCATGCTGGATTCCATGCTGCTGTGCCGCTACGAAGCCATGGTGCGGCCGGAACCGCTGCGGTGGAAGGCCTGGTCCGACGATCATTGGAACCGGGCGTGGACCGGCATGGCGCATTTCGAGAACAAGCCCGAAATGCTGTCCGGGCCGTTCAGCATCGCGCAGATCGGCCTTGTTTGCGTGCTCGGCTATGCTGATTTCCGCTTTGCGGATTGCGGCTGGCGCAAGGCCTATCCGAAGCTCGACGCTTTCCATCAGAAAATGCTGGAGCGGCCGTCGGTGAAAATCTCGGTCCCGCCGCCGGCGTAACGTAAGGAAAATGGAGAGCGGCATGCATGAGGCTGGCAAAGAATTGCGGCGCCT
This sequence comes from Bradyrhizobium roseum, assembly GCF_030413175.1. Taxonomy (NCBI): domain Bacteria; kingdom Pseudomonadati; phylum Pseudomonadota; class Alphaproteobacteria; order Hyphomicrobiales; family Nitrobacteraceae; genus Bradyrhizobium; species Bradyrhizobium roseum. Next base: position 6,580,371 of record NZ_CP129212.1, read on the forward strand.
CTGCCTCGCCGCTCTCGTCATGCTCGCGGCCACTGCTGCGGCTGCGCAGACGCAGTCATTACAGACCGGCCAGCGCAATCTCGCCTGCGGAAGTCCAGCCTCGATCGGCGATGGCTGGTCCACCGCAACGCCGGAAAGCGTCGGCCTCGATGGCGAGCGCCTGTGCGGCATCGCCGCTTGGCATGCGGCGATCAACGCCAACATTCATGCCGTGCTGATCGTCCGGCACGGCATGCTCGTGTTCGAGCAATCCTTCCCCGGTTACGATGAACCTTGGGGCATGGGCGTGAGCCTCGGCAGCCAGCGCGTCTTAATCATCCCCGAATTCGACCTTGTGGTCGTGACGACTGCAGGGCTTTATGGCAGCCCCCGGCAGGGAAATGCTCCGCTCGACATCCTCGCCAACTTCATCATTCCCTCCGTCAGGGACAACACCACGCGATAACAAGCCGGGAAAAAGCATGAGCCTGAAATTCAACGTCGGCGACCTCACCATCCACCGCATCATCGAACAGGAAACCACCTTCCTGCCCGCCCTGGAAATGCTGCCGGGCCTGACGCCGGAGGTGCTGGCGGAGAATCGCGCGTGGATGCAGAAGGCCGGCGCGCTCGACGATAACGGCGTGCTGATCCTGTGTTTCCAGTCCTACGTGGTGAAGACGCCGCACCACACCATCCTGATCGACAGCTGCATCGGCAACGACAAGTCGCGGCCGCTGCGGCCGAAATGGAACATGAAGACCGACGACACCTATATGCGTGGGCTTGCCTCGGCAGGGTTTTCGGTCGACGACATCGACTACGTCATGTGCACGCATCTGCATGTCGACCATGTCGGCTGGAACACGCGGCTCGACAACGGCCGCTGGGTGCCGACCTTTCCGAAGGCGCGCTACGTGTTCGGCAAGACCGAGTTCGATTACTGGACCGACTCACACGCGAAAACGCCCGTACCACCATTTGCCGACAGCGTGCTCCCGGTCGTCGAGGCGCGCCAGGCCGAGATCGTGCGCGACGACTATGCCATCGGCGACCACGCGCGCATCCTGCCGACGCCGGGCCACACGCCCGGCCACGTCGCCTTCGCCTTCGGCCGCGGCAAGGACGACGCCGTCTTCTCAGGCGACCTGATGCATTCGCCGCTGCAGACGCGCTATCCGGAACTGTCCGCCAAGTTCGACGTCGATCAGCCGCAGGCGGCAGCGACACGACGCCAATTCATGGAGCGGTATTGCGACAGCGACACGCTGTGCTGCACCGCGCATTTCCCCTCGCCGTCGGTCGGAAAGATCCGGCGCAACGGCAATGGATTTTCCTGCGAGGCGATATGAGCGCGGACACGCCCACCTTCGAAACGCTTTCGATCGAGCCGGTCGACGCGCATGTGGCGATCGTCAGGCTGAATCGGCCCGACGCCTCCAACGCGCTCAACACCCAGATGGGCCGCGACCTCGTGCGCTATTTCGAGGACGTGGCGCTTGATCCCAAGAATTTGCGCTGCATCGTGCTGACCGGCACTGGCGACAAGGCGTTCTGTGCCGGCGGCGATTTGAAGGAACGCCGCGGCATGACAGATGAGGCATGGACGCGCCAGCACGTGATTTTCGAGCGGATGGTGCGGGCGTTGATCGACTGCCCGGTGCCGATCATCGGCGCCGTCAACGGCGCGGCCTATGGCGGCGGCTGCGAAATCGCGGGAGCTTGCGATTTCCTCTACGCGGCCGAGAGCGCCCGCTTTGCGCTGACCGAGGTGACGCTGGGCATCATGCCGGGCGGCGGCGGCACGCAGACGCTCCCCCGCGCCGTCGGCGAACGCCGCGCCAAGGAGCTGATCCTGACCGGCAAGCCGTTTTCCGCCGCGGAAGCGCGTGAATGGGGTCTTGTGAACGAGGTCTTCCCGCTCCCCGAGCTGCTGCCGGCGGCGCTGGCGACCGCCGCACGCATCGCCCGCAATGCGCCGATCTCTACTCGTCAGGCAAAACTGTCGATCCACCGCGGCCTGCAGCTTTCGCTGCGAGATGGCCTTGCGCTTGAGATCGAGGCCTATAACCGCATGGTCCCGACCGAGGACCGCCGCGAGGGCGTGCTGGCTTTCAACGAGAAGCGTACGCCGAACTTCAAGGGCCGGTGACGGCGATACATAGCACGTCGGCATTCCGGGGCGCCGCAACGCGGCGAACCCGGAATCCAACTCTCCGTGCGGATGGTGCGGGTTATGAAATCAAGACCTATTTTGTAGTGACTTGGATTCCGGGTTCGCGCTTCGCGCGCCCCGGAATGACGGCTTCGAAGGAGCCTTACCCTCAGTCGAACAGGCTCGGCGTGTGGTTTACCGGGGCTCCCTCGATCGCCAGCATCTTCAATTTCGTCACCACGCCGCCGTTGGCGGAGAAACCGCCGGGCTTGTTGCCGGCCGCGAGCACGCGGTGGCACGGCACCACGATTGGACAGGGGTTGCGGCCCAGCGCCTGACCGACGTCGCGCGACAGCTCGACGCCGCCGAGTTTTTTGGCGATATCGCCATAGGTCATGGTCTTGCCCGGCGGGATCGTGCGCGCGATGTCGTAGACGCCGCGGTTGAATTCGGGAACGCCGTCGAGATCAAGCACAACATCCGCAAGGTCGGTCGGCTTGCCTTCGAGCAGTTCCACGATGCCGTCGATCGCGGCCTGCACCTTCGCGGGCGGCGGCGTCTCGATCAGATCGTCATGGCGCTGCTGCAAGCGGGCGCGGGTCTTCGTCTCGTCGCCCATCGGCAATTGCACCGAGGTGATGCCGCGCGCGCCCCAGACGATGCCGCAGCGGCCGATCGCGGTGTCGAATATCGTAAAATGGTGCCCGGTCATGGCTAGCTCCATCGTCTCCTGCTCAATGCCACCCAGCTTGCTCTCGGCCCCAAATCTAGGCTTGGAGATTCCTGCTATCCACCCGAAACCCGAGGAAACTTGACGGCATGAACAACTTCCGATGATCTGGGACAATACGATCCCCTTAAATCACCCCTGACCTTCCCACCTCATGAGCCACCATGCAGACCCTTCACGTCAACGGCTATGACATGGCCTATCTCGATGTCGGCCAAAGTGCCGGCAGTCGCCCGCCGCTGGTCTGCGTCCATGGTTCACTGTGCGATTTCCGGATCTGGTCACCGGTACTCGGACCGCTGACCCGCAATCATCGCGTGGTCGCTCCTTCGTTGCGGCATTTTTTCCCCGAGCATTGGGACGGTGTCGGCAACACCTATTCGATCGCCCAGCATGTTGAGGACGTGATCGGCTTTATCGAGAAACTCGATACCGGACCGCTCGACCTGATGGGACATTCCCGCGGCGGACACATCTGCTTCCGCGTCGCGCAGCGACGGCCTGATCTGTTGCGCAGGCTGATCCTGGCCGAACCCGGCGGCGAACTCGACGGCACGCTGGATCCCGATTACCAGCCTGGCCCCTCGCTGCTGGCCGCGCGGATCAAGGCTTCTGCCGAGGTGATCGCCGCGGGCGATATCGACGGCGGGCTGCAGATCTTCCTCGACGCCCTGGAAGGCCCGGGTGCCTGGAAGCGCCTGCCGGCGACGCCTAAGCAGCTCCTGCGCGACAACGCCACGACGCTGATCGGCCAGATGCACGATCAGCGCCCGCCGTTCTCCAAGGCCGACGCGGAAGCGATCAAGACGCCGACCTTGTTCATCGGCGGCGCCAACACCAAGGGCACGCTGCCGAAGGTGCTGAATGCGCTGGCGGCGAATGTCCAGGGCTCGCGCGTCGCGATGATCCCGGGCACCACGCATCCGATGTTCGAGCAGGCGCCGCAGGCGTTTTGCACCATCGTGCTGGAGTTTCTGGCGTCATAAGAGCACTGCCAATCACTTCTGATCGAGACGCCACGCGCCGTCCCAATCCGCGGCCGGCGGATTGGCCTGAAAATCCTCGACGCGCCGTGCGAGCACCAGCGATGGGCCGTCGCCGGGCACCGCTTCGAGCGCCGCGCGGAACGCCTGTCGCGCGTCATCCCAACGCTGCGTGCGATAGGCGGCGAGCCCCTCGGCATATCGTTCGCGCAGCATCAGCCTTTTTTCGCCAAGTTCGTCCTTGCGGCCCATGATCTCGAACACCGCTTCGGGTTTGGTCTGTCCGGCCACCACCAGCCGGCCGATCTCGCGGGCCTCGATGGCATCGCCGGCCGCGGCGATCGCAGGCTCCGACGCCAGCGAGTGCGTGCCGTAGATCTTGTTGGCGTTCTCCAGACGCGACGCCAGGTTCACCGCGTCGCCCATCACCGTGTAGCTCATCATGAATTCCGAGCCGATGCTGCCGACCAGCACTTCGCCGGTCGCAACACCGATACGAACATCGCAATCGCTCGGCACGTTGCGCACGCCAAGGAGTTCGGGCAATTCCGTCCGCAGCGCCGCGCCACGATCAGTCATCTCGACGGCGGCCAAGCACGCCAGCCGCGCCTGTTCGCTATGCTCGGTGAAGGGAGGGCCCCAATAGGCCATGATGGCGTCGCCGATATATTTGTCGATGATGCCGCGATGGCTGCGGATCGGTCCCGACATCGTCGACAGATAATGGTTCATCACCTTGACGAGGCCCTGCGGGGTCATCCCCTCGCTGAGGCTCGTAAACCCCTTCATGTCGCAGAACAGCACCGTCATCACCCGCCGCTCGCCATCGCTGGCGGTTGGCGACTGCCGGTCGATCAGGCCTTCGACGACGCGCGGGTCGACATAGCGGCCAAACGTTTCGCGCAAACGTTCCTTGTGACGCAATTGTTCGACCATGTTGTTGAACGCGGTCGTGAGCTGGCCGATCTCGTCTCGCGTGGTGACGTCGATCGATCCGTCGAGCCGGCCGGCTTCGACGGCGCGGGTGCCGTCCAGCAGCCGCCGCACCGGGCCGGTTATTCCGGTGCTGATGAAAAGTGAAAATATCAGCCCCAGGATGCTCGCGAGCAGGGTCAGGACCACGGAGATGACGATGGCCGTCTTTTGGTCGCGCATCGTCATCTCGGCATCGCCGCGGACCAGCGCCAGCATGTCGGTGCGGATGATTTCGATCCGCTGGTTGAGGTCGTCGCGCAGCGCGTCGGTCCGCGCCACGCTGGCCCGGGCTTCCGCAATATTCCCGGCCTCGATCAGCGTCAGCAGCCGCTTGTATTCTTCGCCGAGGTAGCGATGGAGGTCGCTGATCACGCGCTCGATCCGATCGTCGATCCGGCCGAGCCGGGCGTTATCGGACGCAGTCGAGGAGTCGTCGATGATCGCATTGATCAGGGCACGCGCCGCCTGCGCTTCCTGCTCGATTTCCTGGCCCTTCGCCTCGTAGATTTTCCGCTGGTCCGCCATCGAGGGCTCGTCGGGCGGCGTCTGCATCCGGCTGATCATCAAACGGCGCAGCGCCAGCGCCTGCTCCAGCGAACGGATATTCATTCGCGCCAGGTGTCCGTACGCTTCGACATATCTGGAGCTGAACTCGTCGAGCTGATGGGCGATCTTGCGCGTCATCACCGTCGACAGCGCCGACGTGATCGCCATCAAAAAAATCAATCCGAGGGCGATGCCGAGGATGCGCTTTCGGATTGTCGGTTGCAGCATGGAGTGGCGCTCTGGGGTGGCAGACGGGGCGAAACGAACGACCGACCGGCCGATCCGGGTTCGGCCGAGTTTGCTGCTTAGCGCGCGGCGCCGGAATTGGCACGTTCAGCGCACAAAGTCGGTTGACGCGCCGCCGGCCGAGGAGTATCGAATACGGAATTCCGTATTCGATTGCGGGTTAGCCGACATGATCCGCCTGGATCCGCTCCCCAACCTGATCGACCAGGTCTACGGCCGGATCCTCGAGGCGATCACCGATCGTTCGCTGCCGCCGGGCCACCGCATCCGGCAGAATGAACTGGCGGAAAAGCTTGGCGTCTCGCGCCAGCCGGTTTCCCACGCGTTGCATCTGCTGCACCGGCAGGGACTCGTCGCCGAAAGCGGCCGCCGCGGTTTTGAAGTCACCCGGCTTGATCCCGAGCGCATCCGCCAGCTTTACGAGGTGCGCGGCGCCATCGACGGGCTGGCTGCCCGGCTCGCGGCCGGAAGGGCCAAGTCGGATGCTGCGGGACGCGCGCAACTCGAGGCCGCGCTGCGGGCGGGACGAATCGTCGGCAACGACACACCGCTGTCGCGGCTGATCGCGCTCGACGTCGATTTTCATCGCGCGATCTACCATCTCGCGGGCAATCCCGCGATCGAGGAAATGATTGCGCCGCAATGGCCGCACATGCGCCGCTCGATGGCGACCGTGCTCGCCGAGCTCGATTACCGCGACAGCGCCTGGGCCGAGCACGAGGCCATCGCCGCGCAGATTTTCGCCGGCAATGCCAAGGCCGCGGAGGCTGTAGCGCTGGCGCATGCGCAAACCGCCGGACGCATGACCGAGGAGAGACTGAGAGCGACGGATAAGGCGGCCTAATACAGGGTCCTCATCCTGAGGAGCCGCGAAGCGGCGTCTCGACGGATGGCCACGGGCCTCATGGTTCGAGATGCGCGAAGACGCGCTCCTCACCATGAGGGGAGAGTAAAACAAAACAAAACCACAGGAGAGAACGCCATGAAACTGACGCCACAGCAGATCGAATTCTTCAACCGCGAAGGCTGGCTGTTCCTGCCCGAACTGTTCAGCCAGGAAGAAGTGGACTACCTCGCGCGCGAAGCCATCAACATTTATGACGCCAACCGCCCCGAGGTATGGCGCGAGAAGAGCGGTGCGCCGCGCACAGCTTTTGCCGCGCATCTCTATAACGAAGCCTTCGGCGCACTCGGCGCGCACCCCCGCATGATCGAGCCGATCGAACAGCTGTTCGGCGAGAAGGTTTACATGCACCAGTTCAAGATCAACGCCAAGGCGGCTTTCACCGGCGACGTCTGGCAATGGCACCAGGATTATGGCACCTGGAAGCGCGATGACGGCATGCCCGAGCCGCGCGCGATGAACATCGCGATCTTCCTCGACGAGGTGATGCCGATCAACGGCCCATTGATGCTGGTGCCGAAGAGCCAGCACGCCGGCGACCTCAAAGCCTCGCACGACCTGGAGACAACCTCCTATCCACTGTGGACGCTGGACGAGGCGACCGTCACGAAACTCGTCAACGAAGGCGGCATCGTCGCTCCCACCGGCAAGGCCGGCGGCATGCTGATGTTCCACGGCAATCTCGTGCATGGCTCCGCCGGCAACATCACGCCCTACCCGCGCAAGATCGTCTATCTGACGCTGAATGCGGTCTCGAACTACATCCGCACCCCGACGCGACCGGAATATATCGCGCACCGCGATTTCACGCCGATCGAAACCGTTGACGACGATGCACTGGTGCGGCTGGCGCGCGCCCATCGCCAGGCGGCGGAGTAGTTTGAAGCCATTTTAGAACACGCGTCATGCCCGGGCTTGTCCCGGGCATCCACGTCTTGCGATGCCGCGGCGGAAAAGACGGGGATGGCCGGGACATCCGGCGCGAAGACGCGCTTCGCGCTTTTGCCCGACCATGACGGCGACAATCATAGCCGCAATTTTACTCGCTGGATTTTCCCCATGAACCTTCACCGCCTCCTCAACGCCCGCGCTGCAGCCGGCAAGCCGGTTCGCGTCGCGCTGATCGGTGCCGGAAAATTCGGCTCGATGTTCTTGTCGCAGGTGCCGCACACGCCGGGACTTGAAGTACCCATCATCATCGATCTCGACCCCGACCGTGCCCGCGAAGCCTGCCGCACCGTCGGCTGGGACAAGGAGCGGATCGCGCGAACCACCTTCACCGATGACGGGGCGCGCGCGATCGCCGGCGGCGCGATGGACGTCGTCGTCGAAGCCACCGGCAATCCCGCCGTCGGCATCCGGCACGCCCGCGCGGCGATCGCGGCCGGCAAGCACGTCGTCATGGTAAATGTCGAGGCCGACGTGCTGGCCGGGCCGTTGCTCGCCGAGGAAGCGCGAAAGGCCGGCGTGGTCTATTCGCTGGCCTATGGCGACCAGCCGGCGCTGACCGCCGAGATGGTGGACTGGGCGCGCGCGACGGGCTTTCGCGTCGTCGCCGCCGGCAAGGGCACCAAATATCTGCCTGCCTATCACGACGTGACGCCGGACGGCGTCTGGGGCCACTACGGGCTGACGGCGGGCGAAGCGCAGTCGGCCGGCATGAATCCCCAGATGTTCAACTCGTTCCTGGACGGCACCAAATCCGCGATCGAAATGGCCGCGATCGCCAACGCCTGCGGGCTCGACGTGCCGTCCGACGGCCTGCTGTTTCCGCCCTGCGGCGTCGACGACCTGCCGCATGTGATGCGGCCGCGTGATAAAGGCGGCGTGCTGGAGAAGGCCGGCCTTGCGGAAGTCGTGTCGTCGCTGGAGCGCGACGGCCGTCCGGTGTTCCGTGATCTGCGCTGGGGCGTCTATGTCGTGCTGGAGGCACCGAACGACTACGCGGCCGACTGCTTCAAGCAGTACGGGCTGAAGACCGACGCCTCCGGCCGCTATGCGGCGATGTACAAGCCGTATCATTTGATCGGGCTCGAGCTGAACATCTCGATCCTGTCGGCGGCCCTGCGCAACGAACCCACCGGGCAGCCGCATGATTTCCGCGGCGACGTCGCCGCGGTGGCCAAGCGCGCGCTTCGCGCCGGCGAAATGCTCGACGGCGAAGGCGGCTACACGGTGTGGGGCAAACTGATGCCGGCGCGAAAAAGCCTCTCAGAAGGCGCGCTGCCGATCGGACTGGCCCATCGCGTCAAGCTGAAGAGTGACGTAGCCCATGGCGCCGTGGTGCGCTGGAACGACGTCGAGGTTGACGAAAACAGCGACGCCATCAAGACGCGCAAGGCGATGGAGAAGGCATTCGCCTTGCCGCGCTAGTTTACGGCAACAGCCGGCTCGCCCGCGCATGGGTGAACCATTTGCGGAACATCGCCTCGGTATCCATCATCTCGCTGAATCCGGCCTGGTTGATCTTCACGGTCGAGACGATCGAGGGCGGCCCCGGCTGGGTCTGGCCGTATCGCATGCTGTAATCGGCATACTGGAACGACAGGCCGACGAACGCTTCTAGCTCAGGCGAAACCAGATCGTGCCTGCGGCGCTGCTCGTTCCACGGCGAGATCCACTTCGGATACTCCTGTGCCATCGACAGCGGCACCGGCTGGCCGGGCTTCATCTCGAGCGCATCTGCAATCGCCGGCCAGACATTCTCCCAGGTGAAGACGTCGCCATTGGTGACGTTGAACGCCTCGTTGCAGGCCGCAGCTGTTTCGCCAGACCAGGCAATGGCGCGCGCCAGCAGGTCGACATCGACCGCCTGCGATACCCGCGCCGCGCCACCGGGATAATCCAGCGGGCGTCCCTGCTCGCGCATCATCGTCGCATACACACCGAGCGGCGGGATCAGATCCATCGCACCGCCCATCGCTTCGCCGACGATCAGCACGGGACGCAATATGCTCCAGTGCCAGGCCTTGCCGTTCTGCAATTCGCGCAGAAAATTTTCCTGCGCCCAATAGAAGTTCGGCTGCTCGTACATCTCCGAACGACCTTCCCGCGCGGGCACGGTGAGCGGGCGAACGTGGACGCCATACGCCTTGGTGCCCTGCAGCAGCGCGACATGGCGGAGCGCGGGCGCGACCGGTTCGAGCGCGGCCATCAGATTGCGCAGCATCGCGTCATTGGTCCGGATCTGCTCCGGATCGCGCCAGCCGTCGATCAGGTTCGGCCCTTCATAGAGCGCAGCATAGACGAGGTGGGTTGCATCCTTGAGCGATGTTGCGACGTGCGTGCACTGCGCCGGATCGGTCAGGTCGATCGATACATGGCGGGCGCCATACAGCTCGCGCGGCCTGCGTCGCGATAGTGCGACAACTTCGCAGCCACCGGCGCGCCCGAAGTGCCGCAGTGCGGCATTTCCTACCAGCCCTGTCGCACCCGCGACCACCACTTTCTTGTCGGCCATTGAGGACTCCAGCGAGAGAATTGCAGCTTTTCACTAGCAGGTGGCGGCAATCGGCGTCAGCGCAATCCTGCCCTCGGGCCGATAACGCAGCTTGAGCGCTCAGGATTCAGGCAATCCTTCGCACCTGCGGTGGAACCAGAACCCTTGATTATCCATCACCAATTCGTCATCCTGCGGTCAGGTCCATAAAGCCGGGAATTGCTTATTCGACAAACCAAGAGCCTTGGTTTCAGGGCCCACATTGCACAAACACCAGACCAGCACCGACCATCGGAAAAACCAGCAAGGCGGCACAAGACCGTCGTCCGCTGGTCGGGCAAAAGCAGAGGGGAAACAAAATATGAAACGTCGTGATTTCTTGAAAGTTGGTGGCGTCGGTCTTGCCGCAACTGCGGTTGCTGCGCCGGCGATTGCCCAATCAAATCCGGAAATTAAATGGCGGCTGACGGCGAGTTGGCCGAAGGCGCTCGATACGCTCTACGGCGGCTGCGAATATTTCGTCAAACGCGTTGCCGAAATCACCGACAACAAATTCCAGATCCAGTCATTTGCAGCGGGCGAAATCGTCCCCGGCCTGCAGGTGCTCGACGCCGTCTCCAACGGTACCGTCGAGATGGGCAACACCGCGCTTTATTACTACTGGGGCAAGGATCCCGCCTTCACGTTCGGCACCTCGTTGCCGTTCGGTCTCAATACACGCGCGCATATCTCATGGCTGCGCTTCGGCGGCGGCATGGACATGCTCAACGACCTTCTGAAGGACTACAAGTGCATCGGCGTTCCCACGGGAAGCACCGGCGCCCAGATGGGCGGCTGGTTCCGGAAGGAGATCAAGTCGGTCGATGACATCAAGGGCCTGAAATTCCGCGTCGGTGGATTCGCAGGCACCATCATTGCCAAGGTCGGCGGCGTGCCGCAGCAGATCGCGGGCGGCGACATCTATCCGGCGCTGGAAAAAGGCACGATCGACGCGGCGGAGTGGGTCGGACCTTACGACGATGAAAAGCTCGGCTTCGTGAAGGTCGCAAAATACTACTACTATCCAGGCTGGTGGGAAGGCACAGGCCAGGGCCACAACATCATGAACATGGAGAAGTGGAATCAGCTGCCGAAACACTATCAGGCCGCGATCGAGACCGCTTCCTACGACACGTTCACCTGGGTCACCGGCAAATACGACTACGTCAATCCGCCCGCGCTGAAGCGGCTGTTGGCGGCCGGCGCCGTCCTGCGGCCGTTCCCGCAAGAAGTTTTGGAGGCCTGCTACAATGCCGCCAACGGCATCTATGCGGATCTCTCCAAGACCAACCCGCATTTCAACAAGATGTATACGAGCCTGTCGGCGTTCCGCAACGAATCGGTGGCCTGGAATCAGGTGGCTGAACTGAGCTACGACAGCTTCATGATGCGGATGCGCACCCGCACCTGAGCGGGCGGCATTCGAAGCAGCCGATCGGCGACAAAAAGAAGCCCCGGAGCAATCTCCGGGGCTTCTTCGTCAGCCGGTCTGCTTGCGATTATTCCTCGCCCTCGCCGAGCGCTTCGGCGAGCTTGTCGTAATACTTGGCGACGATATCGATGTTGCCCTTGTTCTCGATCGCCGGCGGCGGAGACTTCAGCGCCTCGTTGAGATCGGCGAGCGCCTCCTTCTTGTCCTTGGCCGGCATCTTCTTGTCAGCCTGGATCTGGGCGATCTGCGCCTTGAGCACGGTCTCGGCGCCGACGAACTTTTTCGTCGCGGGATCGAATCCGCCGAGCACCAGGCTGATGTTGTCGACGACGGTGTTGTACTCGTCGTAGCCGGCAAAACCGTTTTTCTTGGCGACCGCGTCGAGCTGGGCGTCGACCTTCGGATCCGGCTTGGCATCATCGGAAATCTTGTCGGTGATCGCGTCGATATCCTTCTGCGCCGCGAGCACACCCTCGACCTGCTTATCGGTCAGCGCGATCTGCTTGATGGCGGGAACTTCCGCTGCCGGCGGCGGCGCGGCCTGGGCCGGCGCGGACTGCTTCGGCGGCGCCTGCTTGGCCTGCGCCAGCACTTCGCCGCTTGAGATCGCCGAGATCGCGAGCGCGAGACAGGCGACACTCAGGGCAGAAGCGACGGGACGATATATCTGACGCATGGGCAGGCTCTCCTTGAAGGCAAGGT